>NZ_CP022222.1:4584442-4885437 GCF_009930815.1 Bradyrhizobium sp. CCBAU 051011 | reverse complement strand
GACCAGGAGAGGAGTTGCAATGGCTGCCATCGACCCCCTGACGGCGGGAGCCGTTTTCCTTGCGACCGCAGGGACCGACGCGGTCTATGTGATGTTCACTTCGGCGGTGGTACACCGCAAGCGCGTGCCGGCGGCGACCTGGAGCAGCGTCTGGTATTTGCTCTCCTCCTACGCCGTCATCAGCTACACCGAGAACTGGGTCTACGTCGCCTTCGCAGCAATTGGTTCGTGGGTCGGCGCCTATGCGACGATCACCTTCCTGCACCGTCCGCCCGGCGGCCCGCCGGTTGGGGCGGCGCCGGAGTAATACACTGCGGACTTTCCACGTCATTGCGAGCCAACGGGTCGCGCGAATGCGCGCCCGACGACAGGCTCCGCGAAGCAATCCATCGCATGGCATAACGGATGCATGGATTGCTTCGCTGCGCTCGCAATGACGGTTGGATACAGTTTCGCGATCTCGCGGCATGTTGCGCCCGAGGTTGGATCTTCTTTTGCCCTCCTCTCATGCAGAGCAACTGTGCTGGAAGTAGCCCGGTGATCGGCCGGCCTCAAGGCTGGCGCTGGCGCGCCCCCGCCTACGGCGGCTGCGGCCTTGACCCCGCCCGTTCACCGGTCTGTCGGCTTTGCAAGCGCTCGGTCGCGGAACCGATCGCGGTGGCTCGTCAGCTCAACGCGTAACGGCTGGGATCCCATTTCTGCCGTCGTGCGATCATGGTGTTGAGGATGATGATCAGCTTGCGCATGCCGGCGATGATGGCAATCTTCGGCTCTTTTCCTTTGGCAATCAGGCGCTGATAGTAGGCCTTCAGCACGGGATTGTTCAGCGTGGCTGCGCCAACACAGGGCATGTAGATGGCGTTACGGACCCAGCGGCGGCCTCCCTTGATGTGGCGCTCGCCGCGGCGCTTTCCGCTGTCGTCGTCATAGGGGGCGACCCCGATCAAGGCCGCGGCGATCTTGTTGCTCACCTGACCAAGCTCCGGCATTCCTGCAAGGAGGTTTGCCGAACTCGTCTCGGCGAACCCCGGCACACTCTCGATGATCTCGGCGCGTTCCGCAAAATCCGGCATGGACTTGATTTTGGCGCAGATGGCGGCCTCGAGCTTGGCAATCTCGCAGGCCAGGTTCTTCAAGATGCGGGCATGCGCCTTCTGCACCAATCCCGGCGCGGCATGCTCGCTTTGGCTGACCAAGCGCATCCTAAAATCAATCAGGCTTAAGCGCGCCTTTACGAGTGCCTGCAGCTCCTCTTGTGCCGCATCGTGTTTCTGGCCCGGCGCATCGCTGAATGTCTCGGCGAACCAGGCAATCATCTCGGCATCGATCGTATCGTTCTTGGCCAGCCGTCCGGCTGATAGCGCGAAGCTGCGGACCCGTTTGGGGTCGACGATCCGAACTTCGATGCCGGCGTCGCGCAGCACCTTGGCCCAGGCACGCTCATAGCCGCCACTCGCCTCCATCACCGCCTTGTTCGCCTGGTGCTTGCGAAGCCAGGCGACCAGCTTACGGTGCCCCTGGGTCGTGCTCGGGAGGGTTTGCCGTAATCCCAACGCACGAATGCACGCATCCACCTTGTCCTTGGCGACATCGATACCCACGACAACATGAGCATTTTGTGCCATCATCCACTCCCTTCCTTGCTCGGTTCGGGCTCGAAGCCCTTGCAACTGTTCGGGTTGAGGAAGACACCGGAGCTGTCCCTCGCTCTGACACAGGCTCGGTCGCCTTTGGGCGCAACGGGCTCAGTTCCAGCAACGGGCGGTTGGTGCGCAACCGCCCGTTCGCACATTCTGACAGATTTCCTGGACACAAGGGCGCAGGGAAGACCGGGTGCTTGCTGCACCCGAGGTCTCGTGTGCCATTGCGCATAGCAAGAAACGCACACGAGCATACAGGTACAGCGGAAACACTCCGGCCTTCCCTGCGCAATGGCTTTACGGCTTACTTCGTGCTCTTCCCGGAGAACGGCTCTTTTGCCTCCGTCGCCCCCGAGAAGCTTCGCTTCTTAAGGACTTAACGCCAGCACCGCGGCGCCCGAACCACACGACTTCGCCGTACGCTTCCGGCGCGTACGTCGAGCGCGCCATCAGCGTCCATCGCATCTCACCGCACGTTCGTGACGATGGCCAACGCCCCTCATCCGCGGGAGACGGGCGGAGTTATGCCGCTGATTTGCGTGCGAAGTTAAGCGGAATATTTTTGATTCCTGGGCTTGACACGATTTCTGAAAATCAGAATTGATTTGGGGGCCGGCTTGTCGCAGTTGCGCATTGAAATTGGGCTTGCGCGTAAAGCAATCCAGCTATCCCCGAGCTGAGCTCTGGATTGCTTCGCGGAGCCTGTCATCCGGCGGCGCTTCGCACCGACCCGTTGGCTCGCCATGACGGTTTGGCGCGAGCTGCGACCACATGTACTTTGAGCTTTCTCCCGCACGACCTTCATCGCTACAATGCGCCGTGGACCAATGAAGGAAAAACAAAAATGGACTTGGGTTTGAAGGGCAGAAACGCCGTCGTGCTCGGTGGCACGCGTGGCATCGGACGGGCGATTGCGGAAACACTGGCGGGCGAAGGCGCGGGCGTCGCGGTGTGCGCGCGCAATGTGGAACAGGTCGCAGCAACCGTCGCCGAGCTGAAGGCGCATGGCGGGCGCGTGAACGGCGCCTCTGTCGACGTCACCGACGCGGCCGCGCTGAAATCGTGGATATCTGATACAGCCAACGAACTCGGCAGCATCGACATGTTATTTTCCAATGCCGGGGCGATGGCGCAAGGTGGCGATCCCGCCTCCTGGGAGCAAAACTTTCGGCTCGACGTGCTCGGCGCCGTCAACGCCTTCGAGGCGGCGCGGCCGTTTCTCGAGACCAGCGGCGGAAAAACCGGCGACGCGGCCTTCATCATCATCTCGTCGATATCAGCCGCACAGGCCGACTCCGCCAGCTCCTACGGCCCGATCAAGGCGGCACTGATCCACATGGCCAAGGGACTGGCGCGGCAATACGCGAGCAAGAAAATCCGCGTCAACGTGGTGTCGCCGGGCACGGTCTATTTCAAGGGCGGCATCTGGAACATGGTCGAGCAGAACATGCCGAAGCGCTACCAGGATGCGCTGTCGCGCAATCCGACCGGACGGATGGCGACGCCGCAGGAAATCGCAAACGCGGCCGTGTTCCTGGCGAGCCCGGCCTCCTCGTTCACGACCGGCTCGAACCTCGTCGTCGACGGCGCGATCTCGAACCGGGTGAATTTCTGAGAAGCTGATTCTCGCTTTTCGTCATGGCCGGGCTTCGTCCCCGGCCATCCACGTCTTTCTACGGCGATTTGCCCACCACGATTCCGGAATAACTGTCGCCTACTTGATCGTATCCGCGTCGGCCTTGCAGGCCACCGCATCGCTCCGATGACCTTGCCGCCTTCGAGGCAATTTGGGAGGCCTTAACCTGCCGCCGGCGCCGGCAAGTTGCGAGAGCCAAGCTTACAACTCGCGAAGCAAACCGGGTCAATTTGAATCGATAAGCTAAGGGAACTTTACGAACTTACCTTCATTGTGGCGCCTGCTTCGAAGACCCAGCCAACTGGGTCCAACGACGGATGGGCAGGATGATTGTCGACGAGCAAAGGACAAAAGTGCAGCGCGAACCGCGACGCCAGCTGCGCAAACGGCCGACATGGGTGACGACCGACGACGGGGTGACGAAGATCGAGTGCGTCGTCCTGGACGTCTCGCCGGGCGGCGCCAAGATTGTGACCGATGCTCCGTTCGATATCCGGGACAGTTTTGAATTGGCGCTGGTGCCCGAACATACGACGCGCCAGTCGTGCGAAGTGGTGTGGCGCCGGGGCAAGACCTATGGTGTGAAATTCCTGTCTTGAGAGTCTGACCATCGGGCTCATTTTTTTTTGTCGTCATGGCCGGGCCTGATCCCGGCCATCCACGTCTGTTCTTGCCGAAGCAAGTGCGGTGGATCCGGGACAAGCCCGGGCATGACGAATTCGCGGTGAGGCCGCGCTCAATTACCCATAATTTTTGAAGTCAGACTCTGAGATCGGCCGGACTCAGTTGGCTCAATCGGCCCGGTTGTCACAATCGCAGCCCTCCTCCGTGCCGAAGCGCCATCTCCGTCCCTAGCCCCGGACATACTCTGGTCGTGATTCGGCTCGACATATGTGAATGTATTATTACATTCATATGTCAGTTCGATTACGGCGGAGCAGCTAATGAGCTTGGAATGGCAGGCGCGGTCAGGTTCCCTGGCCTGGTCAAATCCCGTGTCCTGGTGGTGGGCCCTGTTGACGCTGGTGAGCGGCGTCAATATCGCCGTCTGGTTCGTGCTGTACCGCGAGCTTCCGATTCCGCCCGCTGGAGCCGTCGGCAGCCTATCCGGCGCCGGCGCCATGCTGCTGTTCTGCGCGGCCTATGTGTTCGGCTGCGCCTTCAGGTCGTTTCTGCCGCGCGCGGACGTGCAGCGCATCTGCCTGTTCGACACCTGGCTGTCGAGCGTCATGGTCGGACGGTCCGTGGCGACCGTGGCCGAGATCTGCTTCGTGGCGCAATGGGCCATCATCCTGCACCAGCTTGGCACGATGACCGGCGCGGAAACCGTGACGAATGTCGCGTGGGTGATCGTGCCGCTGATCCTGATCGCGGAATGCCTGTCATGGTATGCGGTGCTGACCCGGAATTATCTTGGCAACGCCATCGAGAATTCGCTGTGGGCGGTTGCCTTCTTCGCCATCGGCGTCGCGCTTTGCCGCCTGCTGCCGGAGTTCAACGGTGCGGTTCGTGCCATCCTCGTCGTCGCCATCGCGGGCATTGCGTGCTTTCTGGCGTTTCTCATGACGATCGACGTCCCGATGTATCTGAAGCGCTGGCGGACCGGAGAAGCCGATGGCGACAAGCGCCTGACGCCGCGCGAGGGCCTGCGCGACGTCAGCACGCGCTGGGTGGTGACGCACGACCTGCGCGAATGGAAAGAAGAGATTGCCTGGATGTCGCTTTATTTCAGCCTGGCGGTCTGGTCCAGCCTTGCGCTGTGCGTGTTCTATTCGCTGGAAAATCATCTGCCGCAGTACCGGACGACGGCAGCGATCACGAGCGCGGCGCCGGGCACGACCGTCGTCGGCAGCCCCCCGGCAATACAATCCCCGCGCTGAAACTTTGCGCTGCCCTGCCGCGTTACCCGCACGTTCGCGGGTAGCGGGGCTTTGTTTCAGAAGGGCGTGTTTTGGACCGGTTTCAGATAGGTATTCATTTTCTGGCGCTGGCCGCGGCCTTCGCGCTGGCCGTTCCGATCGGCTGGGACCGTGAAAAGCGGGCGCGGAGCGCAGGGCTGCGCACCTTTCCGCTGGTTGCGATGGCAAGCTGCGGATTCGTGCAGGCCAGCGAACAGCTGATGGTGAATTCTCCCGATGGCATGTCGAAGGTCATCGAAGGCGTGATCACCGGCATCGGCTTCATCGGCGGCGGCGCGATCCTCAAGCATGGCACTACCGTGCAGGGCACGGCGACCGCCGCGAGCCTGTGGGCCACCGGCGCGATCGGCGTTTCCGTCGGGCTCGGCAGCTACGACGTCGCCGTGACGGTGGCGGTGTTTACGTTCCTGACGTTGAGGTTGCTGACACTGGTGAAGGAAGAGGACGACCTCAAGGACGGCGGGAAGAGCGAGCGCAAGAGCGAAACCAAGCCGGATTGAGCCAGGGTTCGATTGTACCGGGACTGGCCGCGGCGAGATCAAGCCGCAGGAGCGATCCGACGCGTATGATGCATAACAGTCACCGCGCCGTGAGGGTATTTCGTCGCCCGCAGACAGCATGAAGTATTCCGCGCCTTGCACGAAACCATTTTTTCGGCCGAGGAAAAAATTCTGAAACGATGACGTCGTAACATGATTCCGTGATCAGACATGGAGTCGATCATGGGGACGCTCATCAATCTACTCTACCGGGAATATTGTCTGGCTCGGTTGCAGGAGATGCGCAGGATCACCCTCGCTCGCTGAAACTTGATGAAGCGCGAGCAATCTGTCGCAGCCGGCATTTGCCGACTTGCAGTGAACCGCAATCAGGAATCATCTTGTCGGACCGAGATCGAAGGAGAAGGTTATGCAGCCATCGACAGACGATCTTTTGATACGCCAAATCAGCGCGCTGATATCCGCGACTGCCGATGCAGCGTCAACCAGCAGGGAACATGCCCCCTTCATCGAGGCACGGTTATACCAAACCCTCGCTGCACATTGCGCCGAAAAGCAAGAGATCGCAGCGATCTTTGCGAGAAGTGGATTCGGAACGATTCGAACGGGATTGATCTACTGGTAGATCGGAGCCAGCGGATCTGTGGATCGCCGGCGAAGTCATCATTGAGATACCTTTTCGATTCCTCTCACGCCGCGTCCGAGGGAATGCGCACACCTCCAACCGCTCCCGCCCGCGGGCGCGATCCTTTCGATTGGCCGCTGAATTGGCCCCTGAACTGCCCCGGCGGAATACCGAATTCGCGCTTGAACGCCCGATTGAACGCCGCCTCCGAGTCATACCCGACCTCGGATGCCACCTGTATCACCGGCTCCCGTGTGGTTTGCAGCATCCTGGCGGCGAGCTGCAATCGCCAGCGGGCAAGATAGGCCAGCGGCGGCTCGCCAAGAAAGCGGGAGAACCTTTCGGCCAGGACCGAGCGTGAAACCGCTGTAGCGGCAGCAAGATCGTCCACGGTCCAATGATGACAGGGCTTTCGGTGCAGCAGCGCCAGTGCGCCGCCGACAACCGGATCGCGCGCGCCGGCGAGCCAGCCGGTCTGTTCGGCCGGTAACGCCTCCATGTAGCGGCGAATGGTTTCGATGAAGAGCGCTTCCGCCATCTTGGAGAGCAGCACCGCTTGTCCCGGTCGCGGGGAATCAGCCTGGGCGACAAGATGACGAACCGAGCTCTCCAGCCATTCGCCGGCCGGGTCGCCCCGCAGGTTGATCTTGATCATCAGAGGAAGGCCGGCCAGGAAAAGCCGTTCGGCATGACGTTCGCAGCCGAAATAGCCGCAGACAAATTGGGTCAGTTCGCCGCCGCCACCCAATCGCATCGTCGTCAGATCGCCCGCGAGATAGCTGTCGAGCGAGGCCCCGCTGTCCATGAAGGCCGATGGCGAGCCGTTCGAGACGGTATGCGCATCGCCGTGCGGAATGATCAGGATATCCCCCGCCGTGACGGGGATATCCGGTTCGCCCGGAAAGCACACGACAGCCTTGCCGTGGGTGACCAGGTGATAGCTGACCAGCCGCTCGGTTCCGGGAGCAAGCACGTGGCCAACGTCTCGCAGATGCGGCACCCGGAACCCCCAGGGCGCTGTGCACTCCGCGTGGTAGAAGATGGCGCCGGTCATGCGCACAGACGCCAGCGCCTCCGATAGAGCATCCATTTCCGTGCTCCGTCGACCGTGGACCCGACCCGGCTGCAAAGAACCACGGAGTTTCGGCAAAGTTGCGGCTTCGGCTTCCAGCTAGGCTCGAATGCCACGAGTCCGGCCAACGCGACCAGTCAGCCTGGCTGCCATGAACCGGCACGGAAGAACTTTGCAAGGAGGTTCCGATGGGCAAGGCATTCAACGTGATCGTGATAGGCGCGCGCTGCGCCGGCTCGCCAACCGCGATGCTCCTGGCGCGTAAGGGATACCGGGTGCTGGCGGTCGATCGCGCGTCATTCCCGAGCGACACGGTGTCAACGCATCTTGTGCATCCCCGCGCCGTGAACGCGCTGACACGATGGGGGCTGCTCGACCACCTGGTGGCGACCGGATGCCCGCCGATCCACACCTACTCTTTCGACTTCGGCGCCTTCACGATTGCCGGCGCGCCGGGCACGGACAAGGACGCCGTCGCCTACTGCCCGCGGCGGACAATCCTCGACAAGCTGCTGGTCGATGCTGCTGCCGAATCCGGTGCAGAGGTACGCCAGGGCTTCGTCGTCGAGGAGATCATTATCGAGAGAGAGCGCGTCGTCGGCATCAAGGGTCGATCGAAGCAGGGCGGCACCATCGCAGAATATGCCGATATTGTCGTAGGGGCCGACGGCCGGCATTCCATGCTGAGCGAGGCGGTGCATCCCGAGCACTACCGCGACAAGCCGCCTTTGCTGGCGGGTTACTACAGCTATTGGAGAGGACTGCCCACCGACGGCCGCTTTGAAACCTTCATCCGCGACAGGCGCGCCTTTGCGGCAATGCCGACCCATGACGACCTGACGCTCGTCATTGCCGGATGGCCTTACGCGGAATTTGCGGACAACAAGCGGGATATCGAGGGCAATTACCTGAAGGCAATCGAGCAGGCGCCGGACTTTGCGAAGCGGCTGCGGAGCGCAACGCGTGAAGCACCGTTCGCTGGAGCTGCGGTCCCGAACTATTTTTGCAAGCCTTACGGTCCCGGCTGGGCTCTCGCAGGCGACGCCGGCTATAACAGGGACTTCATAACCGCACAGGGAATTCTCGACGCCTTCCGGGACGCCGAACTCTGCGCCGGGGCAATCGACCAATCCTTGTCGGGCGCGCGGCCATTCGAGGAAGCCATGGCCGAGTACCGGCGCATCCGCGACGCGGACGTCGGCGCGATGTATGATTTCACCTGCGACCTCGCCACGCTTGAACCGCCGCCCCCAGAGCTGCAACGGATCCTTGAGGCGGTTCACGGCAACAAGGCCGCCATGGATGGCTTTGCGCGTCTGAACGCCGGGACGATATCGCCGACGGAGTTTTTTTCGCCGGAGAACGTAGAGGCGATCTTCTCTGCGGCAGCTTCAGGAACTGATAGGGCGCGAGCTTCGTGAAGGCAGCGTCAGCTTTCGCTCCGGTACTCTACTGACAGCCGCAGAAGAGACCAGCTCAATGAAAATCCCGGGACGGCGGCAGGATGCGAACGTCGCGTGGGTGGCGGATTTTTTGCGCGGGTGTATCGGCATGGTCGCGGCGGTCGTCGTTGAGAGGTTCGACCAGCGCCGGGCCCGCCGGCACCGGGTGCTTGCGGCTTAGCGCATCATTGGCAAGGCCGATCAGATCGTGGGAGCGGTCGACCATCCGCTGCGCCACCAGATGTGTCACCTCCTCCGGGCTGCTCTGGATGTAGCCCTCGACCAGAATGAGCCGGGCGCCCATCACTTCTTTCCGGTACTGCTCCATCACCTTGGGCCACACCACGATATTGGCGATGCCGGTCTCGTCCTCCAGCGTCATGAAGACGACGCCCTTGGCGCTGCCCGGGCGCTGGCGCACCAGCACCACGCCTGCGCAGCTGACACGGCGCTTGTCGTTCCTGTGGTTGACGTCCCGGCAGGGAACGACTCGCTCCTTCGTGAACTTCTCGCGCAAGAATTCCATTGGGTGGCCCTTCAGCGACAGCCGGACCGTCTGATAGTCGGCGACCACCTGCTCCGGCAGCGGCATCAGCGGCAGCGGCTTGGCGTTCTCGTCGGGCTGCTCGCGGGCGATCGCGGCCTGAAACAGCGGCAGCGGCACGTCGTCGGGCAGCCGCCGCACCGCCCAGAGCGCTGCGCGGCGGTCGAGCCCGATGGAGCGGAAGGCATCGGCGTCCGCCAGCAGGATCAGCGCGCGTTTTGGTAAGCCGGTGTCGCGGGCGAATTCCTCCAGCGAGGTGAAGGGACGGCGCTTGCGGGCGGCGACGATGCGGTCGGCCCAGTCGGTTGCTTCCACAGTGGCTGATCCGCGGGGACTCTTCGCCTCTCTCGCTTGCGGGGGTCGAGACGAGCCAAGTTCGCTCTGAGGTCGGATCGTATCGAATGATGCGATCCGGGTGGGGGAAATTCTCTCCACACGGACATTAGGACTCGTGGAGACACCCCCTCCCCGACCCTCCCCCGCAAGCGGGAGAGGGAGCACAGTCCCGGTGCGGCTGGCCAAATAGGATTCTTTCTCTGATGCATCCCGGAACGACATCTGCATTCGCTTCAGCCGCTCCTCATCTTCATCGAGCCAGTGAAATCCGTCGATCTGGCGGAAGCCGAGACGGACGGCACAATATTCATTACTCCCCTCCTCCAGCGTGTTCTGCGCGAAACTAAAGGACACGTCGATCTCGCGCACCTCGACGCCGTTCTTGCGGGCGTCGCCGACGATCTGCGCCGGGGCGTAAAAGCCCATCGGTTGCGAATTGAGCAGGCCGCAGCAGAAGGCATCGGGATGGTAATGCTTCAGCCATGACGAGATATAGACGAGCTGGGCGAAACTGGCGGCGTGGCTTTCCGGAAAGCCGTAACTGCCAAAACCCTTGATCTGCTCGAAACAGTTTTTGGCGAATTCAGGCGCATAGCCGCGCGCGATCATGTTGCCGATCATCTTGTCTTCGAACTTGCCGATGGTGCCGACGTTGCGAAACGTCGCCATCGATCGGCGCAAGCCGTTGGCTTCCTCGGAGGTGAATTTGGCGGCCTCGATCGCGATCCGCATCGCCTGCTCCTGGAACAGGGGCACGCCGAGCGTCTTGTGCAGCACCTTGTACAGTTCATCCGCCGGACCATGCTCGGGCGACGGCGACGGATAGCTCTGCTTCTCGATGCCGTTTCGCCGCCGCAAGTACGGATGCACCATGTCGCCCTGGATCGGGCCGGGCCGCACGATCGCCACTTCAATGACGAGGTCGTAGAAGGTGCGCGGCTTCAGCCGCGGCAGCATGTTCATCTGCGCGCGGCTTTCGACCTGGAACACGCCGAGCGATTCACCGCGGCACAGCATGTCGTAGACCGGCGCCTCGTCCTGCGGCACGGTGGCGAGCTCCCAACGCTCGCCCTTGTGGTCGGCGATCAGGTCAAAGCATTTGCGGATGCAGGTCAGCATGCCCAGCGCCAGCACGTCGACCTTCATCATGCTTAGCGCGTCGACATCGTCCTTGTCCCATTCAATGAAGGTGCGGTCGTCCATCGCGGCATTGCCGATCGGCACATAGGTGTCGAGCCGATCCTGCGTCAGCACATAGCCGCCGACATGCTGCGACAGATGGCGGGGGAATTCGATCAGTTCGGTGGCAAGCTCAACCGCGAGTTCGACCATCGCATTCGCAGGGTCCAGCCCGGCCTGGCGGACCTGCATTTCGTTGAGGCCCTTGCCCCAGCTTCCCCACACGGTGTCGGCGAGCGCCGCGGTGACGTCCTCGGTCAGCCCCAGCGCCTTGCCGACGTCCCGGATGGCGCTGCGTGGACGATAATGGATGACGGTCGCGATGATCGCGGCGCGATGGCGGCCGTAGCGGCGGTAGACATATTGCATCACCTCCTCGCGCCGCGAATGTTCGAAATCGACGTCGATGTCGGGCGGCTCCAGTCGTTCCTTGGAGATGAAGCGCTCGAACAACAGATCGACCTTGGTTGGATCGACCGAGGTGACGCCGAGCACGTAGCAGACGGCGGAATTCGCCGCCGAGCCCCGGCCCTGGCACAGGATGTTCTGGCTGCGCGCGTATTGCACGATGTCGTGCACGGTGAGGAAATAATGCGCATATTTCAATTCGGCGATCAGGTCGAGCTCCTTGCGCAAGGTGGCGCGCAGCCTGTCGTCGATCACGCCGCCAAAATATTTGTCGACACCGGCCCAGGTCAGGTCTTCGAGGTGTTCCTGCGCGGTCTTGCCCGGCGGCACCGGCTCGTCCGGATACTGGTATTTGAGCTGGTCGAGCGAAAACGAAATGCGGGAAGTAAAGCGCATGGTCTCCGCGATCGCCTCGGGCAGATCGCGAAACAGCCGCGTCATTTCATTGATAGGCTTGAGGTAACGCTCGGCATTGGCTTCGAGCCGCCTGCCGATGGCGTCGATGGTGGTCTTTTCGCGGATGCAGGTCAGCACGTCCTGCAACCGCCGGCGGGCGGGATGGTGGTACAGCACCTCGTTGGTCGCGAGCAGCGGGACTTTGGCAGCACGCGCGATGCGATGCAGCCGCGCGAGACGGCGCTTGTCGTCACCGCGGTAGAGCAGGCTCGCGGCGAGCCAGACGCCGTCAGCGCGGCTCTGCTTCAGACGTTCTAAAATTTCCTGCGCCCCCGCTACGTCGAAGCGATGCGGCAGCGCCAGCACCAGAAGCTGGCCTTCGGCAAAATCCAGAAGGTCATCGAACCTTAGATGGCACTCGCCCTTCTCGATCTGCGTGATGTCGTCGCCGCGCTTGCCGCGGGTGAGCAACTGGCAGAGCCGGCCGTAAGCCGCGCGGTCACGCGGATAGATCAGGATATCCGGCGTGCCGTCGATGAAGACGAGGCGCGCGCCGATCAGGAGCTTTGGCGCGTGTTTGACTTCGGGATTGTCGAGCTCCTTATACGCGCGCACCACGCCGGCCAGCGTGTTGTGATCGGCGATGCCGATGGCGGGAATGCCGAGTTCGCTGGCCTGGTGCACATAGGCGCGTGGGTCCGAGCCGCCGCGCAGGAAGGAGAAATTGGTGGTGATGCCGATCTCGGCATAAGTGGTGAGAGAACTTTTCATGCGAACAGCCCGTGCACGAACCATCTGACAGAGCCGGCCTCGACTTCCGCATCCGCCGCTTCGCTTTCATAGAGCCCGTCGCGAAAGATCCAGAAGCGCAGGCCCGCTTCATCCTCGATGCGGAAATAATCCCGCGTCGGGCCGTCGCCGTTTTGCTTCCACCATTCCATCGCGATGCGTTCGGGTCCTTCCACCCGCGCCACCGTGTGCGTGACGCGCCGCCAGGTGAATTGATGCGGCGGGCCGTCGGGGACGGTCGCAAACGGCACCTTGATCGGCTCGGGCTTGTCGAACAGCCGCAACGGGCGCAGCGGCGGCTCGCTTTCGATCCGCTCGGGCCAGGCGGCCTGTGCGGCGGCCGCCAGATGATGCTGCGCCGGCATGGCCAGCACGGCGCGCTCGGGGATGTGGGTATCCTCAGGCAGATGCACGAGGACACGCTTGCCGCCGATCCGCGCGGCGATGCGGTCGATCAATGCGGACAGTTCATCATTGTCATGGATGTTGGCGTCGAGATCGCGCTGCTGCTGCACCACGATTTCGGTGCGGCTGGCGGACAGGCGGATAAGATCGAAGCCGAAGCCGGGATCGAGCGGATCGTTGAGCGCATCGAGCCGTTCGCGAAACAAGCGGTCGATTATCTCCGGCCTCGTCACCGGACGTCCGGTGTCGACAGAGATCGTGCGCACCGCACCGTCAGTACGGAAGAAGCTCGCGTCCAGCCGCCGCGCGCCCTTGCCCTGCTTGTCCATCGCCGTGACCAGCATGGCGGCCAGCGCAGACAGATTCATCGCGATCACGGTGTCGGTCGCGACCGGGTCGGGAAAACGTTTTTCGACGATGTAATCCGGCAGCGGCTTTCGGGGACTGATCGGCGCATCGCCCTGCCCCAGCGCCTGCGCCAGCAGCGTCGTGAAGGGCGCGCCGAACCGCGCGGTGATTTCGTGGGGCGCGCGCAAGGCGACGTCGCCGATGGTCTTCAGGCCGGCGCGGCGCAGACCGGCGGTGATGGCGTCACCCGCGCCGAGCGCGGATATTGGCAGCGGAGCGACGGCCTCGGCCTCCTCGCCGTCGGCCACGATCTTTCCCGACGCATGGCGCGTCAGCGTGCGGGCGCAGATCGAGGTGGAGGCAATCGCGGCGCTGACGGCAAAGCCGCGGCGGCTCAGCGCACCGCAGACAATCTGCAGCAGCGCGCGCTCGCCGCCGAACAGATGGGCGCAGCCGGTGATGTCGAGATAGAGCCCATACGGCGGATCGAGCGCCACCAAGGGGGTGAAGCGGTCGCACCAGTCGGCGATGTCATCGAGCGTCTTGCGGTCGGCAGCCTCGTCGGCGTCGAACACCGTGAGTTCAGGGCAGATTGCGCGGGCATTGGCGAGCGGCAGGCCGATCGAGAGGCCGGCGCGCACGGCGGCCTCGTCGAGGGAATAGATCAGGATGGCGTTGTGCTGCTTGGCGACGACGACGGAGGGGAAGGATACGATCTGTGTGGGGGAAGCTCTCTCCACACATCCAGTGGGACTCGCGGCGGCACCCCCACCCCAGCCCTCCCCCGCAAGCGGGAGAGGGAGCGCAGCGTTCGTGTCGTGAGAGTTTTGCTCACGCGCTTCGTCTGAAAGCGCCTTGAGCCGCCGCTGGATGCGGTCGATGGGCAGGCGTGGCAGCCAGAGACTGAGGATACGCCGACGGTTCACTGAACAGGCACTCATCACAATTCCATTCCATGATCCAGCGGCCGACCGGGCCATGACGGTTACGAACGAGATGCGCGTCGAAAACGGGCGCGCCCCACGCGCTCCACGGCGATCCCGGCGGCGAATGCGCGGCGCGCACGATCCATCTTGTCTCCGCGGTCGAAGGCCGCGGCTCGGCGGCCATCCGCAGCAGCAGCGCGGTGACGCCGGAGGCTTGCGCGGCCAAAGTGAGCTTGCGGCTGGCGACGAGATCGAGCTGACGCGCCTGCCCCCAGACTTCCAGCACCACGGCGCCGAGCGCGTCGCAGGCCAGCGCGTCGGCGGCAGTCCGTAGCGCGGCGTCGGTATCGGGCGCGCGCACCGTTACCAGCAACCGCGGATCGAGCCCCAATTCGCAGAGCCCGCTCATCGACAACGCGCCCGATTCAATTTCCGAAAAATCCTGCCGCACCCAGACCAGCGGCCGGCGCGGCGATACCCGTCCCGCAAGGCCGGCGATGAAGCCGGTGGCCACAGCGCTCTGATGTCCCTCGGCGAACACTTCATGCACCGCTGATAGCGCCAGCCCGCCCTGCAACATCGTATCCGCGGCCTTATGGCCAAGCGCGATCCTGGTGAGGTCATGCGCATCGCCATGCGCCTCCAGGCGTTCGATGCTTCCGCGCAAACTTGCAAGCGTGCTGATGCGTGCGGTGCTCATGCGCCGCTCCTTCGGAAATTGGGCCTTACCGCTTCTTCCCGAGTGAACCCGCGGCTGGCTCATTTGTTCATGATATGTTCTAATATAAAGCTAACAGGCCCGGCGGAGTCAATCGGGATTGACACCCGGGCGATTCATGAGCGGAATCAAAGGGATTCGACGATGGACGTGCAACGTAAGCTGGAAATCCTGGCGGATGCCGCGAAATACGATGCTTCCTGCGCCTCCTCCGGCACCGAGAAGCGGGATTCCAGCGACGGCAAGGGCCTCGGTTCGACCGTATCAGGCATGGGCATCTGCCATTCCTACGCGCCGGACGGACGCTGCATCTCGCTGTTGAAGGTGCTGCTCACCAACGCCTGCAATTACGATTGCCTCTATTGCGTCAACCGCACCTCCTCGAACGTGCCGCGCGCCCGCTTCACGGTCGATGAGGTGGTGAAGCTCACGATCGACTTCTACCGGCGCAATTACATCGAGGGCTTGTTTCTCTCCTCCGGCATCATCCGCAGCGCCGACTACACCATGGAGCAGGTGGTGAGCGTCGCGCGAAAGCTGCGCGAGGAGCATCATTTTCGCGGCTACATCCATCTGAAGACCATTCCTGAAGCGGACGACGCGCTGATCGCGGAGGCCGGCAAATATGCCGACCGTCTCTCCATCAATATCGAAATGCCGCTGGAAAACAGTCTTGCGAAATTCGCGCCGGAAAAGGACGTGCGCGCGATCCGCCGCACCATGGGCCGGCTGCGGCTGAGGCTCGATGAAGCGCAGGAGAACGACAAAAATGCAACGAAAGCAAAGCCGCCGCGTTTTGCACCGGCCGGGCAAAGCACGCAGATGATCATCGGCGCGGATGCGGCCGACGACAAAACCATCCTCGATACCAGCGCCAACCTCTTCGGCTCCTACCGCCTCAAGCGCGTCTATTATTCGGCCTTCAGCCCGATCCCGGACGCCAGCCGCGCGCTGCCGCTTGTGGCGCCGCCGCTGGTACGCGAGCACCGGCTTTACCAGGCCGACTGGCTGATGCGGTTCTACGGTTTCGATGCCGGCGAGATCGTCGACGACGCCAAGGGCATGCTGCCGCTTGACATCGATCCGAAACTCGCCTGGGCGCTGCGCCACCGCGGCCGCTTCCCGCTCGATGTCGCGACCGCCAGCCGCGAAGAGCTGTTGCGGGTGCCGGGCTTCGGCACCAGGGCGGTCGACCGCATCATCGCGACGCGCCGCCTGACCTCGATCCGCCTGGCCGATCTGGCGCGGCTGCACATTCCGCAGAAGAAGGCGCTGCCGTTTATCGTTCTCGCAGACCACCGCCCTTCCCCGCATCTGCTCGATGGCGCGGGGCTGACGGAGCGGTTCAAACCGAAGGCGACGCAGTTGAGATTTGGGTTCTGAACCCACAGCGTCATTGCGAGGAGCGCGAGCGACGAAGCAATCCATGTCTCAGCAAGCGGAGAAATGGATTGCTTCGCTTCGCTCGCAATTGTCGATGTTCACTAATTCGCTGATTGGATCGCAGTGGTCTTGGTAGCGGCGAAGGCCTTGGGAGTTTGCCCCGCCAAGGCCTGATGGGGCCTGTGGTTGTTGTAGTAGATTAGGTACTCGAACAGTTCGTTGGCAAAGTGATCGAGATTGTCGAAGGTGGCGCCCTCGATAACGTCCTCGTCGAGGGTGCGCCAGAAGCGTTCGACCTTGCCATTGGTCTGCGGTCGATAGGGCCTGGAGTAGCGGTGTTTGATGCCAAGCTCGAGCAGCATGGCCTCGAACGGATGCTCGTCCGGCTTGGTGCGGGCGGCGAACTCGGCGCCGTTGTCGGACAGGATTTCCTGGAAGACGAGCCCATAGGTGACGTTGAGGGTGTTGATCATCTTCAGGGTCTTGAACATGACCGGCAGCGCCTTCTTGGACGTCAGGACCTCGGCCCAGGCCAGCCGCGAGCAGCTGTCGATCAGGCTGATGATGTAGGCCGTGACCGGGGGTGGCGCGAGGAACATATCGCGCGGCAATTGATGCAGATCGACGTGGCCCAGCTCCCCGAGCTTGTCCTTGATAATGCGACGTTTCTCCTCACGCATCGCCACCGTGCGGCGGTTCAGCTGGTAGCGTCTCAGCACCCGGTAGATCGTTACGGGCGAAGGTACCGTGTCGCGCTTCTCACGCAAGACGGCATGAATCTCGTAGCGGTTCATCCCCCGCCTGCGGTGGGCGACGATCTCCGCCTCGATCCCTTCCGGCTCGCGCCGTTCCCGCCATTTGGGCCCGCGCCGGCGCGGCAGCAGGTCCGCTTCCTCACCGCTCTGCAGATAGCGATTGTAATACTTGCGGAAGGTCTGCGAGCAGGTCCCGTGATGGCGGTAGAAGTCGCCGACCCGCTTGAACAGCGGGGATCGACCAGCCTTCACCGCCTCATATTCCGGGATCAGAAACCGCCACTTCTGCAGATAGTTGCGTTCAATCGTCCGGTCGTAGCTATTGTCGCGCATCGGATCGTCCTCCAGAGGAGCGATCCAATCAGCGAATTAGTGAACATGCACAGCAATGACGAGGAGGAGAGACATGCACCACATCACCCTCGACAGCGAAACCGATTTCGATGGCTGGCGCAAAGCCGCGCGTGCGCTGGCGCTAAACGATGTGAACCCCTCCGACGTGACGTGGCGTGTCGCCGGCGATGCGCCCGAATTGTTTGAGCCGTCTGCGCCGCCGCTCGCCCCCCCACAGGGCACCACCTTCAACGTCCCCGCCAAATTCGTCGAGCTGGCTGAAACTGCGATCCTGCACCGCAACCCGGAACGGTTCGCCCTGCTCTATCGCCTGCTGTGGCGGCTGCGAAGTAATCACGATCTGCTCGAACTCGCAACCGATCCCGATGTGGCCGACGTCACCGCGATGGCAAAAGCCGTGCGCCGCGATGAGCACAAGATGCATGCCTTTGTCCGCTTCCGCGAAATCGGCCGCGAGCAGAAATCGCATTTCGTTGCCTGGTTCGAACCGGAGCACCACATCGTCGAACTGGCCGCGCCATTCTTTGCGCGCCGCTTTGCCGACATGCCATGGTCGATCCTCACCCCCGACGTCTGTGCGCATTGGGACGGCCACGCCGTCTCGTTCACGCCAGGCGTCACCAAGAGCGAAGCGCCGACCGCCGATCGGCTGGAGGAAACCTGGCGCAGTTACTACGCCAGCATCTTCAATCCCGCCCGGCTGAAAGTGCAGGCGATGCAGAAGGAGATGCCCCGGAAATACTGGCGGAACCTGCCGGAGGCTTCATTGATTAAACCCCTGATCGAAGGTGCCGGACGCGCCGCCAGCGCGATGATCGCAAACGCGGCGACCGAACCGCACAAGCCGCAGAAACGGATGGAACCATCCAAGGCAAGCGACAAGGCAGACGACATGCCCCGCAAACATGCCGACGATATCGAGACCCTGCGCGAGGAAGCCGCCGATTGCCGCGCCTGCCCCCTCTACAAGAACGCGACCCAGACCGTGTTCGGCGAAGGGGCGCAAACGGCGCGGATCATGCTGGTCGGCGAGCAGCCCGGCGACAAGGAAGATCTCGCCGGCAAACCGTTCGTCGGGCCCGCGGGCCAAATGCTCGACCGCGCACTGGACGAGGCCGGCATCGACCGCCGCAAGGTCTACGTCACCAATGCGGTCAAACATTTCAAGTTTGTGCCGCGCGGAAAAATCCGCCTGCACCAGAAGCCGAGCACGCCGGAGATCAAGGCCTGCCGGCAGTGGTACGAACGCGAGCTCGCCGCGATCGAACCCGAACTGGTGGTGGCGATGGGCGCCACCGCGGCGCAAAGCGTGTTCGGCAAGATCACCCCGATCAACAAGAACCGCGGCCGCCCGATCGATCTCGACGACGGCACCAGGGTCTTGGTGACAGTGCACCCGTCCTATCTGCTGCGCTTGCCGGACGCCGACGCCAAGGCGCGCGAATACCGGCGTTTCGTTCAGGACCTCAAAATAGCCGCTACCGTGCTGCGAAAATCAGCACATGCGGCCTGAATTCCGCCAAGCCGGCAGCCGCAATATCTGGTGAAAAATAACGGGAAAAATTGACAATCCCGTCTGCAACCATTAATTGATGGGATACACAATCGCATTCTCAAGGGAATGTGGGACGTTCTGGTTCACGCCGTGACGCTCCTACATGGTCGACGCGCTGCGCGGTCCTCCTCCAGCCCCGGCGCCGTGCAGCGCTCGACCCTCTTTTTCCTCACGGCGCTACCCCATAAGCCGCGCTCGGCGGTCCATCGGCCGGAACCGTACAGGCGCCGGATCAGCAGCCTGGTGAGATGGCCTAGCCCCTCGCCGCGGCCTCCAGTTCTGCGATATCGAACTTGACCATCTTCAGCATTGCCTCCGCAACGCGCCTGGCTTTTGCAGGGTCGGGATCGCTCATCAACTCGCCGAGCCGTCTGGGTGCAATCTGCCAGGAGAGGCCCCAGCGGTCCTGCAGCCAGCCGCATTGCTCGATCTTGCCGCCCTCTTTCAGGGCGTCCCACAAGCGGTCGATCTCGGCCTGCGTGTCGCATTCCACCATGATCGAGAAGCTGTGGTTGAACGGATCGAGCGGGCCCGCCTCGATCGCCATGTAGCGCTGGTCTCCCAGGGTGAAGCCCGCGATCTTGACGCTGCCGGCGGGACCGCTCGGGCTCTCGGCCGGCAGGGCCGAAACCCACTGCACCGACGAACCGCGGATGAGCGAGGTGTAGAAGCCGATCGCGGCCTCCATGTCCTTCGCGAACCAGAGATGTTGTGTGACCTTCATCGGGGCTCCTTCCTCCAAATGGCCAGCGTGCGCACGGCCGCTTTCGTTCCAAGGACGGATGAAATGAACGTCCGCCGACAGGGACGACGAGATTTTCGCGTGCAGATCATCGGCCAAACCGCTGAACCGATAAGCAATTCAGGAGCGCCTGGTTGGATCCGCGCATCATAAATCGGTTCAAAGGAAAATAGTGAAGACCCGCACTGGAGATACGGGCTTTCCTTGATGTGCGATCAAACTTCAGCGGCGCTGCCGGTCGCCCGTGTCATCTAACCTTCAAGTGCCTCGGTCAAAAATGCCCGCCTCTCAGCCGATTTCGACGGGGTGTCAGAATGACCGATATCGCTCTTAATCAACGATCGGCGACGCAACGCCTGCCCAGCCGGCTTCGCGGCCGAACCTCGACAAGGGGTTCAATCCGCTGACCCTGATCCTGTTCTGCGGCATCCTCGCCGCCGGGCTGCTGTACGTTGCCTATAGCATCTACGTCGACATCGACGCGACCGGCATGCGGGTCACGGCCTACCTGCCCTATATCCTGCTGTTCGTCGCCCTCCTGATCGCGCTCGGCTTCGAATTCGTCAATGGCTTCCACGACACCGCCAACGCGGTCGCGACCGTGATCTACACCCACTTGATGCCGGCGGAATTCGCCGTGATGTGGTCAGGCTTCTTCAATTTCCTCGGCGTGCTGCTATCTTCCGGCGCGGTCGCCTTCGGCATCGTCTCGCTGCTGCCGGTGGAGTTGATCCTTCAGGTCGGAAGCAGCGCCGGTTTCGCAATGGTGTTCGCGCTGCTGATTGCCGCGATCGTCTGGAACCTCGGCACCTGGTATTTCGGCCTTCCGGCTTCCTCTTCGCACACGCTGATCGGCTCGATCATCGGCGTCGGCATCGCCAACGCGCTGATGCACGGCCGCGACGGCACTTCGGGTGTCGACTGGACCAAGGCGACCGAGATCGGCTACGCGCTGTTGCTCTCGCCGCTGTTCGGCTTCTGCATGGCGGCGATCCTGCTGCTGGCGCTGAAGTTCATCGTCCGCAATCCCGCGCTCTATGCCGCGCCCGAAGACAACAAGCCGCCGCCGATGTGGATCCGCGGCATCCTGATCGCGACCTGCACCGGCGTCAGCTTCGCGCACGGCTCCAACGATGGCCAGAAGGGCATGGGCCTGATCATGCTGATCCTGATCGGCACGGTGCCGACCGCCTACGCGCTGAACCGCGCGCTGCCGGAATCGCAGGTGGTGCAATTCCAGAAGACCTCGGAGGCCGCCTCCAAGGTAATCGCCGCCAGGGGCGCCGGCCACAGCATCATCGGCGATCCGCGCCCTGCGGTGACGCAATACGTTTCTGCCCGCAAGATCAGCGAAGGCACCTATCCCTCGCTGGCCGTGCTGGTGAAGGACATCGGTGACCAGGTCCAGAAATACGGCTCGCTGAACAAGGTGCCGGCCGAAGCCGTCGGCAACACCCGCAACGACATGTACCTGACGTCGGAGGCGATCCGCTTCCTGATGAAGGACAAGGAAAACGACCTGAACAAGGAAGAGGTCGACACCCTCAAGGCCTACAAGGCCTCGCTCGACTCAGCCACCAAGTTCATCCCGCTCTGGGTCAAAATCGCAGTCGCGATCGCACTCGGGCTGGGCACCATGATCGGCTGGAAGCGCATCGTCATCACCGTCGGCGAGAAGATCGGCAAGTCGCATCTGACCTACGCGCAAGGTGCGTCCGCCGAACTGGTTGCCGCCTCCACGATCGGCGTCGCCGACGTGTTCGGCCTGCCGGTTTCCACCACCCACGTGCTGTCATCCGGCGTCGCCGGCACGATGGCGGCCAACGGTTCGGGCCTGCAGATGGCGACTGTGCGCAATCTCTTGATGGCATGGGTGCTGACGCTGCCGGCCGCGATCTGCCTGTCGGCAGGCCTCTACGTGCTGTTCTCGAATCTGTTCTGAGTATCGGGTCGGTACGGTAGGGTCGCTGCCACACAGGCAGCAGCCTCGACGGGTAGCGGAAGGCCGGAACCAAACTCCGGCCTTTTGCTTTCCGCTAGTGCCCTGACTGATGATACGGCAGGACATCGACGTTCATACATCACACGACCCCAACAGCTCTGCAGCTGGAGCCCGCCATGACCAAAAAGCCGCCGGATGGCACCATCCACGACCGCATTCAGGCGGAAATGCTTGATAGTTTCGATGAGGAACTGGAACTTGAAATCGACGACGATCGTCTCGATGCACTGACCAATGAATTTGCCGACCATACGGAAGAAGAAACGATCGATCGGCGCGTCTACTTCAAGGAATTATTCCGTCTGCAGGGCGAACTGGTAAAATTGCAGACCTGGGTGCAGCACCACAAGCTCAAGGTGGTGGTGATTTTCGAGGGGCGCGATTCCGCCGGCAAGGGCGGCGTCATCAAGCGCATCACCCAGAGACTCAATCCGAGGGTCTGCCGCGTCGCGGCGCTTCCGGCGCCGAACGAGCGTGAGCGCACGCAATGGTATTTCCAGCGTTATGTTTCGCATTTGCCGGCCGGCGGTGAGATCGTGCTGTTCGACCGTAGCTGGTATAACCGCGCCGGCGTCGAGCGCGTCATGGGCTTCTGCACCGAAGACGACGTTGAAGAATTCTTCCGGTCGGTGCCGGAATTCGAGCGTATGCTCGTGCGCTCCGGAATCATCCTCATCAAGTACTGGTTCTCCATCACCGACGAACAGCAGTATTTGCGCTTCACGATGCGAATCCACGATCCGCTCAAGCAGTGGAAGCTCAGCCCGATGGATGTGGAATCGCGCAGCCGCTGGGAGCAATACACCAAGGCCAAGGAAGCGATGCTGGAGCGTACCCACATTCCGGAAGCTCCCTGGAACATCGTCGAAGCCGACGACAAGAAGAAGGCAAGGCTGAACTGCATCGCGCATCTGCTCGAACAAATTCCCTACCAGGAAATCAAGCAGGAGCGGGTGGTTCTGCCGGCGCGGGTTCGCAACCCCGAATATAGCCGCGCGCCGGTTCCAGCCGAAATGTACGTACCGGAGCGCTATTGAGCGGCCGCTTCACGGTCGGCGCCATCAACGTGCTGAGCCCGGCCGGCGTGCTGCGGATCGGCGACGCCGCCGTGTTCGGGGTGATCACTTCGCTCAGATATCGAGCGTCGCGCCGGACGGAAAATAATGAAGGCCCGCACTGGAGATACGGGCCTTCCTTGATGTGCGGTCAAACTTCACATGCGATCGAGGGTGAAGAACCTCTACGCCGCCGCGAGCTTGTTCTCGACCAGCTTGATCCAGTACGAGGTGCCGTACACGATCGCCTCGTCGTTGAAATCATAGGCGGGGTGATGGAGACCCGCGCTGTCGCCGTTGCCGCAGAAGATGAACGCGCCGGGACGCGCTTCCAGCATGTAGGAAAAATCTTCCGCGCCCATCAGCGGCGGCATGTCATGGACGTTCTGGGCGCCGGCCACTTCCCTGGCCACCTGCGTCGCGAACTCGGTCTGCTCGGCGTGATTGTTGGTGACGGGATAGCCACGCTCGTAAATCAGATCGATCTTGGCGCCGGTCATTTTGGCCACGCCCTCGCACACCTCGCGGACCCGCTTCTCGACCGTCTCACGCACTTCCGCCGTCAGTGTCCGCACGGTGCCGCGGAGTTCGGCGGTGTGCGGAATGACGTTGCGCGCGTTGCCGGCATGGAACTCGCAGATCGAGATCACCGCCGACTCCAGGGGATCGATTGTCCGCGAGACAATCGACTGCAGCGCGGTGATGAGCTGCGAACCGACCAGGACGGAATCGATGCATTTGTTCGGGCGCGCGGCATGGCCGCCGAGGCCCTCGATCTTGATGTCGATCGAGTCGGTCGCGGCCATTACCGGGCCGGGCCGGATGGCGAAGGAGCCGATCGGAATCCCGGGTCCGTTATGCATGCCATAGACCTGCTCGATGCCGAACCGGTCCATCAGTCCGTCCTGGATCATGGCGGCGGCGCCGGCCCCGCCCTCCTCGGCCGGCTGGAAGATCACGACCGCGTTGCCGGCGAAATTCCGGGTCTCGGCAAGGTACCGCGCTGCACCCAAAAGCATCGCGGTGTGGCCGTCGTGGCCGCAGGCGTGCATCTTGCCCGGCGTTTTGGAGGCATGGGGAAGGTTGGTCGCCTCCTCGATCGGCAGCGCGTCCATGTCGGCGCGGAGCCCGATCACCTTGATCTCGCCCTTGCCGGGCTGCTTGCCCTTGATGACGCCGACGACGCCGGTACGGCCGAGGCCGGTAGCCACCTCGTCGCAGCCGAATTCGCGCAGGCGATCCGCCACGAATGCTGCGGTGCGGTGGACGTCGTACAGCAATTCGGGGTTTTCATGAATATCGCGGCGCCAGGCCTGAATATCGGGTTGCAGATCGGCGACGCGGTTGACGATAGGCATGGGATTCTCGAACCTCAGTTTGGAACGCGTAAGGCTTTTGTAGCATGCAAGCGGCGGTCCACCCAACCGCCTGCCGCAGAGCCCCCATCCCCACCTGGAGCACGGTTGGAAAGCCGAACCTGGACGGGTCACGCGGCCAGCGTGTTCTCGACCAGCCTGATCCAGTAAGACGTGCCGAACACGATCGCCTCGTCGTTGAAATTGTAGGCGGGGTGATGCAGCCCTGCGCTGTCGCCGTTGCCGCAGAAGATCAGCGCACCCGGCCGCTGCTCCAGCATGAAGGCGAAATCTTCGCCGGCCATCAGCGGTGGCATCTCCTGCACATTGGCATCGCCGGCGATTTCTCTGGCTGCCCGCATCGCGACATCTGTCTGCCTGATATGGTTGACCGTTACCGGATAGCCGCGATCGTAGGTCAGATCGATCCTGGCGCCGGTGATCTGCGCCACGCCGGCGACGACCTCGCGGACCCGCCGTTCCACCAGATCCCGCACTTCGCCGTTCAGGGTACGGACGGTGCCCTTCAACTCGGCGGTTTGCGGAATCACGTTGCGGGCGTTGCCGGCGTGAAATTCGCACATCGAAATGACGGCAGATTCCAGCGGATCGACGCTACGCGACACGATCGACTGCAGCGCCGTGATCAGCTGCGCGCCGACAAGGACGGAATCGATGCTTTGGTGCGGCTGCGCGGCGTGCCCACCGCGCCCCTCGATTTTGATGAGGACGGCATCGCCTCCGGCCATGATCGGGCCGGGCCGCAGCGCGAACGAGCCGACCGGAATGCCGGGACCGTTATGCATGCCGTAGACCTGCTCGATACCGAAGCGGTCCATCAGCCCGTCCTTGATCATGGCGACGGCACCCGCGCCGCCCTCCTCGGCCGGCTGGAAGATCACGACCGCATTGCCTGCGAAATTGCGGGTCTCGGCGAGATAGCGCGCGGCCCCCAAAAGCATCGCGGTGTGGCCGTCATGGCCGCAGGCGTGCATCTTGCCCTTCGTTTTGGACGCGTAAGGCAGATTGGTCGCCTCCTCGATCGGCAGCGCGTCCATGTCCGCTCGCAGCCCGATGACCTTCACGTCACCATTGCCAGCGGGCCTGTTGCCCTTGATGACGCCGACGACGCCGGTGCGGCCGATACCGGTAATAACCTCGTCGCAGCCGAATTCCCGCAACCGGTCTGCCACCAATGCCGCAGTGCGGTGCACCTCGTAGAGCAATTCCGGGTGTTCATGAATATCCCGGCGCCAGGCCTGGATGTCGGGTTGAAACTCGGCGACACGATTGACGATGGGCATGGGGATAGCAGGCTTTCCGGATTGAACGCTTCTGCCCCTGTAGCATGCAAGGGGCGGTCCAACCAACGCACTCTGCTGGCAGACCTCCCGTCCGAGCCGTCATGGCCGGGGCTTGTCCCGGCCATCCACGTCTGACTAATAAACGCCCAAGAAGGCGTGGATTCCCGGAACAAGTCCGGGCATGACGGCGTCGATGGGTGGAAGCTGAGAAATGCCGAAACGGCTTGAAGGCGATTTCGACTATATCGTGGTCGGTGCAGGGACTGCCGGCTGCATCATGGCCAACCGGCTGTCGGCCGATCCGAAAAATCGCGTGCTGATCCTGGAGGCCGGCGGCAACGACAACTGGATCTGGTTTCACATCCCGGTCGGCTATCTCTTCGCGATCGGCAATCCCCGCTCCGACTGGATGTTTCGGACCGAGGCGGAGCCCGGGCTCAACGGCCGGTCGCTCGCCTATCCCCGCGGCAAGGTGATCGGCGGCTGCTCCGCCATCAACGCCATGATCTCGATGCGCGGCCAATCCGCCGATTACGATCACTGGCGGCAGCTCGGCCTGACCGGCTGGGGCTATGACGACGTCCTGCCGCTGTTCAAGCGGCTGGAGGACCATTTCCTCGGGGAAAGCGAACATCACGGCGCCGGCGGAGGCTGGCGCATCGAGGCGCCGCGGCTGTCCTGGGACGTGCTCGACGCGGTCGGCGAAGCCGCCGAGGAAATGGGCATCAGGCGCATTGCCGATTTCAACACCGGCGACAATGAGGGCGTCAGCTATTTCCACGTCAACCAGAAGCGCGGCCGGCGCTGGTCGTCCGCGCGCGGCTTCCTCAAGCCGGTGCTGAACCGCAGCAATCTGCGGCTAGAAAAGCATGTGCTGGTCGACCGTCTGATCGTCGAGCAGGGACGCGCGGTCGGCGTGCGCTTCCTGCAGGGCAATGAGGTGATCGAGGCCCGCACCAGGGGCGAAGTGGTGTTGTGCGCGGGATCGATCGGCTCGACGCAGGTGCTGCATCGCTCCGGCGTCGGCCCCGCCGAGTGGCTGTCGCCGCTCGGCATCGATGTGAGGCTCGACAGACCGGGTGTCGGCCGCAATCTGCAGGACCATCTGCAGCAGCGCGCGATCTACAAGGTTGAGGGCGTGCGCACGCTGAACGAGACCTACTGGTCGCTGGTCCGGCGCGGGATGATGGGGCTCGACTACGCTTTCCGCCGCCGTGGACCGCTGACCATGGCACCCTCGCAGCTCGGCATCTTCACGCGCTCCGATCCGCATCGCGAACGCGCCAACATCCAGTTTCACGTGCAGCCGCTGTCGCTCGACAAGTTCGGCGACCCCCTGCATCGTTTTCCCGCCATCACGGTCAGCGCCTGCAACCTGCAGCCGACCTCGCGCGGCACCGTGCGTATCCGCTCGGCGACGCCGGACGACAAGCCATCGATCGCACCGAATTATCTCTCGACCGACGACGACCGCCAGGTCGCCGCCGACGCCATCCGCACCACGCGGCGGCTGATGAAGCAGAAGCGGCTCGAACGGTATCGACCGCAGGAATACCTGCCGGGCCCGAGCGTCGGCGACGACGATGAATCATTGGCAAAGGCTGCCGGCGATATCGGCACCACGATCTTCCATCCCGTGGGGACTGCGAAGATGGGCACCGCGAACGACCCGATGGCGGTGGTCGACGAAAGGTTGCGGTTCTATGGGATTGCCGGACTTCGCGTGGCCGATGCCTCGGTGATGCCGACGATCACGTCGGGGAATACCAATACGCCGACGGCGATGATTGCGGAGAAGGGCGCGCGGATGATTTTGGAGGATGGGCGCTGATTGGCCGCTTGAGCGCGAAAGCCGCCAGACACGCGCCGTTATCACGTCATCGACGCTCTTTCGGACGCGAATTGCACCGATCATTAGATCACGAGCGATAATGAATTTTTTACTTTGCGGCAATGTGCGACAAGAACGCACTATTGACATCGCGAAAGCGTCATCAATCTTAGGTTGCTTAACTCGTCAACTCAAACTTGACCGGCGCAGCCACCTTGACGGTGGCTTCAAAATGAAACGTAGGATCCAATGAGGCGACTGAACGAAGTCACAGCGCATCATGCCAAAAGTTTCATAAGCGCGCTGATCGCAATGATTCTCACTGTGTACGCGTCGACGTCATCGGCAGAATCGATCTACCGAACCGGTCCGTTTCGCAGTCTGTGCAGCACGGTTGAGATTTCGGCGGAGCCGGAGGTCTTTCAACGCTCTGCACGTGCAACGGTCAATGAAAACGTCACGCGTACCATCGAAGAGCGCTTGCGAACGCTCGGACTTAGCTATCCAGTCATCGCGGGACCGGAGTGCTTTAGGGAACGCGCGAGAGAGCCGCGGCAGTTGAGCCTCCAGTTCTATGCGCGCGCGGTTTTCGACCCCGAATACCCCCGCCGGCTGGTCATCTCGTTGATCATGCACAGCTACTACAAGGACACCGCTGCGGAAGGCCCCTACCATCGCGACATTCCAAGGGCACACCATGAATTCCCAACGGAAGTTAGTTTCTGTTCGGCCGAAGCCGATCCTTCACGCTGCCTGACTGATCGCGTGATTAATTACTTCGACGCGACAATGCTGAAAATCATCGAACGTGCTCAAGAGCTCGAAAAAGGGAGGCGATGATGACGGCAGCTCAGAATATCACCCAGCTCTTTACCAACGGCCGCGCGAATGCGCGCCGTTGGTTCATCCGCGCCACCTCTGACGCTACTGCGCCCTGCGATAGTGCCTCGTCGACCTCTGCCGCACACGCGGTTCGGGCGTGGTCACTCCCTCGCCGTAATAGGCATTGGAATTGTAATAGGCGTTCGATTGATCGAACGACCGGTACGCCGGCCGGCCGCCGAGCACGTCGGCATTGGGATGATAGAACGAATACGCCCCGGGCTCCTGGATCGCGGCTTGCGCGAACACGGGCGTTGCGATCGCGGTCATCAGAAACGCGGCGGCGAGGGTTGGGATCGACTTGGTCATCGGTGGGATCCTCTTGCTATGAAGTCACCCCACCCAATTGGGTGTCGCAGCGCAAAAGCGGAGAGCCGTGCGAGGGCTCTCACCGCGATGTGAAAAGTCGTGCGCCAATATGCGCGGCGGCGTGAGCGCGCGAAAATATCCTCTGCCGACAATGCGCAGAATATTCGTCTACAAATGAAACGATTGGCGCAACGCTTTCGCTTTTGCGCGGCGAAACTGTAGGGCGGATTTAGCGCAGCATAATCCGCCGACATGCGCCCGTGCGGCGAGATCGCGGCGGATTACGCTTTCGCCAATCCGCCCTACGAAATCTGCATGTTACGTCTGCGGGGGATAACGCTCGAAGGTCGGCAATTCGTGCGCGCGCTCCATCCAGCGAAGCCGCTCTGCGGTCTGGATGTGCATCATCGCCGGAACGGCATTGGGATCGTCGTAGGTCCCGCTCTGAATGTCGACGATGCCAGGCAGGATGTTCGCGTTGGTGTAGAACAGACCCGTGCCGCAGTCGGCGCAGAATTGCCGCCGGCCATGTTCGGAGGACTCGTAGAGCTTCGGTGCGCCCTTCGTCACCTTGAGCGCGTTCTCCGGATACATGGTCCAGCCGACCAGCGGAGCGCCGGCATGACGCCTGCAATCGGTGCAGTGACACAGCGCATGAACGATGAGTTCGCCCGCGATCTCGTAACGGATGGCGCCACAATGACAGCCGCCGGTGATGTTGACCATGATCGCCTCCGAGAAGATTGTAGCCCGGATGAAGCGCAGCGAAATCCGGGACGAATCATCGGCCGGCGAGATATCCCCGGATTGCGCTTCGCTCCATCCGGCTACTTCCTACGCCGACTTCCTGACCGCGTTGTCGACCAGCGTCTTGCCGAGCGACCAGATCGCGCCGGGCACCTTGTGGCTGGCGGCGATGACGTCGTCGAACGACTTCTCGATCCAGGCGCAGTCTTCTTCCGTGATCACGAGCGGCGGCAGCAGCTTGATGGTGTGGCTGCCGTGGCCGGAAACCTGCGTCAGGATCTTGTGATCCTTGAACAGCGGCACGGTGATGAGCTGGCAGAACAGGCCCTTGTTGGCGGTCTCCAGGAGATTCCAAGAAGCCTTCAGCTTCAGGGATTTCGGCGGGCCGAATTCGATGCCGATCATCAGCCCCTTGCCGCGCACTTCCTTCAATAGTTCATAGCCCGGCACCATGCGGGTCAGCGCAAGGCGGAGCTCGGCGCCGCGCTTGGCGGCCTGCTCGACCAGCTTTTCCTGCTTGACCACATCAAGCATCGCGATCCCGGCAGCCATCGCCATATCGTTCTTCGAAAACGTCGAGCCGTGCACGACGGCGCGGTCCATCTGGCTGAAGATCTTGTCGAAGATCGACTTGCGCGTGAGTAGCGCACCGACGGGCACGTGGCCGCCCGACAGCGCCTTCGAAAGCAACACCATGTCTGGCTCGACATTCCAGTGCTCGACCGCGAGGAATTTTCCGGTGCGGCCGATTCCGGTCTGGATTTCGTCGGCGATGAAGATGGTGCCGTATTTCTTGCAGAGCGCGAGCGCACCGGGAAGGAATTCATCGGTAGGCAGGTTGACGCCCTTGCCCTGGATCGGCTCGACGATGAAAGCCGCGACCTGACGCGAGGACAACGCTCGATCCAGTGCCTCAAGGTCGTTGAAGGGAATCTGCGTGCACCCGGGCAACAGCGGCTCGAATCCGCTTCGGAAGTTCGCATCGTCCATCAGCGACAGCGCGCCGTAGGTCAATCCGTGGTACGAGTGGGAACAGGACACAATGCCGGGACGGCCGGTCGCGCCGCGCGCGAACTTGATCGCAGCCTCGACGGTTTCGGCGCCGGAATTGGCAAAGAACACCTTGTCCAGATATGGAACATGTTCTAGCAGGCGTTCCGCGAGCACGCCGGCGAGCGTGGAGACGTCAAGCTGCACCAGATTGGGAAAATCGGCATCGAGCACGCTTTTCAGCGCCTGACGCAATGCCGGATGATTCCGGCCAATCGCAAAAACGCCAAATCCGCTGAGTAGATCGAGATAGCGGGCCCCGTCACGATCGAACAGGTATTGACCTTGACCCTTCTGAAAGCCCACATCGTAGCCGATGGTCTTCAGCACCCGGACGAGTTGCTCGTTGAGATGACGCGCATGCATGGAACTGCGCTGCGCCTGCCGCTCAACAAACAGCTCGGAAACGTCTAGATATGAATCTGGCATCGGCTACATACGTCGGTTGATGGCTGTTTCGTCAACTGAAAACGCCCAATGCGGCGTTTTGACCCCCGCTTTGGATCATCTACTTAAACATAGGTTTGGACCATGTTGCACTGCCCAGGAAGCGTCGCGCGTACAATAGTTTATTCGGGGATCTTTTTGGCCACAGGTGTTAATGCGGCGCTGGCCGCCGATCCCACCGGTGACTGGAAAGTAGCCGATGGTGTAGCCAACATTCGCGTCGCCCAATGTAGCGGCAACATGTGGGGCGTGGTGGCCTGGGAGAAGCAGCCGGGCGGCAAGGACAAGAACAATCCGGACGTCGCCAAGCAAAGCCGGCCGACCCTGGGCATGCCGATCCTGATCGAGATGAAGAAGAAGCCCGGCGTCGACGCCTGGGAGGGCCAAGTCTACAACGCCAAGGACGGACAGCTCTACAGCTCGACGATCAAGCCTGTCGGCACCGACCAGCTCGAGATTCAGGGCTGTGTGCTCGGCTTCCTCTGCGGCGGCGAGACCTGGACGCGCGTCGGACCGCCGATTCCCTCAAGCCCTGCCAACAGCATGGCCAAGGGTGCGCCGAAGGGAGCGCCCGGCGCCGCGCCCAAGAGCACTGCACCAGCGACTGCGGCGCAGGCTCCTGCGCCCGCGGCACCGAAGACCACCGGCACGGCGAACCCGGCGCCCGCGAATCCTGCGCCGAAGGCCGCGCCCGGTCAGAAGCAGGCGGCCGCACAGCCCGCCGACATCGGCGATATCTGCCTACTCCCCGACATCGCGCGGTTTGCCCATTAGCGCCGGCTGGAATAGCAGCACCGCGGCCAGCGTGATGATGAACGACAGCGCCAGCAATTTACCCATGCTGGCGGTGCCGGGATGACTGGATAGCCACAGGCTTCCGAACGCGGTCGCTGTCGTCAGCGCCGAGAAGAAGATCGCGCGCGTCAGGCTCGACTGCAGCAGATTATTTCTGCCCTCGCGCCAGGCCACGACGTAATAGATCTTGAAGGCGACGCCGACGCCGAGCAGCAGCGGCAGAGCTACGATATTGGCGAAGTTGAGCGGCAGCCCGATCAGCACGCAGAGCTCCAGCGTCACCGCGCCGGCCACCAACAAAGGCACCATTGTCATCAGCACGTCGGAGACTCGACGCAGCGTCAGCCACAGCAACAGGCTGATCACCAGCAATGCCCAGATGCCGGCGTGAATGAACGCCTTCACGATGGTGTCGCCGGATTTGAGGATCGAGACCGGCCCGCCGATCGCGTTCGGCTCCGCGGCCAGAACCGCATCGGCAAAGCGGCGCAGATTGTCGTTGTCATTGGGGTCGCCCTTCGGCAGCGCCTCGACGCGGATCAAGCCGTCCTTGGATTTCCAGCTATTGAGCAATTCCGGCGGCAGCGTCTTCAATGTCACCGGTCCGGCCTGCATCGTGTTGCGGAGCTGGTCGAACACGATCTTGAGCGGGGCGACGAAGACGTTCTGCGCCTTGTCGCGCGTCGCCTGGTCGCTGCCGGAAAGCTTCGACAGCGCATCCGCCAATCTCCGTGAGGCAACGGCGCCCGGGCCCTTGCCGTCGCCGGCGGTCTTGCGCAAGGCATCGGCCGAGCTCTTCAGCGCTTCCGCATTCTCTTCATCCGATGGCGCCGCATCGACCGAATCGGGATTGAGCGCAGGGCCCACCACCCTCGCCGCCTTGCCGATCAACTGCAGCTTGGCCGGCTGGTCTTCAGGCACGAAACTGTCGATCGACATCACGCGAAGAACTTCCGGCAGCTTCTCCAGCCGCGCTGAGATTTTTTTCGCTTCCGCTTCCGAGTTGGTCAGCACGTTGATGGCGTTCGCGCCGGTGTTGGGATCCTTGCGCAGGTCAAGGAAGGTCGCGATCGATTCAGCGTGCGGATTGCGCAGGTTGATCGGGTTGAAGTCGAACTTCATGAAATAGAGCAGCGGGAGGCCGGCCACGACCAGAAGCAGCGTGCCGGCGACGATGATGACGCGGTGCCGTTCGAGGAATTCGTCCACCGGCGCCAGAAACGCGTAGCCGACCGGCTCGCTTTCGCCGGGCGGGTGCAGCAGCTTCAGCATCGCCGGCAGGGCCGTGATGCTGGTGAGGAACGCGATCAGCATGCCGGCGCCAGCAATCTTGCCGAGCTCGGAAATGCCCTTGTAGTCGGTCGGCAGGAAACAGAGAAAGCCGGCCGCGGTCGCCATCGCGGCGAGCGAGAGCGGGACCGCCGAACGCCTGGCAGCGCTCTCCAGTGCTTCGGCCAAATCTTCGTTGTTCTTGAAACGCTCGGAACGGTAGCGAACGCTGAATTGAATACCGAAATCGACGCCAAGGCCGACGAACAGCACGGCAAAGGCGATCGACAGGAGGTTCAGCGATCCTACCATCATCAGGCCGACGGCGGTGGTGACCGCAAGTCCGATGAACAGATTCACGAACACCGCGAAGATGATCTTGCCCGAGTGCAGCGCCATCCAGAGGATGACGAGGACGATGAGAACGGTGGCGACGCCGTTGAGGATCGCGCCGTCCTGCACGGTCGAATATTCCTCATTCGCGATCGGAACCGGGCCGGTCAGCCGCACGCGGGCGCCGTACTGGCCCGCAAAATTGAGATCGGTGGCGGCCTGCCGGATCGCGTCGGTCGCGTCCTTGCCGGGTTCGAGCTCGCTGTAATCGAGCTTCGGCTTGAACTCGATGAAGGCGCGGCGGTCGGCATCGGTCAACGGCTTGTCGCTGACGAGCTCGCGCCAGGAAAACGTCGCCGGCTTCTTGTTGAGGATATCCTCGACTGTCTGGCTGATCAGATTGAAGGGCCGCTCGGTATTGTCGAGCTTGACCTGCCCGCGCTTGACGCCGGCAAGGCCTGTTTCCAGCGCGCCGGTCAGGCCGCGGATCGAGGGATCGCCGGCCATGATCTCGATCAGGGGGGCTGCGGCTTCGAGCTGGCCTGCGACCTTGCCGACTTCCTCCACGGGGAGGAACAACAGCCCATTCTTTTCGAAGAACTCGCCGGAGCCCAGCGGCTGCACGGATTCGAAATGCTTGGTGTCGCCGGAGAGCTTTGTGAAAAGCGCCCTGCTCGCGGCACTGGCGAGTTCGGGCGTCGGCGCCTCGACGACGGCGAGAATCAGTTTTTCGCGGTCGAACGCCTGCTCGAACTGTTGGTCGCGCTTGCGCCAGTCGAGGTCGGGCGAAATCAGCGTGTTGATGTCGGTGTTGATGGCGAAATGCTGGGCGGCATAGTAGCTCGCCCCGACTGCCAGTAGCAGCGAGACGATGACGACGAGAGTGGCAAACCGCGTACAGGTTCTGACAATCGAGACGACAATACTGGTCAGCACTTCGTTTCTTTCTAAATCTCAAGGAGAGAGCTGGGCGAAAACGCCCGCTGTCTAGCGGAGTTCCCGTAGCCGATCTAATGTTGTTTTGGTTACCCGTCTGCGGGTTCAAGCCAAGCCGCCAGCACAGACCGGAACAGGCGTTCAGGGCGCCGGTATAGCCTTTTCCGATGGGCGATAAAGTGGCGAACCGGCGAGGAACCGCAGTTCACGAATCCGCTTTTTCGGTATTTAGTTACCAAATATTAGTAACCATTGCGCGATCCACCCTTTTCTATCTGCACGATTTTTGACACATAGTCCTGCGCTTCCATCTACTTGGGTGGGGATTACCTACGGGTTCCGGTCGTGGTGCGGATATTGCAATCCGAATGTGACCGGCTGCACGGAGACCCTCGGGTGAATTTGCGAATTCAGGACCTGGTGCAACTTGAGTAATGGACATCCCATGGAAGTGTATCTAGCGCAGCCCCGCGGATTTTGTGCGGGCGTCGTGCGTGCCATCGAAATCGTTGAGCGTGCGCTCGAGAAGTACGGTCCGCCGGTCTATGTCCGGCACGAGATCGTGCACAATAAATACGTGGTCGAAAGCCTGAAGGCCAAGGGCGCGATCTTCGTCGAGGACCTGTCAGAGGTTCCGCCGCTGGCGGTAACCGTCTTCAGCGCCCACGGCGTCGCTCGCACCGTCGAGGAAGAGGCCGCCGCCCGCGGCCTGCCCGTCCTCAATGCCACCTGCCCGCTGGTCACCAAGGTCCATAATCAGGGCAAACGGTATATGTCCAAGGGCCGGACCCTGGTCCTGATCGGGCATGCCGGCCACCCCGAGGTCGAGGGAACCATGGGCCAGGTTCCAGGCCCGGTTCTACTGGTCCAGAACGTCGACGAGGTGGCGGCGCTGACGCTGCCGACCGACGCCCCGGTGGCCTATATTACCCAGACCACCCTCAGCGTGGACGACACCAAGGACATAATCGCCGCCCTTCAGGCCAAATTTACAGATATTCAAGGCCCCGACATCCGGGATATCTGCTATGCGACACAGAACCGCCAATCTGCGGTAAGGGATCTGAGCAAGCTGGTGGACGTCATCTTGGTGGTGGGGGCCGCCAATAGTTCCAACTCAAACAGGCTCCGCGAAATCGGCACCGAGGTCGGGGTCGCGAGTTATCTCATTGCCGACGGGAGCGAGTTGAATCCCGATTGGCTGAAGGATGCAAAGGCGGTCGGTATTACGGCGGGCGCATCGGCGCCCGAAGTTTTGGTAGACGACGTGATCGAGGCTCTGAGGCGTATCGGACCCGTCAAGGTATCGGTGCTTCCCGGCCGGGAGGAGAACATCGAATTCCGGCTTCCAGCCGAACTGACTGCGGGCTGATCTGCTTCACAAGTTCCAAGTCTGGACCCTCAAGTCCAGACTGCAAGTTCAGAAAGAAAATCCCTCAATGGCAATACCGTTCTTCAAGGAAATGCGTATCGGCGGCTATCTCATGAAGCAGAAGCTGCTTGGCCGGAAACGCTACCCGCTCGTGCTGATGCTGGAGCCGCTGTTCCGCTGTAACCTCGCCTGCGTTGGCTGCGGCAAGATCGACTATCCCGATGCGATCCTCAACCGCCGCATGACCGCGCAGGAATGCTGGGATGCGGCCGACGAATGCGGCGCGCCCATGGTGGCGATCCCCGGCGGGGAACCTCTGATCCATAAGGAGATCGGCGAGATCGTGCGCGGTCTGGTCGAGCGCAAGAAGTTCGTCTCGCTGTGCACCAACGCGCTGCTTCTGGAAAAGAAGCTCGATCTGTTCGAGCCCTCGCCGTATCTGTTCTTCTCGGTGCATCTCGACGGCCTGAAGGAACATCACGACAAGGCGGTATCGCAGAAGGGCGTGTTCGACCGCGCGGTTTCCGCGATCAAGGCTGCGAAGGCGCGCGGCTTCACCGTCAACGTCAACGCCACGATCTTCGACGGCCATCCGGCGGAAGAGATCGCCAAATTCCTCGACCTCACGACCGAGCTCGGGGTCGGCGTCTCGATGTCGCCGGGTTACGCCTATGAGCGCGCCCCGGACCAGGACCACTTCCTCAACCGCACCAAGACCAAGAAGCTGTTCCGCGACGTCTTTGCGCTCGGCAAGGGCAAGAAGTGGAACTTCATGCATTCCGGCCTGTTCCTCGACTTCCTCGCCGGCAACCAGTCCTACGAATGCACCCCGTGGGGCATGCCGGCGCGCAACATCTTCGGCTGGCAGAAGCCGTGCTACCTGCTCGGCGAAGGCTATACCAAGACCTTCAAGGAGCTGATGGAGACCACGGACTGGGATTCCTACGGCACCGGCCGTTACGAAAAGTGCGCTGACTGCATGGCGCATTGCGGCTACGAGCCAACCGCGGCCACCGCGGCGCTCAACAACCCGCTCAAGGCGATGTGGGTGGCGCTCAGGGGCGTCCGCACCACCGGTCCGATGGCGCCCGAGATCGATCTCTCCAAGCAGCGCCCGGCGCAATACATCTTCTCCGAACAGGTTCAGAAGAAACTGTCGGAAATCCGCCGCGACGAGGCGGCTGCCGCCGCCGCCAAGCAGCAGGAAAAGGCTTCCACCGCCGCTTGAGCGGGATGAGCAAAAGATTAGGGCCTCGGTTCCTGAATGAACCGAGGCCCTTTCTTTTGTTTGACGCCCTTCGAAATCCTAAAGCCCAAAGCCGCGGCAGATCAGGCCTCCGCCATGGCAAGGCTCTCGCCATGCAGAAAGCCGCGGCAGCCGCGCAGCGAGCGTAGCGCGCGGTTGAAATCCAGTCCGGTGGAGACCAGCGCGCGCAACGAGGTCGGATTGCGCGCTACCCCGCGCAGCACCTTGCCGAGGTCGATGTCGCCATTCGGCTTGATCGCGTTCATGGCGATCGCGGGAAGCGCCCGGCTGGCCGGATCGGAAATGACGCGCAGCGCCGCGAACGGCAAGCCGGCCTCGGCCGCATAGGCTGCGGCAATATGGCTCTCCATATCGACGGCAGCTGCGCCCGTCTCCGAATGCAGCGCGGCCTTGCAGGCGGTCGCCGCGATCACCTGTTCCACGCCGGAAAGAACGCCGCGGACGACGCGCCGGCGACGAAGTGCCGCATGCGCGATCATTTCCTCGTTCAGCGCCAGACCAGCCAGAAAACGGGTATCGCCGGCCAGAACCTCGGTCGCCACCACCACGTCGCCGGACTTCAGCGACGGATCGAGCCCGCCAGCGACGCCGAATGAAATGACACCTCTGAAAGTGGTAGAATCCAGCGTTGCCAGCAGTGCGCGCAATTGCTGCGGATCGCTGGAACTGCAGATTACGATCATGCCGGGCCCGGCCGCGATGCGGGCTTCCTGCACCAATCCTGTAACAATCAAAACCGGCCGCGCATCGATCGAATCACGATCAATCTGATTGTCCGCAATCGCGGCGGCCCCCGCCCCCCAAGTCACATCCCGACCCCTACCACCCTGCTGTTGGTGCTTCTCAAATTCCGATACCGCGCCAGCGCCCAGAGCGGAAAGAATTTCGAGTAGCCATGATACCGCAAATAAAACACCCGCGGAAAGCCTGTAGCCGTGTAACGCGCCTCGTCCCAAAGCCCTTTCTCGGTCTGTGTGGCTTTTAGGTACTCCACGCCGCGCACGACAGCCGGGTTCTCCACCTCTCCGGCCGCCATCAATCCAAGCAAGGCCCATGCCGTTTGCGAGGACGTCGACGGCGCATCCTCGAATCCCTTGTAGTCCAAGCGATAGCTGACGGCATCCTCGCCCCAGCCGCCATCCTTGTTCTGGATCGAAACCAGCCAATCCACAGCCTTGCGCATCATCGGATCCTGGTGGTCGACGCCGGCGGCGTTGAGCGCGCAGAGCACTGACCAGGTTCCGTAGATGTAGTTCAGACCCCAGCGGCCGTACCATGACCCTTCCGCGAGCTGGGTGCGGCGCAAATAGGCGATCCCGTCCGCGACCGACTTGCTGGTCTCGGCGGTCTCGCCGAGCTGCGCCAGCATCGAGATGCAGCGCGCGGTGACGTCCTCGGTCGGCGGATCGAGCAGCGCGCCGTGATCGGAGAACGGGATGTTGTTGAGATAGTATTCGAGATTGTTGACGTCGAAAGCGGCCCAGCCGCCATCGCGGCTCTGCAGGCCCTCGATCCACTCGCGGCCGCGCGCAATTGCCGTATCATATTCCTTGCCGCCGGACTGACGGCGCGTCCGGTCCATCGCCATCACCACCACGGCGGTGTCGTCGAGGTCGGGATAATGGGCGTTGTTGTACTGGAACGCCCAGCCGCCGGGGCGGACGTCGGGCGCCTTTGCCGCCCAGTCGCCCTTGAGGTCGAGCACCTGCCGTGGCTTCAGCCAGTCGAGGCCATCCTTCATTTTCTTGAGCGTATCCTCGCCGCCGGCCTCCGCCAGCGCGTGGCAGGTCAGCGCGGTGTCCCACACCGGCGAGACGCAGGGCTGGCAATAGGCCTCGTGTTCACCGATCACCAGCAGCTTGTCGATGCCCTTGCGGGTGACCGCGCGCGGCGGATAGTCGGCATCCTTGCCGAGCGCGTCATACATCATGACGATGTTGGCCATCGGCGGATAGATCGCGCCCATGCCGTCTTCGCCATTCAGCCGCTCCTCGGTGAACGCAAGCGCCGCGTCGATCGCGCGCTGGCGCAGCTTTTTCGGAAATAGCGGCTCGACCACGCGCAGGATCTTGTCGAGCGTACTGAACAGCGTGAACCAGCCCCAGCTCTGATGCGGCGCCTTCTTGTTCATGCCGACCGATTTGGGATCCTGCAGGAACAGTTCGTCGATGCCGACGCCCTTGGGATTCCTCGCCAACGGCTTCAGCGCCGCCAGCACCATCAGCGGCACGATCGTGGTGCGCGCCCAGTAGGAAATCTTGTTGAGATGGAACGGCGACCACATCGGCAGCAGCATGATCTCGACCGGCAATACCGGCACCGCTCGCCAGCTCAGCACGCCGTAGAAAGCGAGCAAGAACCGCGTGAAGACGTTGACGCGGGCAGCACCGCCGTGGCTGTGGATCGCCTCGCGCGCGCGCACCATGTGCGGCGCATCGACGGAATCGCCGATCATCTTCAGCGCAAAATAGGATTTGACGCTGGCGCTCATGTCGAGCGGGCCGTCCTGTACCAGCGGCCAGCCGCCATGATTGCCTTGCGTGCGGCGCAGATAGTTGGCGATCTTGGCTTCGAGTTCGCTGTCGACGGGCTCGCCGAGATAGTGCCGCAGCAGGATATATTCGGAAGGAATGGTGCTGTCGGCCTCCAGTTCGAACACAAAGTGTCCATCGGATTGCCGATAGCCCAGCAGCGCTTCGGTCGCCGACGAGATGCTCCTCTCCAGCGCGACGGGATCTACTGTCGCGACGGAATCGGCTGCGATGGTTTTGTCGATGGCAAGCATTTCGCTATACATCCCTATCTTCGCGACAGGCTCTGTGAAGCCGGTCACGCACGTCCGGCCAGGCCTCAAGACCTCGCCAGGACCAGATCGGCGGCGCGGTCACCCGACCGCACCGATCCCTCGATGGTTGCCGGCAGCCCGGTATCGGTCCAGTCGCCGGCGAGAAACAGGTTTTTGAATGAAGTCACCGCCCCCGGCCGTAGCGCATTTTGCTCCGGCGTCGCCTCGAACGTAGCACGGCGTTCGCGCACGATCTGCCAGGGCGGCAGCGGCAATTCGGCCGGCAGGCCGGCTGCCTTGCAGACGTCGCGCCAGATCGCCAGCGCGAGTTCTTCGCGCGGCATATCGACCAGCCGATCGCCATTGCTGATGGTGATCGACAGCCGCTGCGGGAACGCGAACAGCCATTCAACGAGACCACCGACGACGCCGAGAATCGGCGCCGCATCCTTCGGCGGATCGTAGCGGAAATGCGCATTGACGATGGCGCGGAATTTTGTCGGCGTCTTCAGGCCTGGCAGTAGCGATGCCGCGGGTCGCGGCGGCACCGCGAGCACCACGACATCGTCGGGACCAAGTGCAACCGTGTCGCTGCCGAATTTCAGTTCGCCGACGGCGTTCCCCGTCATCGCGAACTCGCGCAACTCATGGCCGAACTGGACCGAGGCCCCCTTGTCCTGCAACAGCTTGATCGCGGGCTCGACCAGCACCGCGCTGAGGCCATCGCGCGCGATCAGCGGCCGGCAGGCCTGCCCGCCCGCCAGCAGCGTTTCCCGCACAATTGCGCCGGCCAGGCCCGCCGAGCCCTCGGGCGGATCGACATTGAGCGCGGCCAGCAGCAGCGGCTGCACCAGCCGGTCGTACAGCGTGCCCTTGCAGGGGATCGTGTCGCCGACCAGTTTGCCGGTGCCCGCCCAAATCAGCGGCATCAAGGCGAGATAGTCGCGCAGCCCGGTATCGGGAACACGGCGCGCCTCGTCGAACACCCACAGCGGCAGTTTGCCATCGCCGAGGTCGAGCAGCCAGCGCTGGCCTGTTGAGATGTCGGCAAAGGGAAACTGCGCCAGCTTCGGCCCGACCAGCCCGGCCTCGGTGCCGATCGACCTGGCATAGGCCCGTGCATGGCTATTGCCGGACAACAACAGATGGTTGCCGTTGTCGATGGTGAGATTGGTGGCCGCGTCGAAATAGGAACGGCAGCGGCCGCCGGCCTGTTGCGTGGCCTCGTGCACATGCACGCGGTAATTGGCGTTGGCGAGCCGCACGGCCGCCGAAAGGCCGGAAATGCCGGCGCCGATGATATGAGCGTTTTTCTGCATCAGATGATCGCGTAACGGAGAAGGATGGCAATCTTCGCCCATTTGTGGACGCGGACCGGCTCGCGCGGAGGGGCAAAGCCCCTCGCCAGCAACAGGTCCAGAATCACGCGGTAATATTTCGACATGATCCGCGGCGCGCGCACGACGCGCCGCGAATTGCGTTTCATGATTTCGTCGGCTTTCTCAAAATGCTTTTTCGCGCGCTCGCCCAGCGCCAGGCAAACTTTCGGCAATGCGCGATCGACGGTCACGCGCTGCGGATCGTCGGTCGTGATGCCGGCAAGCAGCAGGCTTTCGCGGGGCAAATACAGACGGCCGAGGCCGGCGTCTTCATCGATGTCGCGCAGGATGTTGGTCAATTGCAGCGCGCGGCCGAGATGGTGGGCGAGCAGGATGCCGTCTTCCTCGGGCAGGCCGAACACGCGTACCGACAGGCGGCCGACGGCGCTGGCGACGCGGTCGCAATAAAGATCGAGGGTGGCGAGGTCCGGCGCGCGGATGTCCTGCGGCACGTCCATCTCCATGCCGTCGACGATCGCGAGAAAATCCTCGCGCTTGAGGCCGAAGGCTTTGACGGATGCGGCGTAATCCTGCAGGCGCGGCGGCGGATGGCCCTGATAGAGAGCGTCGATGTCGTCGCGCCATTGCTGGAGCGCGGCGAGCCGCTCCGGTCGCGGTCCGTGGGAGTCGGCGATGTCGTCGACCTGCCGGCAGAAGCTGTAGATCTGGAACATTGCCTCGCGCTGGTCGCGGGGCAGGATGCGCATCGCGGCATAGAACGAGCTGCCCGACGCGGTGGTGCCGTAATCTGCGTTGGCCGCCGCCGTCTGCACCGTCATGCGCCGGCCGCCGGTTTCGAGAGCGGGCGGCGTCCCACCGCGCGGCGGGCAATCTCGCCCGCGATGCCGCCGAAGGTATGGCCGAGCAACTCCAGCTTGCTCAAATGCACGCGCTCGCTGAGCGGATCGCGCACCTTCAGCATGCCGACGATCTGGTCGGCAAATGCCTGGATTACGGAAATATCCAGCCCGAGCCGGAAATCCTTTACTTCGGCGCTCAACGATTTGCTTTCATTCAGCAGGGTTTCGGTGCGCACCGCGAGCGCATGAAGGCATTGCAATAGCGCCGGCTGCGACTTCGCCTCGCCCAGCATCTCGACGGTGGCGCCGCTGGCGGCCAGTGCGTCGCGCGGCAGGTAGACGCGGTTGAGATTCCTGTAGTCCTTGCCGCAGTCCTGCAAATGGTTGTTGATCTGCAAGCCCGCGCATAGCGCGTCGGATGCGGCCCAGGTCGAGGTGCTCTCGCCATGGACATCGAGCATGAAGCGGCCGACCGGCATGGCTGAATAGCGGCAATAGTGAATGACGTCGTCCCAGTTCTCGTAGCGCAGCTTGGTGACGTCCATCCGGAACGCCACCAGCACGTCGAGCGCGTGCCGCGGCGCCATTGAACGCTCGGCAAGAGCCTGGCGCAGGATGACCGCTTCCTTCTGCGTATCGCCCTTGCCCAGTAGCTCGGCCTCGAACAGATCGAGATAGCGCAGCTTCTCGTCTGCGCTGAGCTCGGCATGATCGGCGATGTCGTCGGCCGTCCGGACGAAATTATAGAATGCAAGAATCAGCGCCCGGTGACGCGGATGAATGATCCATGACGCGACCGGAAAATTCTCGTCGCGGTCGGTCTTTCCGGATCGCAGGTCGCTCGCGGTGGTCATCAGGAACTGGCTACATCAATCGGGATTGGCCGCATGCGCCGATGCTTCGGCGCATGCAAGGTGATTGCGGGCCCCATATAGGGGAATCCGCAGCCAAAACCAATGCTATATGGGCTGATTAGCCCCGCCCGTGACGCGCGTCATAGAGCCGGAAAATGGCTCTGCCGCGAGGGTTAACGGACGCTGGAGCGTCTTATTGGCCGTTGTTCTTGAGAACCTGGTTGCAGGCCGGGCTGATCTTGGGCCGATTCTCCTTGAGGCACGCCAGGATCGTCAGATCGCCCTGATCGATGACCGGACGGCAGAACTTCTGCACATCGCGCGTACAGGCCTTCTGCTCCTCCGCCGTTCCGCTGCGCTGTTGCTGGGCGAAGGCGGCGTTCGACGAAACCGAGATCGATAACAAGGTGAGGGCCAGGAGAGATTTACGCATCGTATTCCTTCATTTCGGCAGCATGAAATCCTGTTCCCGATTTGCGTTTCGGCATCGCCGGGGGGATTTTGTGGGATGGCAGGTGCCGCGTAGCGCAGCAGCGTGCCGACGACAAGCAGGGCAAATGCGGCCAAATTTGCGGCGACATCGACGACGACTTCAGCACGTTAAATAACCAACTGATATTTAACGTGTATTTTTGCAACAGCCGCCCAGCAATTGGATATTGCAGACGACGCGGCGCAAAGCTAGATGCTGCAGCGACGGTGCCGATGCGAACGATCGATTCCATTCGGCTGCCTGTGCCCATTTTCCTGCCGCAACCGGTGGAAACGGCACCGCCGTCATTTGAACCTAAGATACTGCGGGAACACTAAATCTTCGATGCGGCGAGACGTATCTTTGCAAAAGAACGTCTATTTGATGGGAAAACTCACGATGAAACTATTTGGTTCCAGGTTGCTCGGTCAGGCTCTCGCAGCGGCCGGCGTCGGCGCCGCGCTCATGTTGTCGGTCACCGCAAGCCATGCCCAGGCGGGCGGCCCGTTTGCCGGCTTTGATGGAAACTGGAGCGGCACCGGCACGGTCGCGCTTTCCAACGGCACCACCGAGAACATCCGCTGCAAGGCCGATTACAAAGTCAACGCCAACGGGCTTGGCCTGAAGCAAAATCTGCACTGCGCCAGCGACAGCTACAAATTCGACCTGTCGAGCGACGTCACCAGTCAGGGTGACCGCATCTCCGGCAACTGGAGCGAAAAGAGCCGCAATATCTTCGGCAATCTGCAGGGCACCGCAGGTGGCGGCCAGATCGAGGTGTTCGTCGAGGCCTCCGGATTTGCGGCCAACCTGAATTTGCGCACCACCGGCAACAAGCAGTCCGTGCAGATCGACTCCAAGGGTGAGATCCGCGGCGTCAAGATCACGATGACGAGAACCTGATACAGCCTTTCGAGGCAGCGCGAATGGCGGCGTCCAGCGCCGCCATTTTTCATTTGTGTAGCTCGTTAGCCGAACTTCCACTGCCAGCAGGGGTCACCGCGGTCGCGGCGTTGCGTTACTTCGACACGCATGAAGCGATCATGCGCAAGCGCCGCTCCCACCCACAATTCGTTCCAGGCGTCGAACACGGCAGGCGACAGCGCTTCACGTTCCGCCATCAGACGCCATGACGTCTGGCGCACGGTCGCAGTCGAGCCTTCCACCTGCAGTTCCGCGTCATCGTCCTGCCCCCTCGCGAGCCGGGCGAAGGCTTTGGCGAAACCCGCCGCTCCCGCTTCCACGCCGCCCAATAACGCAGCGACGTCGTCGAAGGTGTGCATCCCGACGAGCCGCGCCGCGGCGCCGGCGAGATGGCCGCCCTCTTCTGGGCCGAGCACCCTGATCGTCTCAGGCACGATCGAGGTGACGTACTCCATCGCATAATTGCGCAGCACCTTCTGCAGCCGCTCCTCCGGCCATGTGTTCTCCGGCAGCCGCGGCGCACGATCGGCGCGAAACGGCGGGCAACGCTCGCCGGGGGAAAACTGCAGCCGCTCTTCCGGCGCGAGCTCGCGATCCCACTCCTTGTAGTAACCTTCCAGCCCTGGCTGGCCGTCGACGGTCTGGCCCGTGCAGACAAAGCCGAGCCTGGGATTGCCGAGCACGACGCCGTTGTTGGCGTGCCACCCGCGCAGCATCGCCCGCGACACTTCGGAAGGAATGCCGCAGATCGCGGTACCCGACCAGATCCAGCGCGGCGGCGGATAGCGCACCCAGGCCTTGCTGTCGCTCTCATGGACATACTCGACCTTCACGCCGCCGACCTGGTTCGAGAGATAGTGATATTGCGCGCAGGCGACCGCATGCGGGAGCTTGTCGAGACCGAGCTTCTTCAATCCGGGCAGGAAGCGCGCCAGTTGCTGCCGCCGGAAGGTGCGGAACACCACCTCGGCGGCGCGCGGCGCGCCGGCCCGCGAGGCCAGCATCAGGATCAGCCCGGTGAGATAGGAATGGTAGATGTGTTCGACCGCGCGGTAGGCGGCAGCGTCGGCCGCAGGTCGGACGGCTAATCCTGCAGACGTCATTCCTCAGCCCTTCTGCGGCTGCCGTTGATCGGCAGCGTTGTTATGCTCGAGCCTTATCCGGCTCTCGCTTTTTTGTTTGACGCGTTTTCTTTACGCGAACCGGGATCCGCTTCGCTCGAAAACGCTATGTATTGCCTGCTATCCGGCAGACTTGTTCTCCGCCGGCTTGGTGTGGTCGATCCCGCGAATCTTCTCCGACAGATTGATCAGGAACATCGAGGTCGGCCGCAGGATGAATAGGTCGGCCACCAGCGCTGCGATCATCGAGAAGGCGCTGAGCCAGCCGAACAGCCGCAGCGACGGCAGGTCGGAGAACACGGTGACGACGAGACCGCAGGCCAGCACCACCGTGGTCAGGATCAGCGCCGGGCCGACCAGCACAGTGGCGCGCTCCACCGCCAGCGCCGAGCCGACGCCCGGCTTGCTCTCCAGCCGCAAGCGGTTGAGGAAGTGGATGGTGGCGGAAAGCCCGAGGCCAAACGACACCGTCAGCGCGACCACGCTGGCGAATTGCAGGCCCTCGCCCAGTATCCACAGCACCGTGCCCGATGCCACGACCGGGAAAATGCCGGGCAGAATGCAGGAGAACATCACCACGACCGAGCGGAATGCGAGGCCGATGAAGACCGCGACCAGCAGGAACTCGATCGTCAGGCCGTGATTGAGCTTCGAAATCATGTTGGCGCTGTTGCGGGCGGCGATCGCCGACAGACCTGTGACCGCGATCTCAAAACCGGGATGCTCGGCGCGCACCTTGTCGAGCGCCTTGTCGAGCTTGTCGACCACGGGAAGGATTTCGCTGGAATCGAGATCGGGCACGCGGCCCGACACCACCACCGCATCTTGATCGGCCGAGATGAAACGGCGGACCAGATGCTCGGGGATGACGCTGACATATTGCTTCAGCGTTTCGACGTCGCCGCTGCCGGCTTTCTCGGCGAGCCAGCGGCGCAGGGTTTCGAGCGACCAGACGTTGCCGACGCCGGCCGATTTCTCGACCATGGCGTGAACTTCGGCGATCGTCTTCAGCGTATCCGGCGCATAGAGCGAGGCTCCCTTGGGGAATTCGATCAGCACGTCGATCGGATTGGCGCCGGTGAGCTTGGCGTCGAGGCGGCTCGACGCCGCCACTGCCTGCCGCTTGTCCGGCACCTGGTCCGCGAGCCGATAGCGCGGCTCCAGCGTGGCGTAGATATAGCCGAGTGCACCGACAAAGAGCAGCGCGATCAGGCTGAACATGCCGGGGCGGCCGACCATGCGCACCGCGATCCAGTAGCAGAAATTGCGCAGCATCTGCACGCCGGCATCCGCGCTCTGGAACTTGACCGCAAAGATCTTCTCGTTGCGGACGAACAGCACGCCGAATACCGGAACCAGCGAGAGCACGGCGACCAGCGCGATGATGGTGGCGGCAAGGCCGGCCTCGCCGAATTTGCGGATCAGTTCGGAATCGGAGAATTGCAGGGCAATGAACGAAATGCCGGCGGTTGCATGGGTGAGCACGCAGGCCGGGCCCACCACCAGCACGGCATTGGTGAAGGCGGTCAGCTTGTCCTGGCCCGCGATCAGGCGATCGCGCGCCGCGAACGTCAACTGCATCGAGTCCGAGAAGCTGATCACCATGATGAGCGGCGTCATCACGTTCAGGAACATGTTGAGATTGAAACCGGCCCAGCCGAGGCCGCCGAGCGCGAGCAGGATCGCGATGATCGGCGGGAAAGCCGCGACCACCATGAACGATATCTTGCGGAAGAAAATGATCGCGATGATACAGCCGGCCAGAATGCCGAGGATGTTGTAGGTCAGCCCGTCGCGCTTGACCGCGTTGCGGATCTCGAGCTGCATGACGGGCACGCCGGAAAGCTGCGCGTTGAGACCGCTGCCGGCGAGATCCTCGGCCATGATCTTCCGCATTTCCCCGACCACCTTGCCGAGCTCGTTTGAGGAAACGACCTTCGGCTCCAGCGACAGGACGATCAGCGCCAGCGTGCCGTCTTCCGACAACAGCTTGCCGCGAATGATCTCGTTCGATTTGACGGTCTCGGCGAACTTCTCGTAGGCGGCGCCTTGCGGCAGTTCAGGCGGGAACAGCGCGGCGGGCAGCTTGCCGGGCTCCGGCGCCTGGCGCGCCGAAAACAGCGAGACCAGACCGCGCACGCCCTCGACCAGTTGCAGGTCGGTGACCATGTCGCGGATCTTTTCGAGGTTCTCGCGAGCCAGCAGCGTTTTGCCCTCGACCACGACGAGCACGTCGAATTCGGTCGCCGGGAAGCGCTTGGTCACGGCCTCGTATTGCTTGTAGTCCTTGGAGTCGGAGCGGAACAACTGGCTCAGCGAGTCGTCGATCTTGATCCGCTCGATGCCGAACAGCGCGGCCACGATCAGCGCGGCGAGAATGATCAGGGACAGGATCGGCGCCTTGACCGCGATCAGGCCCATGCGCTCGAGCCCGAAGGCGATGCTCTTGCCCGGCGGCGGCTCCTCGATGGCTTCGACGTGGACGTGACTTTCGGAGTTCTTGTCGAGCATACCCTGTCCAGTTCTCACGTCGGCCTGTTCGTGCAGCTTGGCTTATGCAGTTGGTGGCGCGAAGGCGGCTTTGACAACCATCATCCGATCGGCGCTAACCATTGAAATCACGCGGTAAATTAACCGGCGCCGTTTTACAGGGCGAAGCCCCATCCGGCAAGCATGCGGGAGAGGGCAAATCGGCATGAAGATGACGAAAATCAGCGTTAAGTCTCTGATTTGCCACACCTGCCGCCACGGTCCCGGCGGATAACGACAAGCCCGGCGTGCCGGCGCGGTGCCACGACCTCCGGTCAATTTTTCGGGAAACCGCACGCGCGAGGCGAGCGAGGCGCCGCTCAGTCCTTTTTCTTCTCCGCTTCCGTCCCGGCGCGAAGTGCGGCCTTGAACGCCGCATCGAACAGGCCGGCATATTGGCTCGCATTGACGTTGGAAATATGCGCGGTGTCGCGGAAGTTGGCCTGCCCGTTCCGGACCAGATAGCAATAGCCGTGCTCGCAGACGACGGACAACGGGTCCACGGTCAGGAGATGCGGATTATCACGGTGCCGGTCGAGCACGCCTGCGAGCTCGCCCCGAAAGGTGCTCATCGTCAGGCCGGGGCTGGCCTCGACTTTCCATTCGTCGATCGCCTTACCCGCGCGGATCTGGTTTTCGATCCACCGCTGCGGCAGATCGAAGCCAATGTGCAGTAGCGGCATGATGAATACGACGGTCTTACCCGCCGAAAGCAGTCTGTCTACCAGAACAGAAACCTCAGCGGCGGTGCCCCAGATGCTGCCAAGCACGACGATGCTCGGCTCCGCTTGCGCCATCACGAAATCTAGCGTGCTGCGATTGAATTGCCGGCATGGCCGCTGATCGCTTGCATGGCGTGCCGCATCGTCGACGAAGGCCCTGCACCCGCTCTGTGTCGCGATTAGCCCGTGAATGCTGTTGGCCAGCGCCGCCGATGAAATCGGGTCGAGATACTGGTTGGCAAAGGAATCGCCCCACAGGATCGCCGATGGTCTGGCCGCGGCCGACGCGCTGCCGAAACTGCAATAGATCTCGGTCGCCTTCTTGGTGGAGTTTGCGTTCCGGAAACACTCATCGCGTGGCGTGTTGGTTCTTCGCGCGAGCTCAGCCGGCAGCAGGTAGTCCGGCAGCCTGCCCGGAAAGCCATGGTTGAGGAACGCCAGCGACACAAAGCCGGCGAACACCGCGAACGAGACGCCTGAAGCCGTCAGCAGGGCGCGCGGCGTCCAGAAATCGCGCTGCATTCGGACCGGTTGCTCGACATAGCGGTAAGACAGCGCGCCGAGCGCCAGCGAGGCCAGCACCATCACGATCTTCTGCGCGCTGCCCACGTCATAACCGCGCACCGCCAGCCAGCCCAAGGCGAACACCCAGATCGGCCAGTGCCACAAATAGATCGAGTAGGACCAGTCGCCGATGCGCTGGATCGGAGACAGTGCGAGCAGACCACCCTCGCCTGTTCCCTGCCGCGCCGCGACGATCATGGAAGCGCCGAGGATCGGCAGGATGGTGAGCACGCCGGGCCATCGCGCTTCCGGCAAAGGATAAATGGTGCAGGCTGCGACAAGCGCCCAGCCGGCAAGCGCGATGATTGGCTGTTCCAGCCATGACGTTTTCACGCCTTCCGAGCGGCGTCGGATCTCCGCGGCCGCGATCAATCCGCCAGCCAACGGCTCCCAGGCTCTCGCCTGCAGGGAGAAGAAGGACGATCCCGTCGCATCGTGCTGGCTTGCCCACAGACACCACGCCAACGACAGGGCCGCGAAGACCTGCAGCGCAACGACCACCGCATTGATCCCTGACTTAGCGCGCAAAGCAAGCCGCCAGACCAGGCCAACGATCAGTGGCATGAAGAAATAGAACTGCCACTCCAGCGACAGCGACCAGGTGTGCAGCAGCGGTTTGGTCTGGGCCGCCATGGCGAAATAGCCGCTGTCGCTCTTGAAGGCGAAGTTCGAAAAGAAGGTCAGCGCCGACAGCGCCTGGAGCAAATGTTTTAGATATTCGGCCGGCAAGGTCACGAACCAGCCGACAATGACCGACGCAATGGTCAGCACCGCAAGCGCAGGATAGATCCTGCGCATCCGCATCATCCAGAAAGTCCACGGCGAAAAGCGGCCGAGCCGCAGGTCGTTCAGCACCTTCGTCGTCATGAGATAGCCGGTGATGACAAGGAAGACGTCGACACCGACGAATCCTCCGGCGAATCCCGGTATCTGGAAGTGAAAGCCGACGACGGCGATCACCGAAAGCGCCCGGAGTGCATTGATGTCGAGCCGGAACCCGTCCGCACTCGCACGCTTGCCAGCCGCGCCTGATGTCGTCCCCGCCTTCTCCATAGCCAATCTCTGCCCGCTGCCTGGTCGCTTATATCAGGCGCGGGTTGGCTGACCGTGGCGGAGCGGCCACATGTCGATTCGTTTTCGGGCTCAGTCGATCGGCCTGGCGGAGATCAGCGCGGTTCCGCTTTCATCCTTCAGCGCCACGCCGGTGACTTGGCGCGCGATGGCTTCGCGTACCAGCCACGCGATCTTGAAGGCGGCTTCATCATAGCTCAGGCCCGCGCCGTGGATGTTGGACACGCAGTTGCGCTTCTCGTCGGTGAGGCCGATGCGCGGCGCAAAGGTCAGATAGGCGCCGAGACTGTCGGGCGCCGACAGGCCGGGCCGCTCGCCGATCAGCATCACCACCATCCGCGCCCCAAGCACCGCGCCGATCTCGTCGCCGAGCGCCACACGTGCGCCGGATGCGACTACGACATGGCCGCACCGGATTCCCGCCTCCGTGAAGCGCGGCGCGAGATGACGGACCAGTTCGATCGCGTGGAGATTGACGGCCGCCGGCGACAACCCGTCGCCGATCACGATCACGATCTCACCCGCGCCGCCGCTGCGCTCTTCCAGCGCGCGCCGCGAATCCGGGTCCAACAGGCGTCCGAGATCGGGACGGCGCAGGTAGTCGCCACGGTCGCGCGCCTGACCGGAAACCTCGCTGACCTCGAGGCCGAGGCCGGCCAATCCGGCAACCAGATGTGGCGCATCGAAGGCGGCATGCACGGCGTCGCGTGCGCGGGCGTGGTCGAGGGTGAAGGCAAGCAGCGCGTCGGTCGGCATGCTCGCGCCGGAGCGGCCGAGGCCGACGCGCGCCGGCGTCAGCTCCCGCAAGGCTTCGAGCGGGCGGGACGGCGGCGCCGGCGTTTTCATGAGTTATTACTCGGCAGGGACCGAGGCTTCGCGCAGCCGGATCGAATAGTTCGACGCGTTCTGCTGGCCACCGGAGGCTGCACGCGCGAACTTGATCAGATGATGCGCGATGGTGGCCGACCCGATGAACCCCTCGATATCGCCGCGCCGGAGCCGTCGAATCGCGAACTTCCAGAACACGCGCCTGTAGTCGCCGAGCACGCCGACCTGCCAGAAGATATTGCGCAGCATGATCAGCGCGCGGCGGATGTTGCGCCAGCTCTTCATTTCGGGTGCGACCGGCACCTTGATGCGGTTGGCATAGGTGTAGTCGCACTGATACTCGTAGCGCGCGAACAGCTTCTCGGGCTCGTAGGCGATCTCCATGCATCGCTTCCAGGAGCTGACGACGTCCTCATAAGGCATCAGGAATTCGACATTGGAATCGCGGCTGTCGTCGTCATTGAGACGCCCCTCGCGCTCCAGCCGGTCCCACAGCGGCGTCTTCGGCAGCGCCTGAAGCAGGTTGATGGTGAGTAGCGGAATCCGCGATTCATCGACGAAGTTAAGCAGCGCATCCGCGGTGCCGGGCTTGTCGGTATCGAGCCCCATGATGATGCCGGAGACGACCTCCATGCCGTAGGAATTGATGGTCTGGATGCCCTCGAGGATCGGGACCATCATATTGTGGTCCTTGTGCATCGCCTTCAGCGCATCGGGGTCCGGCGTCTCGATGCCGCAGAACACGGTGACGAACTGTGCCTCCCGCATCTTCTCGAGGATCTCCGGCCGCTTGGCGATGTTCAGCGTCGCCTCGCAGGCCAGCCGCACGACATATCCTGTCCTCTTCTGCCATTTGATCAGATGCGGCAGCAGGTCCAGCGCGGCCTTGCGGTTGCCGATGAAATTGTCGTCGACGAAATAGATCGTGTCGGTCATGCCGCATTCGCGCAGCCTGTCCAATTCGGCAACGATCTGCTCAGGCGTCTTCAGGCGCGGGTTGCGACCATAGAGGCCGGGGATGTCGCAGAATTCGCACTGATAGGGACAGCCGCTGGAAAACTGGATGCTGCCGAGCAGATATTTTTTCACTTCCGCCAGCTCGTAGGCCGGAATCGGAAACTCGGTCATCGACAGCCGGTCTTTGGTCGTCAGCACCACCTGCTGCGCAGGGCGTGACGGGTCTTGCGCCAACCGCGCAAGCAGCTCGTTGGTGGCGTCGCCGAGTTCGCCGACATGCAGATAGTCGAACGAGGGATAGTAATCCGGACACGCGCTGACCGAGGGACCGCCGATCGCCACAGGAAGCTCGAAGCCATGGGCGCGGCGGCAGATGTCGTTCATCTGCTGGCGCTGGATGTGCATGCCGCTGACGAACACCGCCTCCGCCCATTCGAAATCTTCCCTCGAGGCGGGACGAATGTTCTCGTCGACGAAACGGACCGGCCAGTCCGCCGGAAGATAGGCCGCGATCAGGAGAAGGCCCTGCGGCGGCATGAACGCCTGGACGCCGTCGGTCAGGGGATAAGCGTGCTCGAACGTACCGAAAGAAGACGTATAGCGCGGAAAGACGCACAGAATACGCCGTACCGTTCCGATGCCTTCAGCTCTCATCAAATTTCCTCAAGGCTGGCGCGAATTTAACCACGACATTGAAAGCTGGGCCAGAAGTTCTTCAATATTGTGACAGTCACAACTCGTTGTGGGTTCAATTGGTTGCACGAAAATCTGCCGGCCGGGGCCAGGGCTCAGGCGATCAGGCGTGAGGCAAATTCGGGCAGCAGACCTGTGTTCCCCGCAAGCCGGAAATCGGCGCCCGCAAGGCCGGACCGAACCAGCCAGTCGTCGAATTCCGGCGCCCGCTTCAGGCCGAACAGGTCGCGAACATAGAGCGCGTCGTGGAACGAGGTCGACTGATAGTTCAGCATGACGTCGTCGGCCCCCGGCACGCCCATGATGAAGGTGACGCCGGCCGCCGCCAATAGCGTCAAGAGATTGTCCATGTCGTCCTGATCGGCCTCGGCATGGTTGGTATAGCAGACATCGACACCGAGCGGCAGGCCGAGCAGCTTGCCGCAGAAATGGTCCTCCAGGCCGGCGCGGATGATTTCCTTGCCGTCATACAGATATTCCGGGCCGATGAAGCCGACCACGCTGTTGACCAGCAGCGGATCGAAGGCGCGCGCCACCGCATAGGCCCGCGCCTCGCAGGTCTGCTGGTCGACATTGTGATTGGCGTTGGCCGACAGCGCCGAACCCTGCCCGGTCTCGAAATACATCACATTCTCGCCGACCGTGCCGCGGCGCAGCGACAGCCCGGCCGCGTGCGCCTCGCGGAGCAGCGCGAGATCGACGCCAAAGCTGCGGTTGGCCGCCTCCGTTCCCGCGATCGACTGGAACACCAGATCGACCGGCGCCCCCTGCCCGATCAATCCGAGCGTGGTGGTGACGTGGGTGAGCACGCAGCTCTGCGTCGGGACCTGCAGCCGCGCGATGATGCCGTCGAGCAGACGCAGCAGTTCGCCGATCACGGCCGGGTCGTCGCTGGCCGGATTGATGCCGATGCAGGCATCGCCCGACCCCAGCAGAATGCCGTCGAGGATCGACGCGGTAATGCCCTTGGCGTCGTCGAAGGGATGATTGGGCTGCAGCCGCACGCTCATCCGACCCTTCAGGCCGATGGTGTTGCGAAACGCCGTGGTCACGGCGCATTTTTTGGCAACCAGGATCAGGTCCTGGTTGCGCATCAGTTTCGAGACGCCGGCGGCCATTTCCGGCGTGACCCCGCGCGAAACGTTCGCCAAGGATTCGCCGGTCGCCGCATCGGAGAGCAGCCAGTCGCGGAAGCCGCCGACGGTCAGCGACGAGATGGCCGCAAAGCCCGGGGCGTCGTGGCTGTCGATGATTAGCCGCGTGATCTCGTCGTCCTCATAAGGAATGACGGCCTCGTTGAGGAATTGCTTGAGCGGCACGTCGGCGAGCGCCATCCGCGCCGCGATCATCGCTTCCGCGCTGTCAGCGGCGACACCGGCAAGACGGTCGCCCGACCGCGGCGGCGTCGCCGTGGCGAGCAGCTCGCGCAAATCTGCGAATACATAGGAGGTGGCACCGATGATCTGGCGATAGACCATGCTGACTTTCCTGCGCCCGTACCCGCTCCGTTGCCTCGCTACCCTATCATCACACGCGCGACAGTGTGGAAGAACAGTTTAGGCGACTTTCGAGCGCGGCGTGGCCGCCCCGGCCAACCGCCTCCGGCTAGTTCAAGCTTATCTCATAGGCGAGCCCGGCGAACACGAACAGCGCATGGAACCTGACATTGCGCGTTGTCGCGGCCACCACACATTTCAATACGAATATGCCGATCCGCGGAAGATATTCGAGTCCCAGCGATTGCAGATGGGCTTGACCCTTTATCAGGGTGTCGACCACATCGAGCGCTTCCGCCAGCGCCACAAAGCCCGGGCGACCCAGCCGAGATAAACATACACCAGACCGCGTAGCGGCCGGGATGCTGGATCAATGCCGCGACGCCGCTGGCCAACCGGGTAACGCTGAGCCCGAGGATGATGGCGATCAGGACTCGGACGTGAAGGTAGAGATCGACATTGCCCAGCAAGGCGCCACTTTGAGCCATGAGTTCCCGTTCTCACGCATAGTCGAAGCTGCGCGGCGCCTGTGACAGCAGGCGTCACGTGATGGTTCGAGACGAAGGCTTAAGGATTTCGCGTTAGCCGCCCCGGCAAGACGCGGTCGACCAGATTCCGTCGCTGCGTTCGCTGTCTAGCTTGATTCGCTGCTCACGTGCGTGCCAATGCGGACGGCCTTCCCGACGAACGCTTGCGCTTGCTTGCGTCCGTAGGTCGCGCGGGCCCCCGCGTCTGCCGCCCGGACAGCCACCTCCAATTGCGCCGATATATCAGAGCCCGCTCCGGTCGCGTAAGGCTGCCGAATTTTCCCAGCGCGGCGACACACCCCATCCCTGTAATTATCTGAAGCTCCATGACTATTTGGGTTAGTTGCAGCTCGTCGAATTTCGCGCGTTAAGACAATCTCCATCAAAGTTCAGCACAATTTGCTTAAGTCGAAGGCATTTACTGGACCTGCTCCGGCTTGCCGATACTGCTGAATAGTAAAATCCCGTACCCGTTTTTGGTGACACCATGGCATCCCGGTTTTCGCTCGCGGCCAAATTGTATTCGATCTTCGCGCTGTTCGCGCTGCTGGTCGCCGCCATCACGGCGCTGTCCGACTACAACACCCGCCAGAACGCCGCCCTCACCGAAGCGGTCTCGATCGCCAGCCGCGCCGCGCTCAATGTCGAGCGCATCAATTCGCTGGTCTATGCGGTCGTGATGGAATCCCGCGGCATCTACATGTCGACAGAACCCCCGGTGGTGAAGAAATACGGCGACGGGCTGCTCAAGTTCAACGACCGCATCCTCGACGTCGTGAAGAACTGGGAGGCGCTGGTGCAGGCCGATGACGCCCAGCAGTTTGCCACCTTCAAGAAGCGCATCCAGCAATTCGTCGACTTCCGCAAGGAGCTGGTTCGCCGCGGCGTCGAGATCAACGCGGCCGCCGGGCGCGAATGGGGTGACAATGACGCCAACCGCGAAGTCCGCACCGCGCTGAACAAGGATCTCGAGGCGCTGTCCAAGGTCTACGCCGAACGCAGCCGCAAGCTGGCGCAGCAGACCGATACCAACCACACGATGGCCTTTGTGCTGACCGCCCTTGGCGTCATGGCGCTGGCGGTGGTGGTCATCGGCATCCTGATCATTGCGCGCTCGATTGCCCGCCCGCTGTCGGTCATCACCGCCACCATCAAGCAGGTTGCTGACGGCACTGAGGGCGTCGAGGTGCCGCATACCGGTCGCGCCGACGAGATCGGTGCGTTGGCTCGTGCCATCAAGATCTTCCAGGAAGCGATGGATCGCAACCGCAACCTCAATTCGCAGGTGCTGGGGGATTCCAAGGCACGCGACGAGCGTTCCCGCCACATCGAGGCCTCCGTCGATGCCTTCCGGGAAGCGATCGGCGGCGTGCTGCGCGCGGTCAAGGACAATGCGACGTCGATGCGCGGCACCGCGGAGACCATCGCCAACGTCTCATCGGAAGCAAGCGGACGCGCGGTAGCCGCCAACAGTGCGACCGAGCAGGCTTCCAGCAACGTCTCTGCCGTCGCCAGCGCCGCCGAGGAGCTATCTGCCTCCGTCGAGGAAATCGGCCGCCAGGTCCGGCAATCGGCCAGCGCCGTCGAGCAGGCGGGCCAACGCACCGAGAAATCGGTCGCCGAAATCGAGGGCCTTGCGGCAGCGACCCAGCGCATCGACGGCGTGCTGAGCCTGATCCAGGCGATCGCCGAGCAGACCAATCTCCTGGCGCTCAACGCGACGATCGAAGCGGCGCGTGCCGGCGATGCCGGCCGCGGCTTTGCCGTGGTCGCTCACGAGGTCAAGGCGCTGGCCGAGCAGACGGCGAAAGCGACCGCCGAAATCGGGCAGAACGTCGGCCTGATCCAGACCTCGACCAAGACCTCCGTCGAAGCGGTCCGCGAGATCGGCAATGCGGTGCGCGAGATCAACGAGGTGACTTCCATCATCGCCAGCGCGATCGAGCAGCAGGATTCGGCCACCCGCGAGATATCGTCGAATGCGCAACTGGCGGCACAGGGCAACGGAACGCTGGTGGTCAATATCTCTTCGCTCAGCGATGCGATCGGCACGACCAGCACCGCCGCGGCCTCCGTCCTCACCGCCTCCAGCGAACTGACGGCCACCGCCGATACGCTGTCCCGCGAGGTCGAAAAATTCTTCCGCAATCTGCGCGCGGATTCATCCGAGCAAATGCGAAAGACGGGGACGTAAGGCGCCTTTGGCGCAGTAGCCCTCACCTCTCGCGCTTGCGGGTGAGGGAGCGACGGCCCTCGGTCTTAGCCCCTCACTCCACCAGCACCACATCGACGGCGACGCCGAGCTTCTGCTTGCGCGATCCAACGATGATGCCGTCGACTGGCGAGACGTCGGAAAAATCCCTGCCGATCGACAGGATGATGTGGTCGTTCTCGACCAGCAGGTCGTTGGTCGGGTCGAAGCCGACCCAGCCGAATTCGGGGCCGCACCAGACCGACACCCAGGCGTGGCTGGCGTCGGCGCCCTGCAGGCGCGGCTGGCCGGCGGGCGGAATGGTTCGGAGATAGCCGCTGACATAGGCCGCCGGCAGGCCGAGCCCGCGCAGGCCCGCGATCATCACATGGGCAAAGTCCTGGCAGACGCCGTGGCGCTTTTCGAGCACTTCCCGGAGCGGCGTCGAAATCACGGTGGCTTTAGGGTCATACCTGAAGTCGTTGCGGATCCGGGACATAAGGTCGACGGCGCCTGCGAGGATGCCGCTGCCCGGCGGGAAGCTTGGTGCCGCATAGGCGGTGAGCGGCGCCAGCACCGGCACCAGCGAACTCGCAAAGACGTACCCGACCGGCGAAGCGGGACCAAGACTGGTCGCCTCGAATGCCACGTCGCGGATGCGCTCCCAGGGCGGGCTGGGCGCCGCGCGAGCAGGCGCCTGGCGCGAGACCGAAACCCGCGAGCGGGAATCGATCCGCAAATTGCGATGCGCGGTCTCGATCAGCACGCTCTCGGTATGAGTTCCGAAAAAGTCGCGCCGCACCGTGCGCTCGGCCGGCCGCGGCCGGATCTCGACCGAATGCGAAATCAATTGCTGCCCGTCGCTGCTCCGCGGCTCCAGTCGCAGCGAGCAGCGCGCAAAACTTACCGGGCTCTCGTAAGCATAGGTCGTGACGTGACGGATGTCGTAGATCACGCGAGGCCCGTCAGCTTCTCCGGCCGGCTCGCATGCGGTCCGTGCGGGAAATAATGCTGACCAATCGCATCGGCGAGATTGAGCAGAGCCTGTTCGAGCCCGAACATGGTCGTGACGTCGAGCGTTGCGGCCTCTCCCGTCGTCAGCGTCGCCTGCAATGCCACGGCCAACCGTTGCGGCCGCTCGATCAGGCCGTGCTCCTTAAGGCTCGGCAGGGCTGCGATATGATCGTTCAGCGTCGCCACCTGAAACGCGACCGAGCGCGGATTATAGGGATCGAGCACCGCAAGATCCCGCACCGGCGCCAGCGCCGGCCCAACCAGATAGCGCGAGCGGTAGGTGATCTGGCAATCCACCAGCGTCAGCAGAGCATCGAGGTCATCCTCGCCCGCTTCGTCATAGGCAAACTGCCGCGCAAACCGAACGGTGTTGATGGCGCGCTCGGCGCGGCGGCCCATGTCGAGGAAGCGCCAGCCGGCGGCGCGGTTCATGTTCTCCTGTGCGAGGCCGGCAAGGCTCGCCAGTTCCTGCAGTGTCAGTTCGGCGGCACTGACGACGCTGTCGTCGTCGTCGACCTGCAGCGCGAGGCGCTCCACCATCTCGGTGATGATCTGCCAGGCGTCGGGCGACAGCCGCTCGCGCAGCGAGCTCGCGGTGCGTTGCACCGATCGCACCAGAGAAAGCGCCGAGCCGAACTTCTCCTCGCTCTGCAGCGCCTCGGCGATGACCCGCGCCGGGTTGGTCCGCGTCGCCTGCGAAGTCGCGCCCCACGTGACCAGAATTCGCTGAATGCGTTCGACCGAATGCAGCGCGGTTGGCGCGCCGTTGGCCGGATCGCGCGTCGAGGTGCCGAGCGCGCGGATCAGCCGCAGCGTCGCCTCGGCGCGCTCGAGATAGCGGCCGAGCCAGAATAAATTGTCTGCGGCGCGGCTCGGCACCACGCCGGCGATCCGCCTGATCCGTACGGTTTCGGCGGCCGGCAGCAGCGTCGAAGTCGAGACCGCCTTGTCGGAAACCACCCAGACATCGGCCGCTCGCGCGCCGTCCCCCATCGACACCGCGCGGGCATCGGGTTGGTCGGCGATCCGGCAGAAACCGCCGGGCAATATGGTCCACCCCTGCGGGGTGGCCGCGGCAAATACCCGGAGCACAAACGGGCGCGGCGTGATCCGCCCCCGCTCCCATACCGGCGTGGTCGACAGCCGCACCAGTTCCTGACCGACGTAATCGATGCCGCGGTCGGTGATCGCCTGCCTGAGCCGGTCGCGTTCGTCGGGCGGCAGCTCGCCGGCAAGCACCGGCCCATGGCTGGAAAAGCCCGGAACGGCGCGACCATAGGCGCCCTCGATCGCGAAATCCTCCAGCCGCGACAGCACCTCCTCGCGCGCGGATTTCTGGCCGCACCACCAGGTTGCGATGTGCGGCATGATCAAGGTCTCGCCGAGCAGACGCCGGCACAGGCTTGGCAGGAAGCCAAGCAGCGCCCTCGCCTCCAGCACGCCCGAGCCCGGCATGTTGGCGATCACCACGCCGCCCTTGCGCACGACGTCGATCAGGCCGGGCACACCGAGCTGCGAGGAGGCATCGAGTTCGAGCGGATCGAGAAAATTGGAATCGACCCGCCGCAGCAACACGTCGAGCCGCTTCAGCCCCGCGACGGTGCGGATATGGATGCGGTCGCCGCTGACGGCGAGATCGTCGCCCTCGACCAGCAGAAAGCCGAGATAGCGCGCCAGCGTGGCGTGTTCGAAATAGGTTTCGCTGAAGGCCCCCGGCGTCAGCAAGCCGATCCGCGGCTCGTCGCGGTCGGCGCTGGCGCGCAATGAATCGCGGAACGCCTCGAAGAACGGCGCCACCCGCTCGACGTTCATCGACTTGTAGAGATTGGAAAAGGCGCGCGACAGCACCAGGCGGTTTTCGAGTGCGTAACCAGCGCCCGACGGCGCCTGCGTGCGGTCGTTCAATACCCACCAGCGGCCGTCGGGGCCGCGGCCGACATCGGCAGCATAGAAATGCAGATGACGCCCGCCGGGCGGTTTGACGCCGCAGACGGCGCGCAGATATTCGTTGCTGCCGGCAATCGCGGCCGCTGGCACCGCGCCCTCGTTGACCAGCCGGCCATCGCCATAGAGATCGCGCAGGATCATTTCGAACAACTGCGCGCGCTGCGCGATGCCGGTGGTCAGTTGCTGCCAGTCGGTCTCGTCGATGATCAGCGGCAGATGGCTGAGCGGCCACAGCCGGTCGGCGGTCTCGCCGGGCGCCCGATAGGTAACGCCGGCCTCGCGCAGATGGCGGTCGGCGGAGGCGAAGCGCCGCTCGATATCGACCGGCGAAAGCGCCGCAAAGGCATCGAAGAAGCGGGCCCAGGCGGCGCGGGGCGCGCCATCAGGCCCGATATATTCGTCAGGGATTCCGGGCAGACGCGCATAGTCGCGCGTCCATTGCGCCATCCGGCGCTGGCCCGGACGGGCCTTGCTCTCCTGACTGTTGCCCTGGCCTGACATTCCGATTCCCCGAGACCGTCGCTGCCGATTAGATCAGGAGCGGCGTCCTCAAGTCGAGTGTCAAAGGGAATTCAATGGTGCGTTCCTCGGGCGGCGGCTCGATTTTGCCCGGGGTATGGCCGTGATCCTGAAACCGGGCCAACCGGCGGGCTTCCGCCTCGTAGGAATTGACCGGCTTGGTGTCGTAGTTGCGGCCGCCGGGATGGGCGACGTGATAGACGCAGCCGCCGAGCGAGCGGCCGTTCCAGCTATCAATTAAGTCAAATGTCAGCGGCGCGTGCACCGGAATGGTCGGATGCAGCCCCGAGGCCGGCTGCCAGGCCTTGAAACGGACGGCGGCGACCGCCTCACTGGCGCGGCCGGTTGGCGTCATCGGCATCCGCCGGCCGTTGCAGGTCACGACATGGCGTCCCTCGACAAAGCCGGTCGCCTTGACCTGCAACCGCTCCACCGAGGAATCGACATAGCGCACGGTGCCGCCGGCCGAGCCCTCTTCGCCGAGCACGTGCCATGGCTCCAGCGCCTGCCGCAATTCCAGCGCAACGCCGCCATGATGGACGCGGCCGAACACCGGAAACCGAAACTCGAGCTGCGCCGAATACCATTCCGGCGAGAAATCGTAGCCTGACAGCCTGAGCTCATCGAGCACGCCGAGAAAATCCTCCCAGAGGAAATGCGGCAGCATGAAGCGATCATGCAGCGTGGTGCCCCAGCGCACGAACTTGCCCTGTTGCGGTTCGCGCCAGAGCTTTGCGATCAGCGCGCGGATCAGTAATTGCTGCGCCAGCGACATCCGCGGGTCCGGCGGCATTTCGAGCGCGCGGAATTCGACCAGCCCGAGGCGACCGGTCGGGCCATCAGGCGAATAGAGCTTGTCGATACAGATTTCGGCGCGGTGGGTGTTACCGGTGATATCGACCAGGATGTGCCGGAACAGGCGATCGACCAGCCATAGCGGCGCCTCGATGCCGGGCGGCGGCACATGCGAGAGCGCGATCTCCAGTTCATAGAGCCCGTCATGCCGCGCTTCGTCGATCCGCGGCGCCTGGCTGGTCGGGCCGATGAACATGCCGGAGAACAAGTACGACAGCGACGGATGGCGCTGCCAGTACAGCACGAGGCTTTTCAGCAAATCCGGACGGCGCAGGAACGGCGAAGCTTCCGGTGTCGAGCCGCCGACCACGACATGATTGCCGCCGCCGGTGCCGGTGTGACGGCCGTCGACCAGAAAGCGGTTGGCGCCGAGCCGGACTTTTGCGGCGTCTTCGTACAGGCCGAAGGTGATATCGACCGCCTCGCGCCAGCTTTGCGCCGGCTGGACGTTGATCTCGATGACGCCGGGATCGGGCGTCACCTTGATGACCTCGATGCGCGGATCGTAGGGCGGTCCATAGCCCTCGACATGGACCGGAATCTGCATCTCCTCGGCGGTCGCCTCCACCGCCGCGATCAGTTCGAGATAGTGTTCGACCTTCTCGACCGGCGGCATGAAGACGCACAACACGCCGTCGCGGATTTCGACCGATGTTGCCGTGCGCACCGGCTTCGTCTTTTTCGGCTTCCGCACCAGCCGCGAGGGCACGCCCTCCGCCACCGCGTCCTTGTCTTCCGTCGCCAGTTCGAGCCGCGGCTCCATCGGATCCTGCTCGACGATGTAAGGATATTCTTCCGGCTCGATATGCGGCAGCGAGGCCATGGGCAGCCGCAGCCCGAGCGGAGAGTCGCCCGGGATCAGGAAAAGATGGCTGCGCCGAAGCTGCCAGCGCTCGCTCATCCAGCCCGAACCGTCGCCGTCCGCGTGCTGGATCGGTAACACGACCCCTCTGGCCTTGTTGAGCCCTTCATCGAACACCCGCGCCATGCGCGAGCGCTCTTCCACGTCGGAAAGCCTGGAGTCGCTGGGATCGACATTGACCGGAAGTGCGGCTTCCTTCTGCAGCCAGTGCACGGGATCTTCATAGGCTGATATAACGTAATCGACGCCGAGCCCGAGCCGCTTCGCGGTGCCTTCCATAAGGGCTTTGGCGTCTTCGATCCCAGCCTTGCTGGGATTTTCGATCGTCGCGATCAGATCGGCGTTCTTCCAGATCGGCGCGCCGTCCTTGCGCCAATAGAGGCCGAACGCCCAGCGCGGCAGGCTTTCGCCCGGATACCATTTGCCCTGCCCGTAATGTAGGAGCCCGCCCGGCGCAAAGCGCGCACGCAGTTTCCGGATCAGTTCATCCGCCAGCGCCTGCTTGGTCGGGCCGATGGCGGCGATGTTCCATTCCGGCGATTCCAGATCGTCGACCGAGACGAAGGTCGGCTCGCCGCCCATGGTCAGTCGCACGTCATCCCGTTTGAGGTCGGCATCGACCTGTTCGCCAAGACTGTCGAGACGCGCCCAGGATTCATCCGAGAACGGCCGCGTGATCCGCGGCGCCTCGCGGATGCGCTTGACGCTCATCTCGAAGCCAAAATCGACATTGGCGAAGCCGGCGCTGCCGGAGATCGGCGCCGCCGAGCGATAGTGCGGCGTGGCGGCGACGGGAATGTGCCCCTCGCCCGTCAGCATGCCCGAGGTGACGTCGAACCCGATCCACCCCGCGCCGGGAAGATAGACCTCGGCCCAGGCGTGCAGATCGGTGAAATCGCTCTCGACCTCGCGCGGGCCTTCCACCGGATCGATGTCGGGCCGCAATTGCATGAGATAGCCGGAGACAAAACGCGCCGCGAGGCCAAGATGACGGAAGATCTGGATCAACAGCCACGCCGAGTCGCGGCACGAGCCGGAGCCGGCAGCCAGTGTCTCCTCCGGCGTCTGAATGCCCGGCTCCATCCGGATGACGTAGCTGATCTTTTTCTGCAGTTGCGCGTTGAGGTCGACCAGGAAATTGACGGTGCTGTCGGCTTCGCGCGGAATCTCCTTCAAGTACGCCGCGAACAGCGGCCCCTGCTCTGACGTGGCGAGATAAGGCGCCAGCTCGGTCTTGAGATCGTTGGGGTATTGGAACGGAAAGGCGTTGGCGTAAGGCTCGACAAAGAAGTCGAAGGGATTGACCACCGTCATCTGCGCGGTGAAATCGACTTCGACCTTTAGTTCGGTCGCCTTCTCCGGAAACACGAATCGCGCCAGCCAGTTGCCCTGCGGGTCCTGCTGCCAGTTCACGAAATGATTTGATGGCGTGACTTTGAGCGAATAGCTCAGGATCGGCGTGCGCGTATGCGGCGCCGGGCGCAGGCGAACGGTTTGCGGGCCGAGATCAATCGGTCGGTCGTATTTGTAGTGCGTGACGTGATGAAGTGCGACGAAGATCGACACGGACCGGAAACTCCAGCGGCTTTTTTAAGCAGAACACCGGTTCCGGGTGGGATCAAGCACTAACAACGGGCATGGAGTGCCTATGGGAAGTGCTAACGTTTGACGCCGTCATTCCGGGATGGTCCGTAGGACCAGACCCGGAATCTCGAGGTTCCGGGTTCGATGCTTCGCATCGCCCCGGAACGACGAACTAATCACTTACATCGTCGCCCCGATCACCCACGGCGCGAACTCGGCGCTGCCGAAATCGAAGCTCTCGCTCTTGGTCGGCTGGCCCGATGCTGTCTTCAGCATCAGCTCGAAAATGCGCTGGCCGCATTGCTGCACGGTTTCCTCACCGTCGAGGATGGTGCCGCAATTGACGTCCATGTCGTCTTCCATCCGCTTGTACATCGGCGTGTTGGTGGCGAGCTTGATCGAGGGCGCGGGCTTGCAGCCGAACACGCTTCCGCGGCCGGTGGTGAAGCAGACCATGTTGGCGCCGCCGGCCACCTGCCCGGTCGCAGCAACCGGGTCGTAGCCGGGCGTATCCATAAAGACAAAGCCCTTCTTGGTGATGGGCTCGGCGTAATTGAGCACGTCGACAAGATTGGTGCTGCCGGCCTTGGCCATCGCGCCCAGTGATTTCTCGAGGATCGTGGTGAGGCCTCCAGCCTTGTTGCCGGGGCTCGGATTGGCGTTCATCTCGGCGCCTTCGCGCCTGGTGTATTCCTCCCACCAGCGCATCAGGCCGACAAGCTTTTCGCCGACCTCGCGGCTGACCGCGCGCCGGGTCAGGAGATGTTCGGCGCCGTAGGTCTCGGGCGTCTCGGAGAGGATCACGGTGCCGCCGTGGCGCACGAGGAGATCGCTCGCCGCGCCCAGCGCCGGATTGGCCGAGACGCCGGAGTAGCCATCGGATCCGCCACATTGCAGGGCGACCGTCAGCTCGCTGGCCGGCACGGGCTCGCGCTTCACTCTATTGGCGTCGGTCAGCGCCTCCTTCACGAAGGCGACGCCGGCTTCCACCGTCTTGCGGGTGCCGCCGACCTCCTGGATGTCCATTGCGCGCAGGCGGCCGGCGAGCTTCTGCTCCTCCATCAGCCCGCCGATCTGGTTGACCTCGCAGCCAAGCCCGAGCACGACCACATGGGAGAAATTCGCATGCCGCGCGTAGCCGCCGAGCGTCCGGCGAAGCAGCGCCAGCGGTTCATTCTGCGTCATTCCGCAGCCGGTCTTGTGGGTCAGCGCCACCACGCCGTCAACATTCGGGAAATCGGCCAGCGGGTTATCGCCGGTAAATGGATTCTTCTTGAACATGTCGGCGACAATGCCGGCGACATGGGCGCTGCAATTCACCGAGGTCAGAATGCCGATATAGTTGCGCGTCGCCACGCGGCCGTCGGCGCGCCGGATGCCGTCGAAGGTCGCGGGCAGATCGAAGTTCGGCACCGGCTTGACGTCGACGCCATAGGCGTAGTCCTTGGAAAAATCACCCATGCCGCAGTTTTGGGTGTGCACGTGCTGGCCCGGCGCAATCGGCGCGGTGGCAAAGCCGATGATCTGGCCGTAACGGCGCACCGGCTCGCCCATGGCGATCGGCCTGATGGCGACCTTGTGACCGGCGGGTATCCGCTCGACCGTGGTGACGCCGTCGGCCACCACCATGCCGGGCGGCAGGCTCGCGCGCGCGATCAGCACGCCATCGTCAGGGTGCAGGCGGATCACGGGTGCGGGGGTCATGTCGGTGTCTCCTGTGAAGTGGGCGAATAGCGAATGGCGAGTAGCGAATGGTGAACCTTGTTTCGCTGCTCTCCACCCCTATTCGCCATTCGCTACTCGCTATCCGCGTACCTCAAGCCTTCCCGCCCGAGTCCTTGCGGGTCTGGTTCACCTGCATCCTGGCGTAGGTCGACATCAGGCCGACCTCGTTCGACAACGTCACCAGCTTGAAGCCCATGTTGATGGCGCGCACCGCACCCTCGGCGCCGGAGCAGTGGATGCCGGGATTGAGGCCGCGCTTGCCGCACTCCTTGATGATCTTCTCGTAGATCTTCAGGATCTCCGGCTCGTCGCGGTCGAGCTTCGGCACCAGGCCATAGGAGAAGCCGAGGTCCGACGGGCCGATATAGACGCCGTCGATGCCCTCGACATCGAGGATCGCTTCCATGTTCTCTACCGCCGTCTTGGTCTCCATCATTGGCAGCAGCACGATCTCGTCATTCGCAGTCTGCTGGTACGAACCAGCCGTACCGTACATGCCGGCGCGGATCGGGCCGTTGGAGCGCGTGCCCTTCGGCGGGTACTTGGCGTACTGGACCAGGTTCTTGGCTTCCTGCGGGGTGTTGATCATTGGGCAGATCACGCCATAGGCGCCGCCGTCGAGCACCTTGCCGACGATACCGGGCTCGTTCCAGGGCACGCGAACCATGGGCGTCGCCGGATGGCCGTTCATCGCCTGAAAGCATTGCACCATCGAGAGGTAATCCTGCACGCCGTGCTGCATGTCGACCGTAACACTGTCGAAGCCGCATTGCGCGATCACCTCGGCGGTGAAGCCGGACGGGGTCGCGAGCCACGCGTTCACCACGGCCTTGCCCGAGGCCCATACTTTCTTGACGTTGTTGGTTGCCATTGATCGCTTTCCCTTTGTGATCGCTACGATTGTTGGAGTTCGCGGTGTTGATTAGCTTGTGGCGCGCTGGATGCTCGTCTCGCTGACACCGACCTCCCGGGCGGTGTTGACGATCGCAGCCCAGGTATCGTCAGGCAGCGGCACGCCGTTTTTGGTGCGCTCGCCGCGCATCTTCCGTTCCGGGTCGCCCGGGACCAGCACGGACTCGACTCCGGCGATCGGCTTGGTCTCCCGGATGAAGTCGGTATAGCGCGAGATTTCGCCGTCGAAGAAGTTGGCGGTGTCCACCACCTTGGGATCGACATAGAAGGACAGCATGCCGTTGGCGAACTGCCGCCCGCCCGAGGTGGCGCCGGTGCCGGTCAGTGCACCGCCGAGTAGCTCGCAGATGAAGGCAAGGCCCGAGCCCTTGTGCTCGCCGAACGCGCGGATCGCGCCGGTACCCTTGGTGTGGTCGCGCGGCCCGTCCGGGGTGTAGGGCCCGTAAAGCACGGACGGCTCCTCGCTCAGCGTGCCGTCAGCGTCGACCAGTGCACCCGTGGGAAGCTTCTTGCCGCCACGGCTGGCGACCAGCACCTTGCCTTCGGCGACGATGGAGGTCGCGAAATCGAGCACGATCGGGTCCTGCCCCTTGCGCGGAATGCCAACACAATAGGGCGCGGTCGAGAGCCGTTTCTGAACGCCGCCGAACGGTGCGACCAGCAACGAGCCGGCGGCATTGACGAAATGCACCGACACCAGCCCTTCGGCGGCAGCCATCTCCGCCCAGTCGCCGACGCGGCCGATGTGGCCGGCATTGCGTAGCGCGATTGCCGACAGTCCCGCCTTCTTGCACTTTTCGATGCCCGTCCGCACCGCGAACGGCGTCACGGTCTGGCCATAGCCGAACTTGCCATCGACCACCGCAAGCGACGGCGTATCGACGACGACCTCCGGGGTCTGGTTGGGAATGACGTTACCGGTCTTCTTCCACCTGATGTAGACGGGAACCCGGATCACGCCGTGGCTGTCATGGCCGGTGAGATTGGCCGTCGTGAGATAGGTCGCGATGCGCCTTGCTTCCTCGGGCGAAGATTCCGAATGGGAAAAAACCTCTGCGACGAAATCGATCAGATTGTTGACTTTGATGGTGACCATGTCCGGATTTCAGCCCTGTCCTTGCACGGCGGAAGACTGCGTTTAAGCAGCCAGGCCCGCGACTCCCGCGCCGGTTTTCATGACCGGCTTGGCCGGCACTTTGAGCGAAAAACCGCGCGAATGTCTACTCGCCTCGATCGCATTTAGCCAAATGATTGCAATCATTTGCCCGGCCGCTATGCATCGGCTCGGTAGCATCATGCAAATTTGTGCTTACTCATCCGCCTCCGCATCGCCCTCACTTGCTACTTCCATCGCCGCAAGGCTGCGCTCCAGTTCGCCCAGCATGTCTTGCAGCTCAGTGAGCTTGCGCGCGCCATAGCGCTGGGTGATCTCGGCGTAGATGGCTTCCGAGGTCGGCGCCACGGCCTCGATCAGCTTCAAGCCCTTGGACGAGATCGATACCTCGCCGCGGCGCAGGTCCGTCTTGGCGGCACGGCGCTCGATCAGGTCGCGCGCTTCGAGATCGCGCAGGATGCGCGACAGGCTCGGCCCCAGCAGAAACGCGACGCGCGCCAGCTCCGTCACCTCGATGGTATCCACCGCCGTCAGTGCGCGCAGGATCCGCCATTGCTGCTCGGTCAGGCCATGGTTGCGCAAGGATGGGCGGAACTGGCGCATCACGGCTTCGCGCGCGCGTAAGAGCGACATCGGCAGCGAACGCGAGAATTCGCGCATCGGCCCGCGGCGCGCTTCCGGTGTCCCCTCCTGGTCCGAACGCGATCCGTTCGGCGATTTCTTGCCTGTCATCTCTGGTGATCCGCCATCGGGAATCCTCGACGTCGCGAAGGATAAAGTTTTGCGGCGCAACAAGCACCAAATCAGTTTGCGTCGGATAACTTAACATGTTAAACAAATTTCAGCACCCGCTTTTTTGCTGAAACAGCCGGACGCTCATGGCCCTCTCAACAGACGATATCCGCAGCGCCGCCGCGCGGCTCGATCAGGCCGAAAAGACGCGCAAGCAGATCCGCCAGCTTTCGCTCGAACATCCCGCCATAACGATCGAGGATGCCTACGCTATTCAGAAAGCCTGGGTCGAGATGAAGGTCGCGCAGGGACGTGTCGTGAAGGGCCACAAGATCGGCCTGACCTCGAAGGCGATGCAGAGCGCGCTCAATATCGACGAGCCGGATTCCGGCATCCTGCTCGACGACATGTTCTTTGCCGACGGCGGACTGGTGCCCTCGGACCGCTTCATCGGCACCCGCGTCGAGGCCGAGCTTGCCTTTGTCATGAAGTCGCGGCTGGCGGGGCCGGACTGCACCATGTTCGACGTGCTCAATGCCACCGATTTCGTGGTGCCCGCGCTCGAAATCCTCGACACAAGGGTCGAGCGGGTCGATCCGCAAACCAAGTCGACGCGGAAGATTTTTGACACCATCGCCGACAACGCCGCCAATGCCGGCATCGTGCTCGGCGGCCGCCCGATCCGGCCGATGGACGCGGATTTGCGCTGGATCGGCGCGCTGTGTTTCCGCAACGGCCAGCTCGAGGAAACCGGGCTTGCGGCCGGCGTGCTCAATCATCCCGCCACGTCGGTAGCCTGGCTCGCCAACAAGATCGCGCCGAACGGCCTCGCGCTGGAAGCCGGACAGGTGGTGCTGGCGGGATCGTTCATTCGTCCGATCGAGACCCGCAAGGGCGACACGATCCAGGCGGATTACGGCCCTTACGGCTCGGTGAGCTGCTACTTCGCCTGAAGCTTTAGGACGACAGGAGCCATCGCAACATGCCGCACTTCACGATTGAATATTCAGGCAATCTTGACGGACGCGTCGACATGGTCGGCGTCGTGGAGCTGGTTCGCAAGGCCGCGGTCGAGACCGGCATCTTCCCGCTCGGCGGTATCAGAGTCCGCGCCGTCAAATGCGAGCATTATGCGATTGCCGACGGCCGCCAGGATTACTGCTTCCTCGACATGGTGCTGCGCCTCGGTGAGGGCCGCGACCTCGCCACCCGCAAGAAGGCGGGCGAACATATTTTCAAGGCCTTGTCGGCCTATCTCGATCCGGTCTTTGCGAACGAAAAGTTCGCGCTGTCGTTCGACATGCAGATCAACGACAAGGAAACAAGCTGGAAACGCAACAACATCCACGAAGCTCTGAAGGTGGAGGCTAGCAATGGATAAGGTGACACCTAAGGACGGGTTTCAGGCCAATCGCGACCGCGCAGCCCCCCTGCTCACCAAGCTGAAGAGCGACGGCATCGGGCACATGATCGACGGCAAGACCGTGCCGTCGGCTTCGGGGCAGACTTTTGAGACGAAGTCGCCGGTCGACGGCGCGGTGCTGGCGTCTGTCGCCCGCGGCAACGCCGAGGACGTCGACCGCGCCGCCAGCGCCGCAATCTGTGCCTTCAAGTCCTGGCGCGAGATGCCGGCGGCGGCGCGGAAGAAGTTGCTGCATCGCGTGGCCGATGCAATCGAGGACAACGCCGACGATATCGCGGTGCTCGAATGCATCGACACAGGCCAGGCCCATCGCTTCATGGCCAAGGCCGCGATCCGGGCGGCGGAGAATTTCCGCTTCTTCGCCGACAAATGCGGCGAGGCCCGGGACGGACTCAACACGCCCTCCGAGGAGCACTGGAACATCTCGACCCGAGTCCCCATCGGCCCGGTCGGCGTCATCACGCCCTGGAACACGCCGTTCATGCTGTCGACCTGGAAGATCGCGCCCGCGCTCGCTGCCGGCTGCACGGTCGTGCACAAGCCGGCGGAATGGTCGCCGGTCACGGCGGACCTGCTGGCAAAGCTCGCAAAACAGGCGGGCCTTCCCGACGGCGTGCTCAACACCGTCCACGGCATCGGCGAAGAGGCCGGCAAGGCGCTGACCGAGCATCCCGCCATCAAGGCGATCGGCTTTGTCGGCGAGAGCGCTACGGGATCTGCGATCATGGCGCAGGGCGCTCCTACCCTCAAGCGCGTCCATTTCGAGCTCGGCGGCAAAAACCCGGTGATCGTGTTCGACGACGCCGATCTCGACCGCGCGCTGGATGCGGTCGTCTTCATGATCTACTCGCTGAATGGCGAGCGCTGCACCTCCTCCAGCCGGCTGCTGGTCCAGGCAGGCATCGCCGACAAATTCATCGAGAAGCTGACGGCGCGGGTAAAGGCGTTGAAGGTCGGGCACCCCCTCGATCCCGCCACCGAAATCGGGCCGCTGATCCATGAGCGGCATCTGGCAAAGGTCTGCAGCTATTTCGAGGTCGCCAAAAAGGACGGCGCCACCATTGCGGTCGGAGGCAAGCCGCACGACGGCCCGGGCGGCGGTCATTACGTGCAGCCGACGCTGGTCACCGGCGCACATTCAAAGATGCGGGTAGCGCAGGAGGAGGTGTTCGGCCCGTTCCTGACCGTGATCCCCTTCAAGGACGAGAAGGACGCCGTCGAGATCGCCAATGGCGTGCAATACGGCCTGACCGGCTATGTCTGGACCGGCGACATGGGCCGGGCGCTGCGGGTGGCCGATGCGCTGGAGGCGGGCATGATCTGGCTCAACTCCGAAAACGTCCGTCATCTGCCGACACCGTTCGGCGGCATGAAGGCCTCAGGGATAGGCCGCGACGGCGGCGACTATTCGTTCGACTTCTACATGGAAACCAAGCACGTCTCGCTCGCCCGCGGGACGCACAAGATTCAGAGACTGGGAACCTAGCACTCACCGTCGTTCCGGGGCGATGCGAAGCATCGAACCCGGAACCTCGAGATTCCGGGTCTGGTGCTTGCGCACCATCCCGGAATGACGAAACTAACCAAGGGAACACCCATGCCGGTGCCGACGCACATCTTCGATCCGCCGTTCAACATCATCCGTTGCAGCCACGCCGTGCTCGATGTCGTCGATCTCGGCAAGAGCCGCGCCTTCTATGAGAACACCGTCGGCCTGCATGTCGAGGACGCCGACGACAAGGCGGTGTACTTGCGCGGCAGCGAGGAACATCAGCATCATTCGCTGGTGTTGCGGAAAGCACCGGTAGCCGCCTGCAGCCGGCTCGGCTTCAAGGTCGGCAATGACGGCGATCTCGACAAGGCCGCCAGCTTCTTCTCCGAGAACGGCATCGCCTACGCCTTCGTCGATCAGCCGTTCCAGGGCCGCACCCTGCAATTCACCGATCCCGCCGGCTTCCAGCTCGAACTCTATGCGACGATGGAGAAGCGCCCGCATCTGCTCAGGCGCTACGACCTCTACAAGGGGTGTCACCCGCAGCGGCTCGATCACTTCAACGTCTTCGCGCCCGAGGTGCAGAACACTGTCGATTTCTATGCCCGGCTCGGCTTCCGCCTGACCGAATATGGCGAGGAGGACGGGCCGAACGGGCGGATCGCGGCGGCCTGGATGCATCGCAAAGGCAACGTCCATGACTTCGCCATCACCAATGGCCGTGGCCCTCGCCTGCACCACATGGCCTACTGGACGCCGACAGCCATGAACATCCTGCATCTCTGCGACGTCATGGCCTCCAGCGGCTATTTGAAGAACATCGAGCGCGGCCCGGGCCGCCACGGCATCTCGAATGCGTTCTTCCTCTATGTCCGCGACCCGGACGGCCATCGCCTCGAACTCTACACCAGCGACTATTTCACCGGCGACCATGACCACGAGCCGCTGCGCTGGTCGCTGAACGACCCACGCCGGCAGACGCTGTGGGGCGCGCCAGCGCCGCGCTCCTGGTTCGAGGAAGGCTCACCCTTCACCGGCCAAGCGGTGCGCGAACCGGCCTTCGTCGCCGACGTTACGATTGCGGATTAAAGAAGATGGCCCCTCCCCGCTTTGCCACCTACACCGTCAACGGCGCGCAGAAGTATGGCGCGGTGACCGATGCCGGTATCGTCGATCTCTCCGCGCGGTTCGGCAAAGAATATCCGACTCTGCGCGAGGTCATCGCGGCCGGCGCGCTGACGAAGCTCGCGGACGAAGGCGTGCGGTTTCAGCCGGACCATGCGCTTGATGCGATCACATGGCAGCCGCCGATCCCCGCGCCGGAAAAGATCATCTGCATCGGCGTCAACTACCCGGACCGCAATGCCGAATACAAGGACGGCCAGGACGCGCCGAAATATCCGAGCATGTTCATGCGGACGCCGCGCTCCTTCGTCGGCCACAACACGCCGCTGGTGCGCCCGCGCGCCTCGGCGCAACTCGATTACGAGGGCGAACTGGTGCTGGTCATCGGCAAAGCCGGACGCCACATCAATGAGAGCGACGCATTGGACCATATCGCCGCCGTCACGCTCTGCAACGAGGGCACCATCCGTGACTGGGTGCGGCACGCCAAGTTCAATGTCACCCAAGGCAAGAATTTCGACTCCACCGGCAGCCTCGGCCCGTGGCTCGTACCCTATGCCGGTGAAAGCCAGATCGCGGACATCCGTTTGACCACGAAGGTCAACGGCGAGACGCGGCAGGACGACCGCACTGGCCGGTTGATCTTCGGCTTCCGTTACCTCATCAACTATCTCTCGACCTTCACAACGCTGGTGCCGGGTGATGTCATCGTGACGGGAACGCCGACCGGCGCCGGCGCGCGGTTCGATCCGCCGCGCTATCTGAAGCCCGGTGACGTCATCGAGATCGAAGCCGAGGGGGTCGGCGTGCTGAAAAACGGCGTGATCGACGAAGCCTGACCAAACCTGCAAGCGAGTGGATAGTACAATGAGCTCAACTTCCGGCGGCGAAGCAATCGTCAATGGCCTCGTCGCGCACGGCGTCGATACCGTGTTCGGCCTGCCGGGCGCGCAGATCTATGGTCTGTTCGACGCCTTCCACCAGGCGCAGTTGAAGGTGATCGGGGCCCGGCACGAGCAGGCCTGTGGCTACATGGCCTTCGGCTATGCGCGCTCATCCGGAAAGCCCGGCGTGTTCAGCGTGGTGCCCGGGCCCGGCGTGCTCAATGCCAGCGCGGCGCTGCTCACCGCGTTCGGCTGCAACGAGCCGGTGCTGTGCCTGACCGGACAGGTGCCGACGGCGTTTCTCGGCAAGGGCCGCGGCCATCTGCACGAAATGCCCGACCAGCTAGCGACGCTGCGTACCTTCGTGAAATGGGCTGAGCGCATCGAATATCCCGACGCAGCGCCATCCGTGGTGTCGCGCGCGTTTCAGGAGATGATGTCGGGCCGTCGGGGTCCGGTATCGCTGGAAATGCCGTGGGACGTCTTCACCCAGCGCGCGCAGGTCGGCCGTTCGACGGTGCTCGATGCTGTGCGCCCACCGCAGCCCGACCCTGACCGTATCAAGGCGGCGGCGGCGCTGATCAAGGATGCGAAGCGGCCGATGATCTTCGTCGGCAGCGGCGCGATCCATGCCGCTGAGGAAATCCTCGAACTGGCCGAGATGATCGACGCCCCCGTGGTGGCATTCCGCAGCGGCCGCGGCATCGTCTCCAACGCGCATGAGCTCGGGCTGACCATGGCGGCGGCCTACAAGCTCTGGCCGAATACCGACCTGATCATCGGGATCGGCACCCGCATGGAGCTGCCGACCTCAGGTTTCCGCTGGCCGTATCAGCCGAAGGGCTTGAAATCCGTTCGCATCGATATCGATCCGGTCGAAATGCGCAGGGTTGCGTCTGACGCAGCCATCGTCGCGGATGCCAAGGCCGGCACGGCCGATGTGGTGGCGGCCGTGAAAAAGGCCGGCTACAGCCGGACCAGTGGCCGGCGCGGCGAGATCCGCGAAGCCACCGCGGCGGCACAGCAAGAAATTCAAAAAGTTCAGCCGCAGATGGCGTATCTGAACATCCTGCGCGAGGTGCTGCCGGCGAACGCCATCGTCACCGACGAGCTGTCGCAGGTCGGCTTTGCTTCCTGGTACGGCTTTCCGATCTATGAGCCGCGCACCTTCATCACTTCAGGCTATCAGGGCACGCTCGGCTCGGGCTTCCCGACCGCACTCGGCGCCAAGGTTGCCAACCCTGATCGGCCGGTGGTCGCGATAACAGGCGACGGCGGGTTCATGTTCGGCGTGCAGGAACTCTCCACCGCCGTGCAGTTCAAGATCGGCGTGGTGACGCTGGTGTTCAACAACAACGCCTACGGCAATGTGCGCCGCGACCAGCGCCAGCATTTTGACGGCCGCGTGGTGGCGTCCGACCTGGTCAATCCGGATTTCGTGAAGCTCGCGGAATCGTTCGGCGTCCCGGCAGCGCGCGTCATCTCGCCGGATCATTTCCGGCCTGCGCTGGAAAAAGCGCTGGCCTATGGCGGGCCATATTTGATTTCGGTGGAAGTGCAGACGGACTCCGAAGTGAGCCCCTGGGCGTTCATTCATCCGCCGAAGCCGTAGTTCGTCGGCCGTCATTCCGGGGCGCGAAGCGAACCCGGAATCTCGAGATTCCGGGTCTGGTGCTAACGCACCATCCCGGAATGACTGCGGAAGAGCCTCAGAACGGTCAGCGCGCCTTGCGAAACGTCAGATTGATCCGCTGGCGCCCCATGACGGGATGTTCACCATCGGCCAGCGACGCGACACCATGAAAGAACAGCCGCGACGGGCCACCCCAGACCACCACGTCGCCGTGCTCGAGGCGATAACGTGCAGTCTTGTCGGCACGCTTCGGGCCGCCGAACAGGAAGATTGCCGGTAGCCCGAGCGAGACCGAGACGATGGGGGCACCAAAATCGCGCTCGTCCCTGTCCTGATGCAGTGACAGCTTCGCGCCTGATACATAGCGGTTGATCAGGCAGGCCTCCGGCGCGAAGCCGTTAAAGCCGGCGTCATCAGCAGCGTCGGCCGCTAATCTGCGCAGCACAGGCGGCATCGCCGGCCACTTCTGTCCGGACTCGGGATCGATGGCGTCATAGCGATAACCGGTGCGGTCCGCCACCCAGCCCACACCGCCGCAATTGGTCATCGCGACCGACATGCGGTGGCCGCCCGGCGTGATCAGATGCCGGAACGGCGCCTGTTTGACGATCGCGCGCAGTGCCGGAAGCAGCTCGGCTTCGAACGGCCGCGCGAAGCCGCGCAGCAGCACCGCGCCATCCGCCATCACCTCGCGCGATGGGCGCGTGTCGTCAACACTCTCAAACAGATCCGCAGTCAACTCAGTCTGTGCTCATTTGGCATCGTGAAAGATCACGCCGACGGTATGACGATGGCCGGATCTGATACGGCTGACGCCATGGCGCAGATTAACCCGATACGGACCGCGCGTCCCCTGCACCGGGCGATGGTGCACAGCAAAGGCGACCGCATCGCCCTGCTTCAACGGCACCACCTCGGGCCGCGACTGCATCCGCGGCCGCCGTTCCGTCAGCACGAACTCGCCGCCCTCGAAATCGCGCCCCGGCTCGGACAGCAGGATCGCGACCTGCAGCGGGAACACATGCTCGCCATAGAGATCCTGATGCAGGCAATTGTAGTCGCCCTCGCCATATTGCAGCAGCAGCGGCGTCGGCCGCGTCTGCCCGGCGTCATGGCAGCGCTTCAGGAACGCGGCATGCTTGTCGGGATATCGGATATCGATCCCCATCGTCTCGTTCCAGCGATTGGCGACGCCGCAGAGCCGCGCATAGAGCAAAGGCCGCAACTCTGCGATCAGGTCCGGCAGCGGATAGGCGAAATATTTGTACTCGCCGCGACCGAAGCCATGGCGGCCCATCACGATGCGGCTGCGGAAATTCGCGTCGTCGGGATAGAGCGCCGCCAGCGCGTCGCATTCTTCCGGCGACAGCAATCCCTTCAGGACGGCGCAGCCCTGCGCGTCGAGGTCAGAGGTTACCTGCGCCCAGTCGATGGCATTGACGCGCGAGTCGATGGTGGGTGGACGGTCGATACTTCTTGCGGTTGCTCTCATGGCGAACAGTCTCGCAGTCCAGGTAGTTCTAAACCACCCGATTTCCGTACAGGAGAACCCATAACGGCAATCACGGGTTCCGATGACGCAATTCCGACGTTTTTCGCCAACAAATGTAACCAGTACGGGAATTCGGACGAACTGCCCGCGCTTCCCTATCCCTCGCGAGCGATGCCCAAGGCTCTTATCGTCATCGGCAAATTGGTTCTGGCGCTGCTCTCGGTAGCAGGCGTGGCACTCCTGATATTGGAAGGCTGGCTGATCTGGCACTTTGAGCACGGCATCGGCCTTCCGACGGAAGCCAAGCTGGCCAAGATCTCCGCAACTGAACCCATCTGCCCGGTTGACGGTCAACCAGCCTACATCCCGCTTTCTGACATTCCTCCCCTCGTTGCCCAGGCGGTGATCACTTCGGAGGACCCTGATTTCTACGAGCGTTTATCTATCAACCCGTTTACAGACCTTGTCTATGCGGCATTCCTCAATCGGCGCCCGGGCGCATCGCACATATTGCGATCTGTCACTCACTGTTTGGCGTCCTTGAGTCCGGATTGTTGCAAAGGTCCAAACCTTGAGCGGGTGTTCGGACATACCTTTCTCATGGCCCGTGTTGCGAAAGTCCTTTCTCGTGAACGCATTCTCGAGATCTACTTGAACGAGAACTACTTTGGCCGCGGCGCTTACGGCGTGGGCGCCGCAGCAAACGCCTATTTTGGCAAACCGCTTGGTCTCCTGAGCATCGACGAGGTCGCTTTCATTGCGGCACTACCCAAAGCGCCAGGGCAAATTGGCCGCAGGAAAGACATCGCGGTGGAACGGCGAAACCGCATCATCGAGCAAATGCTTCAGTCTGGCTTCGTCAATGAAGCCGATGCGGCGTTCGCCAAACAACGGCCCCTGTCATTCCGCGATGAGCCGGCCGATGGTCCGGCTCCGCAAAAGGGCTTGTGATCTAACCCAACACCGGCATCGTGATCACATCATACCCGTGGCTGATCTTGCGCTTCAGCACGGGATCTTCCAGCTCGAACTCGAACCGGCTCGCCGGGCGGATACCGCCTTTGGCCGCAAACGTGCCGCCGAACATGGCGCAGCCGTCGGGCAGGCCTTTGCCGGCAAAACCGCGGTCGATGAGATCTTTCACCGGCAGCATCGCATCCAGCGTGCCTTCCTGATAGAGCACGCGCGCGCCGCCGATCGTGGCGTAGGAGCGCAGGACCATCTTGTCCCAATGGGCGATCACGTCCTCCAGTTCCCACAGCACCGAGGCCATCGGCTTATCGCACATCTGTTTTGAAACGGTGACGCTGTAGCTCTCCACCTTGCGGTCGGTATGATCGGAGCCGCAGCCGACGAAGATGCGGCCCTGCCAGCCGATCAGCACGAATTCGACCTCGCCGCTGGAGTTTTCGCCTGAGACCTCGATGCGGTCGGCCTGGGTAATGCGCCGTGCCGAACAGCGGTAGTAGATCGGCGTCGTCGCGGGCCGCGCAATGCCGATCGCTTCGAGTTCGGCGATGTGCTTGTCGCGCGCCACCGGATCGCGCCCGGTCCAGCCGGCGATGACGGCCTGGTCGATCGCAAGCGTCAGCGGCGTCAGCATGCCCTTGTCGTCGACGTTGAAGGTCAGATCAAACACGGATGATATCCTCCATTCCGGCCGCGAGTTCGAAGATGCGGCGATCCGATCCCCCCGCCGCGGCCAGCATCAGCCCGACCGGCATCTCGCCTTCGGCATGCGCCGGCAGCGAGATTGCGCAGCCGTCGAGCATGTTGATCAGCGTGCAGTTGCGGAGCGCCCGCAGATTCTCCGTGGCGAACAGCTTGTCGTCCGCGACAAGGTCGGCGATTCTCGGCGGCGCGTTCGCCGTGGTCGGCAGCACCAGCGCGTCATAGGGCGCGATGCGCTGTTCGGTGCGCGCAATGAACGAACGACGCGCGTTGACGATGTCGATATAGTCCGCCGCGCTGATGGCTTCGCCGCGCAGGATGCGGACGCGGACGCGGGGATCGTAGACGCCGCCTTTGCTGGTGAGCAGGTAGCGGTGCCAGGCGTAGCTTTCGGCGGCGGCAAAACCGCCCTTGCTGTTCATGACGCCGACGTCGTGAAATTCTGGCAACTCGATCCGCTCGATCAAGGCACCCTGGCGCGACAGCGTCTCCAGCGCACGTTCGAAGGTTTTGGCGACCTCCTCGTCAAGATCATCGAGCGCGATCGTGGTCGGCACCGCCAGCCGCATGCCCTTGATCGGGCGCGGCCGCAACGGCTGCACGGCTTCATCCGCGAGCACGGCGTCGAGCACCGCGCAGCAGCCAACCGAGCGCGCCAGTGGGCCAAAGCTGTCGAGCGAGGACGACAGCGGTACGCCGCCTTCAAGCGGCACGCGCGCCTGCGTCGGCTTGTAACCGACAATGCCGTTATAGGCTGCCGGAATCCGGCAGGAGCCGCCAGTATCGGTGCCCAGCGCGCCATAGGCCATCCGGTCGGCGACCGAGACCGCAGCGCCCGAGGACGAACCGCCGGGCACGTGGCCGACGCTGCGATTGAAGACGCTCTTCGGCGTGCCGTAATGCGGATTGATGCCGATGCCGGAATAGGCGAATTCGGTCATGTTGGTGCGGCCGATCACGATGAAGCCCGCGCGCCGCAGCCGCGTCACCACAGGCGCGTCGGCTTCGGCAGGTGCGGAATCGTCCAGCGCGCGCGATCCCGCACGCGTCACCTGCCCCTTGATGTCGAACAGATCCTTGATCGAGACGGGAATGCCCGCATAGGGCGATGGTGCGGCATGCGCTTTGCGCAGATGATCCATCGCATCCGCGGCCGATATCGCCGCGTCCTTGTCGACATGGATAAAGGCGCGCGCACCCTCGCCGCCGGGATCGGCAATTCTTGCCAGACACTCCTCGACCAGTTTGCGCGCGGTGGTGCGCCCGGTGTCGAGATCGGCGGCCAAGGTGGCGAGTGTCGGATTACCAGGCATGATCGTCGGTCACTCTCTTTGTTATTTGCTATCCGGCGGCGCGGTTGAGATGTCGAGATCAAGCAGCGCCGAACTCAGCGATTTGCCATGCGCATCGAGAGCCAGCGAGCGCGTCACGCCGCCTCCAAGCGCCTGGTCCATCACGAAATTCAGTGCAGCGAGGTTGGGCAGTTCATAACGAACGACCTCGCCCTGGACAACGCCGGCGAAATGCGATTTCACGCGCGCGGCCGTAACCTGTTCCAGCAACAGTGGATAGTCCTTCGCGTCATAGGCAATGACGGAGATGTTGGAGATGTTGCCCTTGTCGCCGGTGCGGGAATGAGCGATCTCGCGCAGCTTCACCTTATGCTCCCACAAATCGGACTTGCGTCTTTGCCAAATCGCGCGGCAGCAGCACGGACGCGACCGCCACGACGTCACGCGCCGATTTCCACGCGCCGCCACCAGCGGCCGGGCCGTTGGTATAGAGCGTTTCGACCTCGTTGCCGATCCTGACCGCCTCGCGCAGGTTTTCGGTGCGCCCGGAAACGCGCACACGCACCTCGTACGGTTCGCCGGCGCGCGCGGAAACTTCCGGCCCATGCAGGGAATCGACGCCGATCAGTTCGAACCGCAGTTCGCTAGTGGCGACTTTGGTGAGCTTCAGCCGCTCGCGGACGATCTCGAGCGCCAGCCTTCCCCTCGCCAGTGCGCCGGGGCCGGCATAGGAGATCTGTCCCTCGCCGATGTAGCTGTCGACATAGCCGACCGAGACTTTCAGCGTGTCCGTGCGCTTCGCGCCGCGCCCGCCGCTGACACGAACACGATCGCGTCCGATTTCCTCAACCCTTACCTGCGAGAAATCTGCGACCACATCCGGCTGGAAGTATCTGGTGGGGTCATGCACCTCGTACAGCAACTGTTCCTTGCAGGTCTGCGCCGTCACGGCGCCGCCCGATCCCGCGACCTTGGTGACGACAAGGCTGCCATCCTCGCCGACCTCTCCGATCGGAAAGCCGAGCCGCGCAAGATCAGCCACATCCTTGTAGCCGGGATCGGCAAAATAGCCGCCGGTGATCTGTCCGGCGCACTCCAGCAAATGTCCGGCAACCGTCCCCTGCCCGAGCAGATTCCAGTCGTCCATCGCCCAGCCGAAGGCGTGGATCATCGGCGCCAGGAACAGCGCCGGATCGGAAGCCCTGCCGGTGATGACGATATCGGCGCCCGCAGCGAGCGCCTGCGCCATCGGCTCGGCGCCGAGATAGGCATTCGCCGACAACAGCCGGTTGCCGAGCTGCTTGATCGTGCCGTCGAATTCCATGATCTTGAGATCGCCAGCCTTGCAGGCGTCGAGCACGTCGTCGCCGACGATGGCGGCGACTTTCAGAGATGGCAGTCCCAGCGACCTGGCGATCTCGGCGGTCTTTCGCGCGGCGGCTTCCGGATTGGCCGCGCCCATGTTGGTCACGATCTTGATGCCCTTTGTGGTGCAGAGCGGCAGCACCGCGCGCATCCGCTCTTCAAGCAACGGATCATAGCCGCTGTCGGGATTCTTCATGCGCGCCTGCTGCGCCAGCGCCACCGTGCGCTCCCCGAGGCATTCGAACACGAGGTACTGGATATCGCCCTTCTCGGCGAGTTCGATCGCCGGCTCGATGCGATCGCCCGAATAGCCGGCACCGGATCCTATTCGTATCGTTCGCACGTCGTCTCCCTGTCGTCGCAAGCACCACGCGGCTTGCAACAGAAATACCCTAGCGCGGAAAATTACTGGCATACAAGCGCTGTGGCTTGGAGGAATGCGGCCATGCGGCAACGCCGCTGCTGGGACCGTTGACGGGGAACGGTCAATGGCGCATCAAGTTCGCAACGAGCGGCTTGGTCCGCATCCCCAAGGAGAATAGCCGAGATGGCGGAGCCTGCGCGCGCTAAACCAAAACCCACGCCTGAAACGCAACATTTCTGGGATGGAACGCAGGCCGGTGAGTTGCGCCTGCAGCGTTGCGATGCCTGCGCCAATGTCTATTTTCCGCCGCGTCCGTTCTGCCCGTCCTGCGCCTCGCGGAAAGTCAGCGTGTTCAAGGCGAGCGGCAAGGGCAAGCTCTATAGTTACGTCATCAACCACCGTCCGGCCGCGCCCGGCTTCACGCCGCCTTACGCCATCGCCGTCGTCGAACTCGACGAAGGCCCGCGCATGATGAGCAACGTCATCGACTGCCCGCAGACGCCGGAGGCGCTGGAGCTCGACATGAAGCTCGAAGTCGTGTTCGAAAAACTCGACGACAAGATCACCCTTCCCCTGTTCCGTCCGGCGAAGGGCTAAGCATCATGCGTAGAAACCAGGTCGCCGTCGTCGGCGCAGCCGAAACCACCGAACTCGGCGTCATCCCCAACGTGTCGCAGATCCAGCTCCATGCGGATGCGGCGCTGAATGCCATTGCGGATGCCGGGCTGAAACTGTCCGACATCGACGGCATCGCTACCGCCGTGGAAACCCCGCAGCAGATCGCGCACTATCTCGGCATCACGCCGACCTGGGTCGATGGTACCTCGGTCGGGGGCTGCTCGTTCATGCTGCATGTCCGCCATGCGGCGGCTGCGATCGAGGCCGGGCTCTGCAAGACCGTGCTGATCACGCACGCCGAGAGCGGCAAATCGATGATCGGCAAATTGCCGCGCTCGATCCCGGCCGACAGCCTGCAGGGCCAGTTCGAGGCGCCGTTCGGCGTCTACGGGCCACCCAGCATGTTCCCGATTCCCGTGCTGCGCTACATGAAGACCTACGGCATCACCCACGAGCAGATCGCCATGGTCGCCGTGGCACAGCGCGAATGGGCCGCGAAGAATCCGCGCGCGATGATGAAGGACCCGATCACGGTCGCCGACGTGCTGAACTCGCGGATGATTGCCTACCCGTTCCGCCTGCTGCAGTGCTGCCTCGTCACCGACGGCGGCGGCGCGCTGATCCTCACCTCCGCCGATCGCGCGAAGGACTTTCCGAAAAAACCGGTCTATATCCTAGGCACCGGCGAGAGTGTGGAAACGCCGATGGTCAGCCAGATGGAGACGTTCAATTCCTCGCGCGCCTTTAAAGTGGCGGGCCCCACCGCGTTCAAGGAGGCCGGCATCACCCACAAGGACGTCGATCATTTGATGATCTACGACGCCTTTGCGCATCTGCCGCTTTACGGCCTCGGCGATCTCGGCTTTATGCCGCACGAAGAGACCGGCCAATTCATCGCCGACGGCAACACCCGCCCCGGCGGCAAGCTGCCGCTCAACACCAATGGCGGCGGCTTGAGCTATATGCACTCCGGCATGTACGGCATGTACGCGCTGCAGGAAAGCGTGCGGCAAATGCGCGGCATCGCGCCTGCGCAGGTCAAGGACGCGAAGATTTCGGTTTGCCACGGTGTGGGCGGCATGTTCGCGGCGAGTGGCACGATCATCTTTACGAACGAGACGTAACCCTCCGTCATTCCGGGGCGCGCGTCAGCGCGAACCCGGAATCTCGAGATTCCGGGTCTGGTGCTTCGCACCATCCCGGAATGACGGGGCACAACAGGAGCAACCCCAATGGCAAAATCACTGCAAGACAAGGTTATCATCGTCACCGGCGCGGGCCGCGGCATCGGGCGCGAGATCGCGCTGCTCTGCGCCGCCGAAGGCGCCAAGGTCGTCGTCAACGATCCCGGCGGCGCCGCCGACGGCGCCGGTTCGAATGCTGCTCCCGCCGAGGAAGTGGTCGAGGAGATCAAGAAGCGCGGCGGCACGGCGGTCGCCAATTTCGAGTCGGTCGCGGAAGCGATCCCTGCCAGCAAGATCGTGAAGACCGCGACCGATCATTTCGGCCGGCTCGACGGCGTCGTCAACAATGCCGGCATCTTGCGCGACATGATCTTCCACAAGATGAGCGTGGAGGCCTTCGAGGCCGTCATCAAGGTCCACCTGATGGGCTCGTTCTACGTCAGCCACGCCGCGGCAAGGCTGTATCGCGAACAGGAGTCTGGCTCCTTCGTGCACTTCACCTCGACCTCGGGCCTGATCGGCAATTTCGGCCAGGCCAACTACGCCGCCGCCAAGCTCGGCATCGTCGGCCTGTCGAAGTCGATCGCGCTCGACATGGGCCGCTTCAACGTGCGCTCGAACTGCGTCTCGCCGTTTGCCTGGACCCGGATGATCGGCACCATCCCGACCGAGACCGAAGCCGAGAAGGCGCGCGTCGAGAAAATCAAGCAGATGGGGCCAGAGAAGATCGCGCCGCTGTGCGCCCATCTCCTCTCCGATGCCGCCAAGGACGTCACGGGGCAGATCTTCGGCGTGCGGATGAACGAGATCTTCCTGTTCAGCCAGAATCGTCCGGTGCGCTCGGTTCACCGCGGCGAAGGCTGGACGCCGCAGACCATTGCCGAACACGGCATGCCGGCACTGAAGGGATCGTTCTCCAACCTCGATCGCTCCGCGGACATCTTTACGTGGGATCCGATCTGATCCGCGTCCTGCGCAACTCACAGCCGTCATTGCGAGGAGCGAAGCGGACGAAGCAATCCATAGTTCCGCACACGCTGAGGGATGGATTGCTTCGCGGAGCCTGTCATCGGGCGCGCATTCGCGCGACCCGTTGGCTCGCAATGACGGGCCCACCACTCTGTACCTGCCAGACCTCATCCTGAGGAGGCGCGTAGCGCCGTCTCAAAGGATGAATGGCACCAGCGGGGCCACATGGTTCGAGACGGCGCTACGCGCCTCCTCACCATGAGGGATTAATAGTTGCAATCGTTCAACTCAGCCCGCCCGCTTTATGCCGGATTGCGGGCTGATGTTTTTCCTCCCAACAAAAATACACGGGAGGAAATCATGACAACCTCGCTGACCAATTCCGATCCCCAGCAACAAGGCGGCGGTTTTGACCGTCGCAAGATACTGACCGGCGCAGCAGCGCTCGCCGCGTCCGCCGTGACGATCAAGACGGCCTCTGCCGCCTCCGTGGCGCCGCTTGGCCAGACCGCCGCGCCAACAACGGCATCGCCGCCCCTGCCGCTCGGCCCGCTTCCCGGCGCCCGCTATCCGGACTCTCGCCTGGAGTCGATGAAGAAGCCGAAGGTCTCGTTCGGGCCATCAGGCTTTCCGGCCTTCGCCGGCACCATGGCGGTTGAGCGCGTCGCGACCGGGTTCCGCTGGGCCGAAGGTCCGGTCTACTTTCCGGCTGGGCGCTACGTGCTGTTCTCCGACATTCCCAACAACCGCATCATGCGCTTCTCGGAAGATGATGGCCATCTCAGCGTCTATCGCCAGCCCTCGATGAACTCGAACGGCAACACCATCGATCGCGAGGGACGGCTGATCACCTGCGAGCATTCCGGCCGACGGGTCACGCGGACCGAACTCGACGGCTCGATCACGATCATCGCCGACAAGTACAATGGCAAGAAACTGAACTCGCCGAACGACGCGGTCGTCGCGGCCGACGGCTCGATCTGGTTCTGCGACCCAGCCTACGGAATCGGCGGCTATTACGAGGGCATCAAGGCCGAGCCCGAGCAGGACAAGAAAAACGTCTACCGGGTGGATCCGAAATCCGGCGACATCAAGATGGTGGTCGATGACTTCGTGCAGCCGAACGGCCTTTGCTTCTCGCCTGACGAGAAGAAGCTCTATATCTGCGATACCGGCTTCACCGACGGGCCGGATAACCCGTCGCATATCCGCGTGTTCGACGTGGATCTCGCGGCCGGCAAGCTTTCGAACAGCAAGGTCTTTGCGGACATGCCCAAGCCCAGTATTACCGACGGACTGCGCTGCGACACCGCCGGGCGCCTTTGGTGCTCCGTGGGTTGGGGCGATCCGAATGAGGACGGCGTGCGCTGCTACACGGCGGACGGCGACCTGCTCGGCAAGATCCACATACCGGAAACTGTCGCCAACCTATGCTTCGGCGGCCAGCAGCGGAACAGGCTCTACATCTGCGGCTCGTCATCGCTCTATGCGGTCTACACCAGTGCGCAGGGTGCGATGAAGCCGTGAGATGTTCTCACGCGCAAAATCAGTGACGTGATCTATCCGTCATTGCGAGGAGCAAAGCGACGAAGCAATCCATCCATCCACGTGTGCGGAGAGATGGATTGCTTCGCTGAGCTCGCAATGACGCGGTGAGGCCGTCGCCCTCACCTCACCCGCTATTCCGCAAGCCCGCCGATATCCCGTTGATGGTGAGCTGAATCCCGCGCAGCACCTGCTCATCCGGGTTCTGCGCGCGGTGCTCCTTCAACAATTCCACCTGCACATGGTTGAGCGGATCGAGATAGGGGAAGCGGTTGCGGATCGACCGGTCCAGCAGCGGGTTGCCCTGCAGCAGGCGTTCGTGCCCCATGATGTCGAGCAGCGTCTCGATCGAGGAATGCCACTCCCGCCGGATGCGCCCAAAAATGCTCTCGCGCAGGGCCACGTCAGGCACCAGCTCCGCATAACGCGAGGCGATTGCGATCGAGCTCTTGGCCAGCACCATGTCCATGTTCGACAGCAGCGTGCGGAAGAACGGCCATTCGCGGTAGAGTTCCTGCAGGAACGGCATGCCCTGCTCCGGATGCTCCGCGATCCAGGTTTCGACCGCCGAGCCGAAACCGTACCAGCCCGGCAGCATCAGCCGGCATTGCGCCCAGCTGAACACCCAGGGAATGGCGCGGAGGTCCTCGATCTCGCGGGTCTTCTTGCGTGATGCCGGGCGGCTGCCGATGTTCAGCGTCGAGATTTCGGTGATGACCGTGGAGCCCCAGAAATAATCGGCAAAACCTTCGGTCTCATAGACCAGCCCGCGATAGGCCTTGAAGGCCAGCGCCGACAGCTCCTCCATCGCCGTCAGATATTCCTCGCGCGGCGCGCTCTGCCGGGGGTGCAGCAGGCTCGCTTCCAGCGTCGCGGCAGCGAGGATTTCCAGATTGCTGCGGCCGACCTCGGGGTTGGAATATTTGCTGGAGATAATCTCGCCCTGTTCGGTGATGCGGATCTGTCCGTTCACGGCGCCGCCGGGCTGCGCGATGATGGCGTCATAGCTCGGCCCGCCGCCGCGGCCGACCGAGCCGCCGCGGCCGTGGAACAGCCGCAGCCGCACGCCGTGGCGTTCGAACACGTCGACGAGGCCAATCTCGGCCTTGTAGAGCTCCCAGCCCGAGGTAACGAAGCCGCCATCCTTGTTGCTGTCGGAATAGCCGAGCATCACTTCCTGAATGGCGCCGCGGCTGTCCACCAGCCTGCGATAATCGTGCAGGGACAGCATCCGATCCATGATGCCGGATGAGGCCTGCAGGTCCTCGATGGTCTCGAACAGCGGCACGATGTTGATGGCGCTGCGGCCCGACGGATTGATAAGCCCGACCTCCTTCAACAGCACCGCCACTTCCAGCATGTCGGACATGCCTTTGCACATCGAGATGATGCATTGGTGGATCACGTCGGGGCCGAAATGGGCATGGGCCTCTGCGGCGGCACGGAACACCGCGAGTTCGCTGAGCGTTTCGTCGCTATACCTGACGAAGGCCGAGCTGAGCGGCCTTGCGCTGCGCAGCTCGCTCAACAGCAGGCTGACGCGGGCTTCCTCGTTCAGGTCCAGATAGGACATGCCTGATATCGCCGCATCGAACAGTTCCGCTACCGTGCGCTCATGCACCGCGGAATTCTGCCTGATGTCGAGCCGCGCGAGGTGAAAGCCAAAACAATCCACCGCCCGGCGCAGCAGGCGCAAACGACCGCGCGCGATCACGCCAGAATTATTCGCGATCAGCGAACGATCGAGTACATCGAGATCGGCCTTGAATTCCCGCACGCTCTCATACGGTGCGCCCTCGCCGACCGGCCGTCTTGTCGTCTCGATCTCAAGCTTCAGCGCCGTCGCGGTCAGTCGCGCATAGATGCCTGATACGGCGAGGCGGTATGGCTCGCCGCTTCGGTGCGGCGAGGAATCGGGTGAGCGCCCGGCGAGGGCGCGCAATTCTTCGGAGACATCGGCAAGATGCGCCGCCAGTGACAGTTCCGAGCCGAGGACGTGCAACTCCTCCAGATAGAAGCTCATCACCCGGCTCGACTGCAGCCGCAGCGTGCCGCGCATGACATCGGCGGTGACGAACGGGTTGCCGTCACGATCGCCGCCGATCCAGCTTCCCATGGTCAGGAACGACGCCAGGTCGCCCGGCGTGCCGCCCTCTTCCCGGTTGAGCCGATCCTCCAGCGCGCAATGCAGCCGCGGCACCTCGTGCAGGAAGGTGTAGTCGTAGAAGGAGAGACCGTTTGAGACTTCGTCGAGCACGGTCAGCTTGGTCCGCCGCAACAAGTTGGTCTGCCATAGCGTCAGCACGGCACGGCGCAACTGCTCATCGCAGGCTTCAGCTTCCTCCGATGTGAGCTGGACGCGTTCGCGCCGGTCGAGTAATCCGGCGATCTCCATCTCGCGGTCGATCGTGCTCTTGCGGCGGACTTCGGTCGGGTGCGCGGTCAGCACCGGGCTGACCTGGGCATCCCTGAAGAAGCGGCGCAGGTCGACGGCGCTGAAGCCAGCCGTTTTTGCGTGGGCCAACGTCTGCGTCAGCAGGCTCGGCCGCGGGCCGCCGGGGCCTCGACCGCGCATCTGGCGGATGTTGTTCTGGTCCTCGGCGATGTTGGCGAGATGCGAGAAATAGCTGAAGGCGCGGACGATCCGCACGGTGTCGGCGGTCGACATGCTGTCGAGGATGGTCTCGAGTTCCCGCCGCGCCAGCCTGTCCTCGTCGCGGTGGAACCGGATCGAGGTCTGCCGGATGCGCTCGACCAGGTCGAACACGTCGGCGCCCTCCTGATCACGAACGGTATCGCCGAGAATCCGCCCGAGCAGGCGGATATCGGTGCGCAGCCGCGCATCTTCCTCCATCGCCAGCGTTTCATCGCTGCGGTTAAGCCGGATCTCGATCTCGGAAGGCATGGTCTGGGAAGACATTGGCTCGCCACCTCAGGAACAGCCCGGCTGTCCCGAGTGTGCAATTTTTTTGCCGCGGTGCAAGATAAAGATGGAGGCGGTGCACACTCGGCGTGTGCCGGCGCCGTGCCTGTTCGGCGCGGGGCGTCAGGACAGCGCCCGCTGACGGTAACCGGAAAGGGTCAGCAGTCCCGTGCGGTCACAATGGCCGGACGTACCAAACACCATTGGCCCACGCCAGGGATGGCTTGGCCGCACGCCGGCCATTCCAATCCGTCGACATGCAGTTGTTCGGGCCAACCTCGGTCGCTTCCTTGTCCGTCAGGACGCGAATGAGCAAATTTTGATTCAACGCGTTACGCCTAGCTAAATCCTCCGCCCCGCCCGCTCCCAATAGGGATCGCGCAGGCGGCGCTTGAAGATCTTGCCGGAATCCTCGCGCGGCAGGTTGGACTGGATCTCGATGTGCTTCGGCACCTTGTAGTCGGCCAGCGAGACCTTGAGCTGGCCGCGGATCGACGCGGGGTCGAGCGTCACGCCCGGTTGCGGCTCCACCACGGCCATCAGCGCCTCGCCAAATTCCGTGTCGGGAATGCCGAACACTGCACAGTCATGCACGCCGGGAATCGCATGCAGCGCCGCCTCGATCTCGGCCGGATAGATGTTGACGCCGCCCGAGATCACCATGTCGCGCTTGCGGTCGCAGATGAAGACGTAGCCGTCGGCGTCGATATAGCCGACGTCGCCCGAGGTGATGAACCCTTCGCGATCGATCTCGGCGCGTTTTTCCGGCTTGTTGTGGTAGGTGAAATCAGGATTGCCTGATATGCGCGAATAGATTTCGCCGATCTCGCCCTGCGGCAATTCCCTGCCGTCGTCGCCGATGAAGCGCAGCTCCGCGCCAGGCGAAATCCTGCCGACGGTGCCGGGCTTTTTCAGCGCGTCTTCTGAGGTGGCAAAGGTGACGGCGCCCGACTCGGTCGAGCCGTAGAATTCATAGATGACCGGGCCCCACCACTCGATCATCGCGCGCTTGACGTCGGCCGGACAGGGCGCGGCCGCATGGATGATGTGGCGCAGCGACGACATGTCGTACTTCTTGCGCACCTCGTCCGGCAGCTTCATGAGCCGGATGAACATGGTCGGCACCATGAAGATGGTGTCGATCTTCTCGGTTTCGATCACACGCAGGAATTCTTCCGCGTCGAAGCGCGGCATGATCACCAGCGCGCCGCCGAGCCGGCCGGCGCGCAGGCCGAAGGAGTTCGGCGCGGAATGATAGAGCGGGCCCGGCAGCAGCGCGCGGGCGCCTGGCTTCAGGCCATAGATCAGGCTGCGCATGCGCTCGGCGTTGGCGGTCTGCTCCGGCGTCGGCGCGAAACGACGAACACCCTTGGGATGGCCCGTGGTGCCCGAGGTGTAGATCATGTTCTGCGGCTGCGGCACCGCCGGCCCATCATAGCGCGGGTGCTGCTTCAGCCAGGATTCGAAATCGATGGCGAAATCGGGCGTGGCGAGGTGGTCCGGATCGATCTTGTAATTGGCAATGATCTCCGGCGGCGTCGGCACGCTGAGCGTGGAAACGCCGTCCGGTATAGCCTCGCGCAACTGATGCAGCATGTCGGCATGCGCGATCAGCACCGCGGTGCCGGAATCCTTCAGCACATAGTTGATCTCTTCCGGCTTGAAGTGCCAGTTGACGGGAACGCCATAGGCACCCAGCCGCATCGCGGCATAGGCCGCCTCGATGAAGGCGATGTCGTTGCGCATCAGCATGGCGACGCTGTCGCCCTGCCTGACGCCGAGCTGTTGCAATCCGCTGGCGATGCGCTCGCTGCGCTCGGCGATCTCGTCGTGGCCGCGGCGGCGCGGGCCGCTGATGATGCCGAGGAATGGGGAGGTAGACATTGTCTCTTTCCGATCTGCTGCCGGGTTTTGTGTCGACGTCATTCCGGGGCGATGCGCAGCATCGAACCCGGAATCTCGAGATTCCGGGTCTGGTGCTAACGCACCATCCCGGAATGACGGATTAAACTATCCCGCCTCCGCAAACCGCGGCGCGCGCTTTTCCATATTGGCGCGAACCGCCTCGGTCTGGTTGGGACTGCCGAGCAGCTTCTGCTGCTCGACGGATTCGGCCAACAGCGCCGGGGCCGGATCGACGGAGAGCTTGTTCAGCATGCGCTTGGCGGCGCGGATCGCGTCGGGACTCCTGCCAGCGATTTCGCGCGCGACTTCGAAGGCCGCCGCGCGCGGATCGTCACAGATCCGCGTTGCGAGACCGTAGCTCATGGCTTCCTGCGCCGAGAAGATGCGCCCGGTATAGGTGAGCTCGCGCAAAATATCGTCGCGGACGAGGCTTGCGAGGATCGGCGTGCCGGCCATGTCGGGCACCAGGCCCCATTTGATTTCCATGATCGACATCCGCGCATCAGGCGTGAGGAAGCGCATGTCGGCGCCGAGCGCGAGCTGGAATCCGCCGCCGAACGCAACGCCCTGGATAGCGGCGATGACAGGCACCGGAAGCTGGCGCCAGCCCCAGACTGCCTGCTGCGGAAAGTTCGCGACACCATGGGTACGTGCAGTCAGGTCGCGCTTCTCGCCACCGGCGATCCCGTTACCGCCGTTTTCCTTCATGGCCTGGAAGCGCCCCATATCGAGACCGGCGCAGAATGCCCGCCCCTCCCCCGACAATACTACCGCCCGGACGCCTTTTTCATGGGCCAGCCGCTCGGTCGCAGCCACTAGCGCCTCGAACATCGCGGCATCGAGCGCATTCATCTTGTCGGCCCGCACCAGCCGGACGTCGGCGATGCCGTCCGAAATCGAGATCGAGACGCGTTGCTCCATGAAAATCTCCTCGCTGATGCCGCTGTTGCGGCTTTACAGAACGGAATTGTCCGGTTTTAGTCAATCGACCAATTAACAGACAATCCCGTGGGTGGAAACGATGTTCAATGATCAGCTTCTCGCCGGGCGACGCATTCTCGTGACTGGAGGCGGCACCGGCCTCGGCAAGTCCATGGCCGCACGGTTTCTGCAACTGGGAGCCGAGGTTCACATCTGCGGCCGCCGCAAGATCGTGTGCGACGAGACCGCGACCGAATTGATGGACCTGCATGGCGGGCGCGTGGTCAGCCACGGCGTCGACATCCGCAATGCGATGGCCGTCGACGAGATGATCGAACAGATCTGGACCTCGGGGCCCCTCACCGATCTCATCAACAACGCCGCCGGCAATTTCATTTCGCGCTCGGAAGAGCTCTCGCCGCGCGGCTTCGATGCGGTCGCCAATATCGTGATGCACGGCACGTTCTATGTGACGCACGCTGTCGGACGGCGCTGGATCGCCGAAAAGCTGCGCGGCAACGTGGTATCGATCACGGTGACCTGGGTGCGCAACGGCTCTCCTTACGTGGTGCCGTCGGCGATGAGCAAATCGGCGATCCACGCCATGACGATGTCGCTTGCGGTCGAATGGGGCAAACACGGCATCCGTCTCAACACCATTGCGCCCGGCGAAATCCCGACCGAGGGCATGAGCAAGCGCATCAAGCCCGGCGACGAGGCCGGCGCGCGCACCAGGGCGCAGAACCCGATGGGGCGCGTCGGCACCATGGAGGAACTGCAGAACCTTGCCGTGTTCCTGATCTCCGGCGGCTGCGACTGGATCAACGGCGAGACCATCGCCATGGACGGCGCGCAGGCGCTCGCCATGGGCGGCAATTTCTACCAACTGCGCGACTGGAGCGACGACGACTGGAATAAGGCGCGCGACTCGATCAAGGCGCAGAACGAGAAGGACCGCGCGGCGCGGGGATGATCTGTCCGCGTCATTGCGAGGAGCGTAGCGACGAAGCAATCCATGCTTCCTGCGCAGCGCTATGGATTGCTCGCTTCGCTCGCAATGACGGATGATTGCGTGTAACGCTCCGGACCAATATCATCCCGCAGGTGAACAATAATAATGCCTATGGGAGAGTCATGTCCGCTTCGCAGCAACCGGCGAATCTCGCCGACATGGTGCGCGACCGCGCCAGGATCCATGGGAACGCGCTGGCTTACGAATTCGAAGGACGCCAGACCACCTTTTCCGAATTCGACGTCAGGACCAACCGCGTTGCCAACGCGCTGATGGCGATGGGCGTCAAGCCGGGCGAGCGGATCGCCTATCTCGGCAAGAACAGCGACTTCTATTTCGAGCTGCTGATGGGCGCGATGAAGGCCAAGGTGGTGATGGCGCCGGTCAACTGGCGCCTCGCCGGCCCCGAGATCGCCTTCATCGTCGGCGACTGCAAGGCGCCGGTGCTGTTCGTGGGACCAGAGTTCATCACCCAGGTCCGCAGCATCAAGCCGCAATTGCCTGATGTCCGCACCATCATCACGACCGAGGGCGGCGCGCCGGAATGGCAGGATTTTATCGCCTGGCGCGATGCCGCCAGCGCCGACGACCCGAAGGTGCCGATCAGTCCGAAGGACATTGCGATCCAGCTCTATACCTCGGGCACCACAGGCAAGCCCAAGGGCGCGATGCTGTCGCATGCCAACTTCCTCAACCTCGCGACCGCCGGCAGCGAAGCCGAGAAGCCTGAATGGAATAAGTGGACGACGGATGACGTCTCGCTGGTGGCGATGCCGGTGTTCCATATCGGCGGCTCCGGCTGGGGCGTGATTGGTCTCTATCACGGCGCCAAGAGCGTGATTGCGCGCGAGTTCGATCCGACCAAGGTGTTGGACTTCCTCGAACAGTCCGGCGTCACCAAACTGTTCATGGTGCCGGCCGCGATGCAGTTCGTGGTGCGGCAGCCGCGGGCGCGGCAGGTCGATTTCTCCCGCCTGAAATACATGCTCTATGGCGCTTCCCCGATTCCCGCCGCGCTGCTGAAGGAGTGCATCGAGGTGTTCAAGTGCGGCTTCGTGCAGCTCTACGGCATGACCGAGACAACAGGCACCATCGTCGCCCTCCCACCCGAAGACCATGTCGAAGGGCTGGAGCGCATGCGCTCGGCCGGCAAGGCGCTGCCCGGCATCGAAATCGCGATCCTCGATCCCGACGGCAACCGGCTGCCGCCGCGCCAGGTCGGCGAGATCGCCACCCGCTCCGGCTCCAATATGGCGGGCTACTGGAACCTGCCGGAGGCGACCGCCAGAACGCTCGGCAGCGACGGTTGGCTGCGCACCGGCGACGCCGGCTACATGGACGAGGACGGCTACCTCTATATCCATGACCGCATCAAGGACATGATCATCTCCGGCGGCGAGAACATCTATCCGGCCGAAGTCGAGAGTGCGATCTGCGATCATCCTGACGTCGCCGAAGCCGCCGTGATCGGCATCCCCGACGACAAATGGGGCGAAGCAGTGAAGGCGGTCGTGGTGATGAAGCCCGGCAAGCAGGCGAGCGCCACCGACATCATCAATTTTACCCGCGAGCGCATCGCCGGCTTCAAGACGCCGAAGTCGGTCGACTTCATGGAGGCGCTGCCGCGCAATCCGTCGGGGAAGATTTTGCGGCGGAATCTGCGCGAGCCGTATTGGGCGGGCAAGGACCGGCAGGTGAATTAGGCCGCTGTCGTCATTGCGAGCGAAGCGAAGCAATCCATCTATCCTCTCGCGGCACCATGGATTGCTTCGTCGCTTCGCTCCTCGCAATGACGGTGATAGCAGCAATGGCTATTTCTTCATCCGCTCGCGCAGCGCGCGGCGGCGCGTCTTGGCTTCTTCCGACCAGACCTCGTTGATATCGTAGAACTCGGCGAACACCTTGGCGTTCGGCGGCAACGTCAACCAGGGCTGCTTGGTGGACGTGAAGATGTGCACGTCCGGCGGGCATTGCGACGGGTCGTCCAACGTGCCGACGCGCACGAAGCGCATCGCCGGCCCCGCCCCGGGATAGTTGCTCCAGATGGCGACCTTGCAAATTGGACAGCGCGCGATGCGCTGGCCCTTGCCGCTGGCCGAGGGCGTATCGATGATCTCAGGCTCGGCCTTGAGGTGCTCAACCCGGTCAAACTCGTACACCGCGTTGAGCGCGTGCACGGTGCCAGTCTCGCGCTGGCACCACGTGCAATGGCAGGCGTTGACGATCAGCGGCCTGCCGGTCAGGCGATAGCGGATATGTCCGCAGGCGCATCCACCTTCCATGGTTTGCTCCTAATGCTTCCCGGCCCCCATATAACCGAACAGGAATCCCGCCACCTTCCGCTTCTGAATTTCCTCGCTGCCTTCGGTGATGCGGTAGCGGCGGTGGTGGCGGTAGATGTGCTCGAACGGCTTGTGGCGCGAATAGCCCATGCCGCCATGCACCTGCATGGCGCGGTCGGCGGCTTCGCAGCACAGGCGGTTTGCCCAGTAGTTGCACATCGACACCCGATCGGACAGCGTGTGCTCGACCTGGGCCTGGGTGAGCTGGTCCATCTCCCAGGCGGTCTTGCGGATCAATAGCCGCAGCATTTCCGCCTGTGTCGCAAGCTCTACCAGCGGCCACTGGATCGCCTGGTTCTCGGCCAGCGCCTTGCCAAACGGCTTTCGCTCACGCGCGTATTTGACGCTTTCGTTGATGCAGTAGACCGCCGCGCCCAGCGAACTCGCCGCCTGCCGGATGCGGTTCTCGTGCACAAAACATTGCGCGAGCGACAGGCCGCGCCCGATTTCGCCGAACAGCGCATCGTCAGGCACGAACACATCGGTGAAGCTGACGCGCGGATGATCCGTCGGCATGTTGAAGGTCCACATGTATTCCTCGACCTTCACGCCCTCGCTCTTCGCCGGCACCAGAAAACAGGTGATGCCGCGGGCATCGCCGTCATTGCCTGACGTCCGCGCAAACAGCGCGCAATGGGTGGCGACATGCATGCCGGTGGTCCACATCTTCTGGCCGTTGATGATCCAGCCCTTGACGTTGTCGCGGGTCGACTGCACCGCCCTGGTTTCCATATGCGTCGCATCGGAACCATGGTCGGGCTCGGTGAGGCCGAACGTAATGCGATATTTGCCTGTTATCGAGCCTTCAATCATCGCCTTCTGCTCGTCGGTGCCGTAGCGGTCGAGCATGGTGACGAGCGGCAGGTTGCCGACGATCGAATGTTCGTTCTGCAGATCGTTGTGCAGGCCGAGACCCTTTGAAGCGAAATGTTCGCGGATCACGGCCATCCAGAGGTTGGAACCGTCCTTGCCGCCGTAGCGCCTCGGGATCGCGAAGCGCAGATGACCGGCGGCGTCGGCGAGATTTTTGGCCTTGCGCAGCAACGCTTCCCATTCATGCCGCGGCAGACCGCCGTTCTCGAAATCGGTACGCGCCCATTCGCGGCGATGATCGAAGAAGCGGATGTTGTCGTCGGCCTCTTCCAGCGGCTTGATCTCGCGGACGATGAAGCGGTCGAGTTCGTCGAGATAGGCTGTGAGGTCGGCAGGCAGGTTGAAATCCAAGGCGGTCTCTCCCGGAAATGTCGTTTATTGCTTTTGCGTTTAGGCGCTACGCGGCGCTCCTGCTGGGATCGATTTAGCTGAGAAGACCGCGTCCAAGTCAAGCAACGGAATTGACCTTGGCTTGCGCGGGGGCCTTGCGTAATTGGATGGTTTCAGGCGCGCGCCTCGCGCTATGATCGCGGCCAATATTCTTCTCCGCAGAAAATCGAAACGGGAGCCAACATGGACCTGAAATTCTCAGAGGTGACGCGCAAGGGGCCGATCACGATCATCACGCTGTCGCGGCCGGAAGTGTACAATGCGTTGCATATCGACGCGCATTTTGAGCTCAACAAGGTGTTCGACGATTTCTCGGCCGATCCCGAGCAATGGGTCGCGATCGTTACCGGCGCCGGCGACAAGGCGTTCTGCGCCGGCAACGACCTGAAATGGCAGGCGGCAGGAGGTAAGCGCGGCTGGGACAAGGGCGGCTTCGCCGGCCTCACCTCGCGCTTCGACTGCGACAAACCGATCATCGCCGCCGTCAACGGCGTCGCGATGGGCGGCGGTTTTGAGATCGCGCTGGCTTGCGATCTGATCATCGCCGCGGAGAATGCGACCTTCGCCCTGCCCGAGCCCCGCGTCGGCCTCGCCGCGCTCGCCGGCGGCGTGCACCGGCTGCCGCGGCAGATCGGGCTGAAGCGCGCCATGGGCATGATCCTGACCGCCCGCCACGTCTCGGCGAAGGAGGGCCTCGAGCTCGGTTTTGTGAACGAGGTGGTTCCCGTCGGTGAAGCGCTTGCGGCGGCCGAGCGCTGGGCGGAGACGATCTGCAAGAATTCGCCGATGTCGATCCGCGCTTCCAAGCAGGCCATCCAGCGCGGGCTTGACGGATCGCTGGAACAGGCGATCGCCGAGCAGCGGGAGTATCCGGCCGTGAAGGCGATGGCGGCCTCGCAGGACTACATCGAGGGGCCGAAGGCGTTTGCCGAAAAGCGACCGCCGAAGTGGCTGGGGCGGTAAGGCTTCTTTGCGCCTAACAGCTTCTCCGTCATGGCCGGGCTTGTCCCGGCCATCTACGTCTTGCTTCTCGTAGACAAAGACGTGGATGCCCGGGACAAGCCCGGGCATGACGACCGGGTGACATCCGAGCTACTGATTCCCCAACTCCCTTTTGTACGACGCGTAGTTCGGCTGGTCGACGGCGAGCTTGTCCATGGTCGTCTGCCAGAGGTGTTCGGCGAGGCCCGGCGTCTGCAGATCGACTTCGCCTGTTGCAATCTTGTCCGACAACGCGCGATTCAACTCGAACAGCGAGCCATCCGAGCTAAGCAACTGCTTCAGCCGCACAGCTTCCGCGGCATCGCTCCCCTGCTCCAGCGCTAGTTGCCGCGTCACGAGATCCAGCGCGTTGATGCCGACGCGGAGCTTGAAGGCGTTGTGGCCCTTGATCCCCGGTGCGATCTCGTTGCGGAGGAAGTCCGCGACCGCCTTGATCAGTTCGGTGGGAGTGGGTTCGTCCTGCATCTTTACCCTCCTCTCGGAGCCAGCAGTCGTAACAAATCGATTTCCGTCTCCGACGAGCGCCGCCCGATCATGGCGCGCTCCATCGAATGGTCGGGGCCCGCACGAAAACGCTGCATCATGCCGCAGCACATGATGCCCCAGCGCAGCGTGCCCATCACTTCCCAGAACATCACTCTGCTAGCATCGACCTTGCGGCCGGCTTCCTCATAACCTGCGAACAGGTCCTCGCGCGTGCCAAAGCCGCCGACCGGCTTGTCGATCTCGCCGAAGCGCCAGGAATTGACGCAGATCCAGCCGAGATCCTCCATCGGGTCGCCGAAATGCGCGAGCTCCCAGTCCAGCACGGCACGAACGCCATCGGGGCCGATGATGAGGTTGCCGTGGCGGAAATCGCCATGCACCAGCGTCACCTCCTGCGACGGTCCGGGATCGCGCTCGCGCAGCCAGCGCAACGCCAGTTCGAATACCGGCCGCGGCCAGTTGAAGCTGCGGTATTCGCGCTCGAGGTCGGCGATCTCCTTGGTCGCACTCATCTCGCGCAGCTTCGGCAGTTTTGCCGCCGGCAGGCCATGGATGCCCGCGATCACCCTGCCCAACTGCCGCGCCAATATCGGTCGCGCTTTGGCAAATTGCTCGTCACGCAGAATCTTGCGCGCGATGGTCTCGCCCTCGATGCGTTGCATGATGAAGCCGCGGCCGAGTTCGTCTTCCGGCTTCAGCACGTGCATCACTCGCGGTGACGGCAGGCCGGCATCATGCGCGAGTTGCATCAGCGTCGCTTCGGCATCGAGCCCGGCGGCCCGCCCCGGCGACGCGCCAAATCCTGGCGGCGCGCGGCGCAGGATGGCGCCGACATTGCCGCCCGGATGCACAATGTCGAACGTCCAGGTCTCCTGGCTGGCGCCGCCGGAGAGTTTTGCGGCGCCGGTCACGCCGGTCGCTCCCGGATACCAGAAGGCGACGCAGCGGCCGAGTTGGGCCTCGATCATTTGCCTTTGAACTTGGCCGGGCGCTTTTCCAGGAAAGCGGTGACGCCTTCCTTGAAATCCTCCGCCGCGCCGGCGATGCGTTGCGATTCGAATTCGAGGTTGAGCTGTTCCTCGAAGGAATTTTCCGGGCTGTCCCAATAAAGCTTTCGGATCAGCGACAGCGCAATCGTGGGACCATTGGCGAGCTCATGCGCGAGCTTCATCGCCTCTTCCATCAAAACCGCATCGTCATAGACGCGGTTGACGAGGCCCCATTCCAGCGCCTTCTCTGCCGGCAGCCGTTCGCCCATCAAGGACAGCTCAACCGAACGCGCCTTGCCGATCATCCGCGGCAGCAGCCAGGTCGAGCCGCAATCCGGCACCAGGCCGATGCGGCGGAACGCCTGTAGAAAGTAGGACGAGCGGGCGCACAGGATCATGTCGCCCATCAATGCAAAACTCATCCCGGCGCCGGCGGCGGGACCGTTGACGGCGGTGACGAGCGGGCAATGCAGCCGGCGAATACGGCGCAGGAACGGGTGAAAGCCGATTTCCAGCGATTGTCCGGCATTGCTCTTGCCGGGCTTCTGGTTGTTGCGCCCCTGCAGATTGGCACCGGTGCAGAAGGCGCGCCCCGCGCCGGTCAGCACGACGCAGCGGACTTCCTCCCGCTTCTCCTCGATCGCATCGAGCGCCTCGCCGAGACCGCCCAGCGTGTCCATCGAGACCGCGTTCATGACCTCCTGATGGTCGAGCTTGAGAACGGCAACCGGGCCGTCGAAATCGAGCGTGACGTGCTTGAATTGCATTGTTTCCTCTTAACTTGTGTTTACGCGCTATTTCGCTGCGCGGAAGACCTGATGATGTCGTACCCATATTTGATTTTCCTGATGGCGTTGTCCATGCTTGCGCCAGAACATCTGCCCGCCACCGGGCGCAAGTCTGCTACCCAACAAATTGGAAACATCCCATGAGCATCTTTGACCTCACCGGCCGCACGGCCATCATCACGGGCGGCAATGGCGGTATCGGCCTCGGTATCGCACAGGCACTGAACGCTGCCGGCTGCAACGTCTCGATCTGGGGCCGCAACGCGGACAAGAACAAGGCCGCGGCCGCGACCATGTCGGCCGGCCCAGGCAAGGTTCATACAGAGATCTGCGACGTCTCCGATCCCGCCTCCGTCAAGGCCGCGATGAAGGCAACGCTCGACACGTTCGGCCGCGTCGACGGCTGCTTTGCCAATGCCGGTATCGGCGGCGGAGGACGCCGTGCCTTCATCGACCGCACCGAGGAGGAATGGCGAAAAATGTTCGCGACCAATCTCGACGGCGTCTTCCACGTGTTTCAGGCTGCGGCGCGTCACATGACCGAACGCGCGGAAGGTGGCGACAGATTCGGCCGGCTGGTCGCGACCTCCAGCCTCGCCTCGCTGTTCGGCACCGCCCGCAACGAGCATTACGCCGGCACGAAAGCGGCGCTGAACGCGCTGTGCCGCGCGCTCGCCGTCGAACTTGCGCACCACGGCGTCACCGCAAATGCGATCCTGCCCGGCTGGATTAAGAGCGACATGACCGCCGGCATCATGGCCAACGACAAGTTCGTCGCCAACGTGATGCCGCGCATTCCCGTGCGCCGCTTCGGCGAACCGACCGATTTCGGCGGCATCGCCGTGTACCTCATGAGCAAGGCTTCGTCGTATCATACGGCGGATTGTTTTGTGATCGATGGCGGGTATACGGCGTTTTGAGGTACGCGGCGGCATCGCGGCCACATGGTTCGAGACGCGCGGCTTTGCCGCGCTCCTCACCATGAGGGGCCAACATCTCTCCTCATCCTGAGGAGCGCGGAACGCGCGTCTCGAAGGATGCAGGCTCGCGCTCTCTCCCCGCCATTGCGATCGCAGCGACTTGTCCGCCGTAGCTTTAGCGAAGGCGGAAGCAATCTATCGCACGGCATAACGGATGCATGGATTGCTTCGTCGCCTTTTCTCGCAACGACGGGACGAGAGAGTCGGCACTATCCCGGTTTGCGGGAAGCTCCATCGCGCCGGGCGGCAATTGTGTCCTGAAAACATCGTAGCCAGCTTCGCTCCATAGTCCGGCCAAGTCCGCCTTTCAGCCGCGCGATGGACGATCGCTTGATGACGTCAGACAGACGCACATTCCTGGGTACCGGCCTCGGCATCGCCGCCGCCGTTACTTCGCATACCTACGGCCTGACCGCCGCCGCGCAGGCCGATGCCGCCGAAATGCCGTCGCGCGACAGCGCTCGCAGCGAGGCAAGCGGGGATTTCGGCCGCCTGATCCATCGCGAGCCGCGCGCGGTGGCGCAGCCGGTTTCCAGTGCGGAGGTCGCCAGCCTGTTGCGCCTGGCGAGAAGCGAGGGGCTGAAGGTTGCGGCGCGCGGTCAGGGCCATTCGATCTACGGCCGCTCGCTGAGCGAAGACGGCATCGTGATCGACATGGGCAGGCTCGGTTCGATCCGCGAGCTGCGGCCGGACCGCATTGTGGTCGAGGCCGGCGCCACCTGGAAAAGCGTGCTCGACGCCACGCTCGCGCAAGGCCTGACGCCGCCGGTGCTGACCAACTATCTCGGCCTGTCGGTCGGCGGCACACTGGCGGTCGGCGGGATCGGCGGTGCCTCCTCCCGGCATGGCATGCAAACCGACAACGTTCTCGAATTCGACGTGGTCACCGGAGACGGACAGGAACTGACCTGTTCGGCGACATCGAACCCGAATGCTTTTGACGCCGTTCGGGCCGGGCTCGGCCAGTGCGGCATCATCACGCGCGCGACCCTGCGCCTGCAGCGTGCTCCGGAGCGCGTGCGCCGCTTTCAACTGTTCTATCTTGGCCTGACCGAGCTCATGGCCGACCAGCGACGCGTCTTGGCGGAAGAACGCTTCGACCAGTTGCAGGGAGCAATCCTTCCCGACAGCGCCGGCGGCTGGCGATACCAGCTTGACGCGGCCGTCTACTACAACGAGGACCGTCTTCCGGACGACGCAGCTCTGCTCAAGATTCTATCGGACACGCGCAGCGCCGCCGTAATAACCGACCTGACCTATGGCGAAGACGCCGCCGCATTTGCAAAATTCGAAGCCCTGCTCCGATCGAAGGGCCAGTGGGCCACGCCAAAACCCTGGTTGCTGACGTTCCTGCACGCCCGCAACGCGGAACAAATCGCGCGCGACGTCCTTGCCGGATTGACCGATGCGGATGTCGGACCGTTCGGACGGATCACCTGCTATCCGATGCTGACGCGCGCGTGCCGCACGCCGCTATTTCGGCTGCCCGACGAGAGCATCGTCTTCCCGTTCAACGTCATCCGCATGCCGGCGTCGAACGATGCGGCCGCGGCGCAGCGGATGGTCGCGCAGAATCGCGTGCTTTACGATCGCATCCGCAGCGCCGGCGGCCTGCAGTATCCGGTCGGCGCCTTTCCGATGTCGCACGGCGACTGGAAGGATCATTTCGGATCGAGCTGGCCGCGATTCAGCGAGAGCAAGCAGCGCCTCGATCCTGCCAATTTGCTCACGCCGGGCTACGGTATCTTCTAACGGCTCTTTGGTTTGCGCATGGTCTTATCGAAAAACCGGTGTCCACTTTTTCGGATCATGCGCTAGAGCAATTCGGTCTTGAGACCGTTCGCCAGGAAATCGGCGAAGCGCCGCATCCGCTCCAGCGGTGCTTTCGTCGGCGGCCAGACAAGCTGGATCGGCATGCCTTCGGTCTCGAATTCAGCCAGCACGATCAAAAGCGTGCCTTGCTCGACGAGTTCTCTGATTTGCCAGAGCGGCAGTTGCGCGAGGCCGATGCCTTCGCCGGCCACCGCGCGGATCGCCGCAGCGCTGTTGGAGTGAAAGCGGCCGGAAACCCGGACCGCCTGCAGCTTGCCGCCGACGCGAAACGGCCATTTGTCGGCCCCGCCCGCGCGCAGCACGCAGTGATGGCTTCCGAGCTCATCTGGGTGTTTCGGGGTGCCATGCTCCGCGAGGTAGGCCGGCGTACCACACGTCACGACCCGCAGCGCCTGTAGCCGGCGCGCGGTCAGCTGTTCATCGACGGACTCACCGATCCGCACCGCCATGTCGAGGCCATCAGCAACAAGATCGACCTGATCGTCAGCTGCCTTCAGCTCGATCTCGACGTTCGGATAGAGCTTTAGAAAGCGGCCAATGATCGGCGCGACATAGGACGAGGCGAACAGCACCGGCGCGCCGATCTTCAGCGGACCCGAGACCTCGCCGCGGATGTTGGCAGCTTCGTTCCGCGCCGCGATGATTTCGGCAACGGCCGGCTTGATGCGCTCGTAGAACATTCGCCCGGCTTCCGTCGGCTCCGATCGTCGCGTCGTGCGCTTGATGAGCTCGACGCCGACGGCGCGTTCCAGGGCGATCAGCGAGCGGTTGAGGGATTGCAGTGGACGTCTAAGGTGGCGCGCCGCGGCGGCCTGACTGCCCTTCTCGACCACGGCCACGAATGTTTCGAGGTCGTCCAACCGTTCCATGCCGGGATCCCTCTTTTGCGATGCTGTATCACAATGGGGACAAGCACGATCGCTCCATCCGGGTTTCATCAGCATGAGGTCGCGACGCACGGTGAGCGAAGTAAATCGGCATCGGATGATTGCCGGCGCAGCAAAACCCGCCGCTGGTGACAGCGGCGGGTCTCTGCTCTATCGGCTTAGCCCCATGGACCGCGCGAAGCGGAGGTGCGGCCCCACGGGCCGCGGCGCGGGTAGTTACCGCGGTCGTTGACGGAAAGCGTTCCGCCTTGCGCGCCCATCTGCGCCGCGAGCTGCTGCAGCGCGGCGATGCGGTTCTCGGTCGAGGGGTGCGTCGTGAACAGATTGTCCATGCCCTGCCCCGACAGCGGGTTGATGATGAACATGTGCGCGGTTGCCGGATTGCGCTCGGCTTCCGGGTTCGGCACGACATGTGCGGCACCCGCGATCTTGCTCAAGGCCGACGCCAGCCACATCGGCTGACCGCAGATGCGCGCGCCGAGATCGTCGGCGGCGTATTCGCGGGTCCGGCTGATCGCCATCTGCACCAGCATGGCGCCGAGCGGCGCCAGGATCATCATGGCGATCGAGCCGATGATGCCGGGGCCGTGATTGTTGTCGCGGTTGCCGCCGAAGAACATGCCGAACTGCGCCAGCATCGAGATCGCACCGGCGATGGTCGCGGTAATGGTCATCAAGAGCGTGTCGTGGTTCTTGATGTGCGCGAGCTCGTGCGCGATCACGCCGGCGAGCTCCTCGCGGCTGAGCTGTTGCATCAGGCCCGTGGTGACGGCGACCGCGGCGTTTTGCGGATTGCGGCCGGTGGCGAACGCATTGGGCTGCGCCTCGTCCATCACGAACACGCGCGGCATCGGCAGGCCGGCGCGGCCGGCGAGCTCGGCCACGAGATGAACGAGGTCGGGCGCGCTATTCCGGTCGACCTCATGGGCGCCGTACATCGACAGCACCATGCGGTCGGAATTCCAGTAGGCAAATATGTTGGTGGCGGCCGCGATCACGAGCGCGATCATCGCACCGGTGGCGCCGCCGATCAGATAGCCGACGCCCATGAAGAGGCCGGTAAGACCGGCCAAAAGAATGGCAGTCTTCAGATAGCTCATTGTCGTCTCCTTAGCCCGCCCACGGCGGAGGCCGTGACTGGCATCCCAGAGGTAAGAATTCCCCTGGTGGCGCTGCAAGATACCGGGGTGCGTCGAGGCGCCGCGTTTGACCGGTGGAAACCGCCCCCCTCCAGCCGGATTACTGGAATGTAATCTGCACAACCCCGGCTGGTTTTCGTGGCTTCCCCACGGTTGCCCCGCGCCTCCTTGTACAATGCCAACACCGCCGTCTACATTGCCGGCAACGGACAGCGCGCAGGGTTTGTTCCGCCCAGCGAAAGTGAAGCGCCGAGCAATCGCGCTTGTTCGTCGGAAAAACTGGGAGGAATTGACTAATGTTCTCGCATGTCATGATCGGCACCAACGACCTCGAAAAGGCCAAGGCGTTCTACGACGCGTTGCTCGGCACGCTCGGCGTGCGGCCGGCCAAGGTCGATGGGCACCGGATCTTTTACTTCACCAAGACCGGCGTGTTCTCGGTGACCAAGCCGATCAACGGTCAGGCCGCCACGCCTGCCAATGGCGGCACCATCGGCTTTGCGGCGGATTCACCCGAACAGGCCGACGCATGGCATGCGGCCGGCATCGCCAATGGCGGCACCACCTGCGAAAATCCGCCGGGCATTCGCGAAGGTGCAGGCGGCAAACTCTACCTCGCCTATCTGCGCGATCTCGACGGCAACAAGATCTGCGCCATGCACCGGATGCCGGCGTAGCTTCCCTTCTCCGTCATGGCCGGGACATCTGCGCGAAGACGCGCTTCGCGCTTTTGCCCCGAGCATGACGAGCCAGTGACTTTGACCACGCATTGCAGCGCAATCGAAGGAGCCCGGGCATGAATCGATTTGTCAACTCGTTGGCTGCAGCCGTCACCTTATTCGCAGCTACCTCGCTGCCGGCCCATGCAGAACTCGACGCCGCCCAACTGAAGAAGGCGATCCAGGCCTCGATCGAAAGCGATTATCCAAAACTCGACGCGCTCTACAAGGATATCCACGCCCACCCGGAGCTTGCCTTTCAGGAGGTGAAGACCGCCGCCAGGCTCGCCGCGGAAATGCGCGCGCTCGGCTTCGACGTCACCGAGAACGTCGGCAAGACCGGGCTAGTCGCGATTTACAAAAATGGCGATGGCCCCACCATCATGGTGCGCACCGAACTCGATGCGCTGCCGATGGAGGAAAAGACCGGACTCGAATATGCGAGCCGCGACAAGGCCAACTGGAACGGGCGGGAAGTGTTCGTCGCCCATAGCTGCGGTCACGACATCCACATGGCGAGCTGGGTCGGAACGGCGAAGACGCTGCTTGGCCTGAAGGACCAATGGCGCGGCACGCTGATGTTCATCGCCCAGCCGGCGGAAGAGATTGTGGCCGGCGCCCGTGCCATGATTGCGCATGGCCTGTTCACGCGCTTTCCCAAGCCCGACGTCGCCTTTGCCCTGCATGCGGGCCCATTCTCTCATGGCACGGTCTTCTATCGTACCGGGGTCGGCACGTCTGCCGCCGACAGCCTCGAGGTGACATTCCACGGCCGTGGCGGTCATGGCTCGGCGCCGCACACGACCGTCGATCCCGTTACGATTGCGGCGCGGTTCATCGTCGACGTACAAAGCGTGATCAGCCGGGAAAAGGATCCAACTGAATTCGGCGTCGTGAGCATCGGCGCCATTCACGGCGGCACCGCTGGAAATATCATTCCCGACTCCGTGCAGATCTCCGGAACCATTCGCTCCTACAAGCCCGAGGTTCGCGCCAAGCTGCATGCCGGAATTGAACGAACGGCAAAGGCCGCTGCCGCCATGTCAGGCGCACCCGCGCCCGATATCAAGATCGCCGAGGGGGCCAAACCCGTCATGAACGATCCCGATGTGGTCGCCACCGCTGCTGATGCGCTGAAGACGGTATTTGGCGACAAGTTCAGGGTTTCGCCGCCAGGGACCGCCAGCGAGGATTTCTCCGAATTCGCTGCCGCCGGCGTGCCATCGATGATGTTCAACATCGGCGTCTATGACCAGGAACGCATCGACGCAGCACGCAACGGCGGACCACCGATACCGTCCAATCATTCGCCGCTGTTCGCACCGGTGCCGAGGCCGACCATCGAGACCGGCATCACCGCGATGACGCTCGCGGTGCTCAGCGCGTTCGACCAGAAGGCGCGGCGGAAGTGAGAAGCGGCCGCGGCGCCGCTTCCCATGAGGCGGAAAATCGCGTCCCTCCGCTCGCGCTTGTACAAGCCCCTTCCCGCCGTCTACATTGCCGGCCAACGAGCCGAGCGCGCGTCCGCGGGATCCACGATCCCTGCGCCAATGGGAGGAAATAATCCATGAAACACGCCTACATCCCGCGAACGACGACCTACAATCTCAATCCGGGCGAGGAACTGAACGATTTGCGCATGTCGGACGAGGTCCGGCCGCTGTACGAGCACGTCAAAAAATTCATCCGCGAAACCGTCGATCCGATGTCGGTCGAGTTCATGCGGCTTGGCGAGGCCAAGAAGGATCGCTGGAGCTTTACGCCGGAGCAGCTCGCGGTGCTGCAGAAGGCCAAGGACAAGGCCAAGGAAGAAGGGCTCTGGAACTTCTTCCTGCCCGATGCCGAGACCGGCGAAGGCCTGAAGAATCTCGACTACGCCTATATCGCGGTGGAGCTGGCGAAGAATCCTCTGGCCTCGGAGACCATGAACTGCTCGGCGCCGGACACCGGCAACATGGAAGTGTTGGAGCGCGTCGGCACCAAGGCGCAGAAGGAGAAATGGCTGAAGCCGCTGCTGGCCGGCGAGATCCGCTCGGCCTATGCGATGACCGAGCCGAACGTCGCCTCCTCCGATGCCAAGAACATCTCGACCACGGCAAAGCTCGTCGGCGACGAATGGGTGATCAACGGCGAAAAGTATTACATCTCCGGCGCCGGCGATCCGCGCTGCAAGATCATGATCGTGATGGTGAAGACCAATCCCGACGCACCGCCGAGCAAGCAGCAATCGCAGATCCTGGTGCCGATCGACACGCCCGGCGTGGAAATTCTCGGGCCGATGCACGTGTTCGGCCACGATCACGCGCCGCGCGGCCACATGCACTTGCGCTTCACCAATTGCCGGGTGCCGAAGGAGAACATTCTGCTCGGCGAAGGCCGCGGCTTCGAAATCTCGCAGGTCCGTCTAGGGCCGGGCCGCATCCATCACTGCATGCGCACCATCGGCAAGGCGGAAAAGGCGCTCGACCTGATGGTGTCGCGCGGCCTCACCCGTGAAGCCTTCGGCAAGAAGATCGCCCATCTCGGCGGCAATCTGCAGATCATCGCACAGGCGCGCTGCGAGATCGAGGCGATGCGGCTGATGGTGCTGAAGGCCGCGAAAGCCATGGACGTGCTCGGCAACAAGGAGGCCCGGATCTGGGTCAGCATGGTGAAGGCCATGGTGCCGGAGCGCACCTGCAAGATCATCGATCAGGCGATCCAGATGCACGGCGCCACCGGCATTTCGCAATGGAGCCCGCTCGGCGAAATGTACCAGGACGTCCGCCACCTCCGCTTCGCTGACGGCCCGGATGAAGTGCACTGGATGGTGGTCGGACGGCACGAGCTGAGCATGCCGTAACTTCTCCCCTCTCCCCGTTCTTCACGGGGTGAGGGGCTCTCACCACGCATTCGACTCGCGGAGAGTCCCCCTCACCCGCCGCGCTCAGGCGCGCAAGAGCGCTGCCGAGCGACCTCTCCCCGCAAGCGGGGCGAGGCAAGGACCTCCGCCGAAACAGTCGTAGGGTGGCAAAGGCGCGCAAGCGCCGTGCCCGCCACACCTTGCGCCCGCGCAAAATGGTGGGCACGCTGCGCTTTGCCCACCCTACGCGGAGCTCCTTACATGCAATACGATCCCGGCGACCTCAAACCCCGCGAGCGTTACAAGGTGCTCACCTCCTTTGTGCTGCCGCGGCCGATCGCGTGGGTGACTTCGCTCGGTCCGACCGGCGTCGTCAACGCGGCGCCGTTCAGCTTCTTCAACGTGTTCTGCGAGGATCCGCCGCTCTGCATGTTCGCCGCGAATCTGCGACCCGACGGGCGCGTCAAGGACACCGTGATCAACATCCGGCGGACTAACGAGTTCGTGGTCAACATGACCGACGAGCCCCTGGCGCAAGCGATGCATGAATCCAGCGGCGATTTTCCGCCCGATATCGGCGAGCCGGACTATCTGAACCTCAAACTCGCGCCCTCAACCAAGATCGTCGTGCCGCGGCTCGCCGATGCGCCGTTTGCGATGGAGTGCAAGACCTGGAAGGAGATCGACGTCAACGGCGACCGGCTGCTGGTGATGGGCGAAGGCATCCACTTTCACATCCGCGACGAATTGTGGGACCACGCCGCGATGCGCGTGCACATGGAGCGCTATCATCAGATCGGTCGCATGTTCGCGGACCGCTACTGCCCGTACGGATGACCGTGTGGTGTTTCCGCCGGCTGAGGGGACGAAGACGGCGGTGTAGACGTAGGATGGGTGGAGCGCAGCGATACCCATCAATACCGTTCGTGATGCTGATGGGTATCGCTTCGCTCCACCCATCCTACGGACTATGACGGCGGCCGGTGCGCGCGGAGGAAAGACCGGATCTGGCGCACCGCGAGCGGCACGCGCTCCTTCGGCTCCTTCCACGGAAACAAACTCACTTCCGCATTCGGCGCCAGCATTGCGCTTTCCATCGCGACCGCATAGGGATGCGCCGGGATATCGTCGGGCAGGATCAGCACCGGCGTCTGACATTGGCGGACGAAGTCGCGCGTCACCGTGAAGACGAAATCGGGATCGGTGCGATACATCCGCGTCAGGAATTTTTCGGCCTGCTCCATCGTGATGTCGGGCCGGCGCTTTGTCAGCTCCGGCGCCCAGCCGGTCATGTTGTTGTTGTAGAACAGATCACGCATTTCGGGACGCGAGCCTGAGGGCATCGCCAGCACGGCGGCAACCACACGGTCCGGCGCACGCTTGATCAGATTCCAGATCAGGGGACCGCCGATGCAGAAACCCAGCACCATGAATTTTTCGAAGCCGAGATGGTCCATCAGCGCGAGTTGATCGTCGGTGTGGGAATCCCAGGGGCGGTCGATTTCAAGCGGGCCGGAGGACTGGCCGGGCGGCGCGTTGCGCAGGTCGTAGGCGACGCAACGGTACTCGCCGCCGAATTCCTGGATGGCGTTGAACGGCGGATAATCGCCGGTGATGCCGGATATGTTCGAGTTCAGCCCGCCGCCGGCGATCAGGAGCAGCGGGAAGCCGGAGCCGGCTTCCTCATAATGGATACGAACGGCGCCTTTTTCGAAAAAGCTCATGGCGGTCTTCCCTCTTCCGGCGCTTTACGTCTTGGCGGTCTCGCCGATCTTGTCCTGCGTCTTCGTATCGAAATCGCTGGCCTCGTGCCGCTCGTGCAACTGGCTGGCCGGATCGCCGGAGATGCGATTGACCATGCGCCCGCGCTTCACCGCCGGACGCTTGGCGATCGCGTCGGTCCAGCGCTGCACATTCTTGTACTCGTGCACCGACAAAAATTCGCCGGCGCCATAGACCAGACCTTTTGCCAATGCGCCGTACCACGGCCATGTCGCCATGTCGGCGATCGTGTAGTCCTTGCCTGCGAGAAACTCGTTGTCGGCCAGGCGCCGATCGAGCACATCGAGCTGGCGCTTCACCTCCATGGCGTAGCGGTCGATGGCGTATTCGATCTTGGTCGGCGCATAGGCATAGAAATGGCCAAAACCGCCGCCGAGAAACGGCGCGCTGCCCATCTGCCAGAACAGCCATGACAGGCACTCCGCCCGCGCCTCGCCGCCGGCCGGCAGGAACGCGCCAAACTTTTCGGCCAGATGCATCAGGATCGCGCCTGATTCAAACACCCGGATTGGCGTCGGTCCGCTGCGATCCATCAGCGCAGGGATCTTCGAGTTCGGATTGACCGAGACAAAGCCGCTGCCGAACTGGTTGCCGTCGATCTTGATCAACCAGGCGTCGTATTCCGCGCCGCTGTGACCGGCGGCCAGAAGCTCCTCGAACATCACGGTGACCTTGACGCCGTTCGGCGTCGCCAGCGAATAGAGCTGGAACGGATGGCGGCCGACAGGCAACTCCGCCTCATGCGTGGGGCCCGCGATCGGACGGTTGATGGCGGCGAAGCGGCCGCCGCTTTCCTTGTTCCAGGTCCAGACTTTTGGCGGGGTGTATTCGGCGGGATCGTTGACGGGGGCGTCGGTCATTTCTTTTTATCTCCGGAGCCGCAGGGTGGGCAGAGGCGCGCCTGCGCCATGCCTACCACGCAAATGTGCGTGTTGAATATGGTGGCCACACTCCGCTTTGCCTACCCTACAGATCTACGTGATGGGCCCCGGCCGCAGGTGTACTCGGAGCAATGCTTCTGTGGCTGGCGTAGTCGAGATCGGCCATAATGGATGGATCGCTACAGCAGAGATCCTCCAGATGCTCCCATCACAGCGCGCCTTGTTCGAGATACCGCGCCAGATTTGCTACCTCAATGCCGCCTCTTACAGCCCGCTGCCGCTTCGAACCCTGGAGGCCGGGCGCGCCGCGGTTCTCCGCAAGGGCACACCGTGGACGCTCGAGGCCTCCTTCGCCAGCCAGCAGAATGAGCGCGCGCGCCTTGCTGCCGCCCGGCTGATCAATGCCGAGGCTTCCGATATCGCGCTGATCCCCTCGGTCAGTTACGGCGTTGCGACCGCCGCGAAGATACTGCCGATCGCCCGCGGCACGCGCGTGATCGTGCTGGAAAACGATCACTCCTCGCCGGTGCTCGAATGGCAGACCCGGGCCGAGGCGGAAGGGTTTTCCGTCGAGACGGTTCGGCAACCTGACGATGGCGACTGGACGTCGGCGGTGCTTGCCGCGATCGAACGATCCGGCGCCCCGCCGGTCAGCCTGGCCTCGATCTCATCGGTGCACTGGTCGGACGGCGGCCTAATCGATGTCGAGAAGGCCGGCGCGGCGCTGCGGCGACAGGGCGCTGCCTTCCTTGTCGACGCGACGCAGAGCACCGGCGTGCTGACGACCGACGTGAAGCGCCTTGACCCGGATTTCGTTATCTTCCCGACCTATAAATGGCTGCTCGGCCCTTACGGCCGCGCCTTTCTCTATGTTGCAAAACGCCATCAAGGCGGAATCCCGCTGGAGCAGACCGCGTCCGGCCGCCGCAACGTGCGCGCCGAGAACGCGGTCTATTTCACCGACCCCAGTTACGTCGGCGATGCCCGTCGCTACGACATGGGCGAACGCGATTATTTCATCTCGATGGAGATGGCCTCGATCGGCATGGAGATGATGGTCGAATGGGGAGCGCCCGCCATCGAGCAACGCCTCACGATGCTGACGGAGCGGATCGCGGCGGGCGTGCGCGGCATCGGCGTCAGCGTGCCCGACGTCCGTCTGCGCAGCCCGCATATTCTGAGCCTCGCCTTCAAGGGCGGGATGCCGGCGGGCCTTGTCGAAGGATTGGCAAGCGAGGGCGTCTATGTCGCGCCGCGCCTGGGACGCATGCGCATCTCGCCCCACGTGTACAATGACGAGACTGATGTCGATCGGTTCGTTGAGGCGTTGGCGCGGCGGCTGCGCGGCTGACTTGTAGGGTGGGCAAAGCGCAGCGTGCCCACCTCCAATGTTCGGCTCGTGATGGTGGGCACGCTTCGCTTTGCCCACCCTACGGGAGCTTATGACGCCGCCATCTCTCGCGGCGCTTCCGCCCGCTCCATCACAAAGCCCTCATAGCCCTTTGCCGCCACATCGTTGCAGATCTGCCGGTAGGGCCCGACGCCGCCGATATAGGGCATGAAGATGCGCGGCTTGCCGGGGACGTTGGCGCCCATGTACCAGGAATTGGCCTGAGGATAGAGCGTGGTGGCGGCGACCTCGTTGACGTGGGCAACCCACTTATCCTCCGCGTCGACCGTCGCCTCCATCGTGTCGAGGCCGCGGTCGCGCATATAGGCCATGCAGTCGGTGATCCAGTCGACATGCTGCTCGATCGAGACGATCATGTTCGACAGCACCGATGGGCTGCCGGGGCCGGTGACAACGAAGAGGTTGGGAAAGCCGGCGCTCATCAGGCCGAGATAGGTGCGCGGGCCCGCGGCCCATTTTCGGTTGAGCGTCTGCCCGCCGCGGCCCGTGATGTCGATCTTCGCCACCGAGCCCGTCATCGCGTCAAAGCCGGTCGCGAGCACGAGTGCATCGACTTCGTAATCCCTGCCCGCCACGCGCACGGCGCTTTCCGTGATCTCTTCGATCGGATTCGATTTGATGTCGACCAGCGTCACGTTCGGGCGGTTGAAGGTCGCGAAATAATCCGTGTCGATGCAGATGCGTTTGGAGCCGATCGGATGGTTGTTCGGCTGCAACAGCGTCGCCGTTTCCGGGTCTTTGACGATCTCGGCGATTTTTTCGCGGACAAAATCGGCGGCGGTGTCGTTGGCGGCCTTGTCGAGCGCGAGGTTGTTGTAGACCGACATAAAGGTGAGCCCGCCACGATTCCAGCGCGCCTCGTATTTCGCGCGGCGCTCGTTGCCGCCGTCATCGAGCGCGCCGCGGTCCGGCATCTCGGTATAGATGCCGTTCTTCGCGACTTCGCGCGCAAAGCGCCTGATCTCGGGATAGTTGTCGCGAAACTTCTGCCGCTCTTCCTGCGTCAGCGGCGCATTGCGGGCGGGAACGGAAAAGTTCGCCGTGCGCTGGAATACCGTGAGCTGGCTCGCCTGCTCGGCGATGACGGGCACCGACTGGATGCCCGATGATCCCGTGCCGATCACGCCGACGCGCTGGCCCGTGAAATCGACTTCCTCATGCGGCCAGTGGCCGGTGTGATAGACCCGGCCCTTGAAGCGATCGAGGCCCTTGATGTCAGGCATCCGAGCGTTCGACAGGCAGCCGGTGGCGAGTACGACGAATTTCGCCGTCACTCGCCTGCCGTCGGAGGTCGAGACCGACCAGAGATTGGTTGCCTCGTCGAACGCGGCGCGCTCGACGCGGGTATTGAACTGGATGTCCCTTCGCAAATCGAAGCGATCGGCGACGTGATTGGCGTATTTCAAAATCTCGGGCTGCGGCGCGTAACGCTCGCTCCAGTCCCATTCCTGTTGCAGCTCTTCCGAAAACGAATAGGAGTACTGCATGCTCTCGACGTCGCAGCGCGCACCGGGATAGCGGTTCCAGTACCAGGTGCCGCCGACGCCCGAGCCCTGCTCGTAGACCCGCGCCGTCATTCCCTGCCCGCGCAACCGGTGCAGCATGTACATGCCGGCAAAGCCCGCACCGACCACGACGACGTCGTAGCTCTCGGACGATTTGGCGGTAACGGAAGGCGTGGCGGACATGAAGGCTCCCTGAAAGATTATCTGTTTGCCCGTCAGCATTCTCTCGATAGCGTCAAAGCGCAAGACGCAAATCGGCGGCATGGCATTGCATATTTTGCGCGGTGGAATGTTTGCTCCTCATGGCAAGGGGCAAGGCCGCTTGGCATGCAAGCCTCCGATGGGCTAGCGTCTCGCGGAAAGCCGAGCAGCAATCTGGAATGCTGCCACCGGGAGGACAAGCCATGAAATCGCCGATCTGCGACATGCTGGGTATAGAATTCCCCCTGCTCGCCTTCAGCCATTGCCGCGACGTGGTGGCCGCCGTCAGCCGCGCCGGCGGGTTTGGCGTGCTGGGCGCGACTGCGCATTCGCCTGAAACCATCGAGCAGGAACTGAAATGGATTGACGACCACGCCGACGGCAAGCCGTACGGACTAGACGTGCTGATTCCCGAGAACATTTCGACCGCGGGTGAAAAGGACGTCACCTGGAAGAGCCTGGAAGCGCGTATCTCGCCGCAGCATCGCGACTTCACCCGCAACCTCCTGAAGAAATACGGCGTCGAATTGACAACGACCAATGTCGCCGACAACCAGCCGCAGCCGTTTGACGCGCAGCGTGCGCTTGATGTGCTCGAGGTTTCGTTCCGTCACCCGATCAAGTTGATCGCGAACGCGCTCGGCGTGCCGCCGAAGCAGATGATCGACATGGGCCGCAAGCATGGCGTGCCGGTGGCGGCGTTGGTTGGTTCGAAAGAGCACGCGCTGCGGCAGGTCGCAGCCGGTGTCGATATTTTGGTGGCGCAAGGCACCGAGGCCGGCGGCCATTGCGGCGAGGTCTCGACCATGGTGCTGGTGCCCGAAGTGATCAAGGCGATCAGGCCGGTGCGCGACGTGCCGGTGCTGGCCGCGGGCGGCATCATGATGGGGCGGCAGATGGCGGCGTGCATGGCGATGGGCGCGGCCGGCGCCTGGACCGGATCGGTGTGGCTGGCGACGGTGGAATCCGAGACCACGGAAATCTTCCGCGAAAAGATGATCGCGGCCTCCTCGCGCGATGCGGTGCGCTCCAAGGGTCGTACCGGCAAGCCGGCGCGGCAATTGCGCTCGGTATGGACGGATGCGTGGGACCGCGGACCGGACAGCCCCGGCGCGTTGCCGATGCCGCTGCAAAGCATCATCAGCCGCGACGCCTTCAACTCGATCGACCGCGCCGCCGCGGCCGGCAATGCGCAGGCGCGCGATCTCGTCAGCTACTTTGTCGGACAGGGCGTCGGCCTGATCGACAGTGTGAAATCGGCCGGCGCGGTGGTGCAGGAGTTCAAGGAAGATTTTGCCGATGCGGTGGAGCACATGAATATGCTGATGGAGGAGTGATTGCGAAACTCCCGTAGGGTGGGCAAAGCGAAGCGTGCCCACCACCTCCCAGCAAGACGCTAGATGGTGGGCACGGCGCTACGCGCCTTTGCCCACCCTACTAGTTTGAATGTCCAGAAAGCGAAACAAGGAAAAATGCCAAGCACTTCCCTCCCCGAAGACCGCATTCCCGTCATCGTCGGCGTCGGCGAAATCGTCGACCGGCCCAAGGATATCGCTGATGGCCTCGAGCCGATGGCACTGCTCGAACTGGCGGTGCGGCGTGCGGAAGCCGATAGTGGCGCAAAGCTGCTCGGCGATCTCGGCTCGCTCGACGTGGTCAATTTCCTGAGCTGGCGCTACCTCGACCCGGAGAAGCAATTGGCGGCGCGGCTCGGCGCCAATCCGGCGCATTGCTACTACGGGCCGGTCGGTGGCGAGAGCCCGATCCGCTACATTCACGAAGCGGCGCAACGCATCGCGCGCGGCGAGTGCAGCGTGGCCGCGGTCTGCGGCGCGGAAGCGCAATCGACCGCGACCAAGGCCGAGCGCGGCGGCATCTCGCTGCCGTGGACACCGTTCGCCCATGACGTCGAGGAGCCGAAGCGCGGCGCGGCGTTCCAGAAACCGATGGCGGTGAAGCTCGGCGTATTCAGGCCGATCACCGTCTACCCCCTGTATGAATCCGCCACCTCGGCGCATTGGGGCCAGACGCCGCGCGAGGCGCTGGCGGAGTCCGGGGCGCTTTGGTCGACCTACTCGAAGGTTGCATCTGAGAATGAAAATTCATGGCTAAAGAGGCGTTTTGCGCCGGACGAAATCACCACGCCAACGCCCGAGAACCGGCTGATCGCCTGGCCCTATACAAAGCTGATGGTGGCCAATCCAACCGTGAACATGGGCGCCGCGGTCCTGCTGACGTCGCTCGCAAGAGCGCGCGCGGCCGGCGTGCCCGAGCAGCGGCTGATCTATCCGCTCGGCGGCGCCTCGGCGGAAGAGCCGCGCGATTACCTCGTGCGCGATCAGTTTTATGAGAGCCACCCGCAGAACGCCGTGCTGAAGGCGGTGATGGACCTCGTCGAGGGCGATGGCAAAAAGTTCGACGCGATCGAACTCTATAGCTGCTTTCCCTGCGTGCCCAAGATGGCGCGTCGGACGCTGGGTTTGGGTGCCGGCGTGCAGCCGACGGTGACTGGTGGCCTCACCTTTTTCGGCGCGCCGCTCAACACCTACATGACGCATGCGGCGGTGGCGATGGTGCGGAGCCTGCGTAAGGGCGGCAAGCTCGGCCTGCTTTACGGCCAGGGCGGCTTTGTTACCAAGCATCACGGCCTGGTGCTGTCGCGCGAGGCGCCGAAAGAGACTCTCAAACAGGACACCAGCGTCCAGGCCGAGGCCGACCGCAACCGCGGCAGGGTACCGGAGTTCGTCACGGAGGCCTCGGGCAAGGGCAAGGTCGAGAGCTTCACCGTGATCTACAAGGCCAAGGGCGACGTCGAGCATGGCGTAGTGATGCTGCGCACCGAGGCCGACGCGCGGGCGCTGGCCCGCATCCCCGCCAATGACGAGAAGACGCTGAAGCATTTGCTGAACATGGACCAGACGCCGGTGGGGACGGTCGGCGCGATCGTCGCCGCTGATGATGGCGTGCTGGAGTGGCGGGTGAGCTGACGGTCCTGCTCCGTCATGACCGGGCTTGTCCCGGCCATCCACGTCTTTGGCGCCACACGCAAGTAAGACGTGGATGCCCGGGACAAGCCCGAGCATGACGAAGGAGTAACTCTGCCCCTCCCCTATTTTGGAAGCCGCGCCGCCCCTACGCCGCCCGCACCGTATCGAGGAACTTGCCGACCTCGAGCTTGAGGCGATTGCTGTTGGCGGAGAGCGACTGCGCCGCTGAGAGCACCTGCGCGGAGGCTGAGCCGGTCTCGCCGGCGCCGCGCTGCACGTCGGTGATGTTGGCGGAGACCTGCTGGGTGCCTTCGGCCGCCTGCTGCACGTTGCGAGAGATTTCCTGAGTGGCGGCGCCCTGCTCTTCCACGGCGGCCGCGATCGTCGAAGCGATCTCGGCCAGCCGTTCGATGGTGCCGCTGATCTCCTTGATCGCACTGACCGACTCCTGGGTGGCGCCCTGGATGCCGGTGATCTGCTGGCCGATCTCGCCGGTGGCCTTGGCGGTCTGCTCGGCCAGCGCCTTTACCTCCGACGCCACGACAGCAAAGCCGCGGCCAGCTTCGCCGGCGCGCGCCGCCTCGATGGTGGCGTTGAGCGCCAACAAATTGGTTTGCCCGGCGATGGTGTTGATGAGTTCGACGACGTCGCCGATGCGGGCCGCCGCCTTAGACAATTCGCTGACGCGATCGTTGGTGACGCGGGCCTGGTCGACGGCCTCGCCGGCCATCCGCGCCGATGCCTGTACCTGACGGCTAATCTCGTTGACGGAAGAGGACAGCTCTTCCGTCGCTGAAGCAACCGATTGGACATTGGTGGACGCCTCTTCCGAGGCCGCGGCCACCATGGTCGTCACCTGCTGGGCGCGTTCGGCGGTTGCCGTCAGCGTGCTGGCAGAGGCTTCGAGCTCGGTGGACGCCGACGAGACGGTTTCGACGATCTCGCCCACGGCTGCTTCGAAGCCAGCAGCAAGCTTCATCATCTCTGCCTTGCGCTGCGCGGCGGTTTGCTTTTCGATCGCCTGCTGCTCGGCTTTCAGGCGCTCGACTTCGAGTCCATTCACCTTGAACACTTCAACGCTCCGGGCCATCTCGCCAATCTCGTCGCGGCGGTGCATGCCGGGAACATCCGTCGAAAAATCATTTCGAGCGAGGATCTCCATTGCGGCCTTCAGACGCACAATCGGCCGGGACATCCCACTGATGCCGATCCACATCCCCCCGACAAGGCTGAGCAAAAGTCCCGCACCGGCCGAAATCAGCACGGTATTGATTGAGGCGCTGGCTTCGAGGGTCATGGCATCTGCCACTCTCTTCGAATCGGCGAGCAGATCGTCGACCAGTTTGACTTGACCTGCGATCGCGCTTTCCATCAATGGCACGCATTCCGCCTTGAGGCGTGCGGCGGCCTTCATGTTTTCTTCCGGCGTCGTAGTTGTAGCCGCATACTCGATCGCCGGGCCACAGGCTGCGAAGGCAGTGTCGAACCTTGCAAGAACCGACTGAATCGCGGAGGCCTTCTCGGGCATGTTCTTCATCACGTCGGCCATGCCGGCTTTGTAATCTTTCTCGCTTTCCCTGGTTTGAGCGAGGTATCTGGCGTTGCCTGCGTCCGTTGTCTCGACTGCAAGCTGAAATGCCCCTGAAATATAGCTCTCGGCGCGGCGGCCCATGCGCGTTGCCAGAGTCGTGTATTTATCGACCCGCGTTACGATATCGTTGCTCGCGTCGTCCATTGCTCGCATGCGATGGGCCGCAAAGAGCGTTTCTCCGACCATCACGATACCCAGGAAGGCCACGATCAGACCGATCTTTACGACAATCTTGAGACTATCGAGCCAGGACATTTCACACTCCAATTCTGTTCGAAGCTGACCAATTGCAAAGTGAACAGCCATCCGTAATGGAATTGGGCAAAACCACCGAAGCACTGGACCCAACGCGTTACGGTGCTCTAGTCCCAGATGGTCGTTTGGCCATAGGGATCGATGACCTTCCCCACCACACGCAGATGGCGGGATCTCACTGATGAAGCACCGGGCCAGAGAATTGGACGAGCTGGTTCGTGGCGGACGAAGGGGCTCCTGTGGCGGCATCACCACAGAGCGGCACTCATACGCGCAAGGATTCCATGCGATGGTTAACCAGCATCTAAAGCGGCACGGTCCGGGAACTCGTAGTATTACGGAAGCGCGGCACGCTTTATCGCCGTCATGATGGGTCATCCGTCTGCTTGCGTGCCGCCGACAACGTCTGCTGCGGCGTTTCGCCGAACAGTTCGCGGTACAACGCGGTGAACTCGCCCATGTGCCAGAAGCCATTCGTGAGCGCGACCGCCTTGATCGATTGCGGCGGAGTTCCGTGCACCAGTTGTTGCCGCACATTCCACAGCCGCCGCAGCCGCATGTAGCGATGCATACTCATGCCGCGAATCGCAACCACGGCATTATGCAGCGTCCGTACCGAGACCCCGAGTTGCCGCGCCACGTCGGCGCTGTACAACGTCTTGCCGATGCTGTCGGCCACGAACTCGTCGAGCTTCCGAACCAGCGCCAGATAGTGGCTAAGACTCAGGCGCTTGGCTTCGGGTGTGGGCGATGCCGCAGCCATCGCCAGATCGACGGCCTGCAGGAGCGATTCTTCCACGTGCTCGATCACGTTCGGCTGTGCGAAAGTATTGGGCGAATGCGAAGCGAGCGTCAGGGCATCGCGAACCGTCGCCCGCAGCGTTTCGCATTTGTCCGGCTGCGTCGCGATCAATTGAGCGCTATCGGCATCGCCCGGCCAGTCGCGGTCGTCGATGGAAGCGAAATTCACAAGCGCGACCAGATTGGCCTGCTGCTCCACGATCTCACACGTCGCGGTACCCTTGACCAGGAGCACGGACGGCGCGCGGGCTTCAACGCCGTTGATGATCACCGAAGCCGCATCGTCCATCGTGAAGCCGAGGATCGCGCCGGTGGTGGAATAATGCATCTGCAGGATTCGCGGGAACGTCCGCTGCAGATAGACCGAACAGGACTTCAGCTTCAACGAGGCAAACGCGGCGGCGAAGTCCTTGGTGTCGATCGGAATGCTTTTGGCATCGCCCAGTCCTTCGATGCTCTGAAAACGATCGACGTCCAGAGACCGGCAAACCTTTACGAACTCAGACTCAACTAGTTCATCAAGCAACGACACGCGGCGGTCATCCGAGCCATCGGTAGCGATCATTGGCAGATCTTCTGGCACCAGACCTTTTGACATCAAATCGTCACGATGCCTTTGCGTCTTACCACTTTTTCCCGATTACGGAAGTTCGCCCGCAACAATTGGCCCCAGTTTCGCTCAGAGCGATTGGTCGGCGCCTGCCGCAATCGCAATTTCACGATCTAGGGATGTCTCCTGCTTCTCTTGCAGCCAAAAGCCGGCTGCTTGGCAGTTCGCGTTTCCGATTCGAAGCGTCTGCGGTCGCGAAGCCGGCATGAGAAACCGGCTTCGGACCGAGCAATCAGGACGAACTCAGGCCGCCCGCACCGAGTCTAGGAAGCGGCCGACCTCGAGCTTGAGGCGGTTGGAATCGCCCGAGAGCGATTGCGCCGCTGCAAGCACCTGCGAGGACGCCGATCCGGTTTCGCTGGCGCCGCGCTGCACGTCGGTAATGTTGGACGACACCTGCTGGGTACCCGTCGCCGCCTGCTGCACGTTGCGGGAGATTTCCTGTGTCGCGGCGCCCTGCTCTTCCACGGCGGCCGCGATCGTCGACGAGATCTCCGACAGTTTTTCAATCGTGCCGCTGATCGCCTGGATGGCGTTCACGGACTCCTGGGTGGCGGCCTGAATGCCGGTGATCTGTTGCCCGATCTCGCCGGTGGCTTTCGCGGTCTGCTCGGCCAATGCCTTGACCTCGGAGGCCACGACGGCGAAGCCGCGGCCGGCCTCTCCGGCGCGCGCCGCCTCGATGGTGGCATTGAGCGCCAACAGGTTGGTCTGGCCCGCGATGGTGTTAATCAACTCGACGACGTCGCCGATGCGGGTTGCCGCCTTCGACAGTTCGCTGACGCGGTCATTGGTGACGCGCGCCTGGTCCACGGCGTCATTGGCCATCCGCGCCGATTCCTGGACCTGGCGGCTGATCTCGGTAACGGACGACGCCATCTCCTCGGTGGCCGACGCCACCGACTGCACATTGGTCGAAGCTTCCTCGGAAGCCGCCGCGACGGTGGTCGCGAGTTCCTGCGCGCGTTCCGCGGTCGCCGTGAGCGTGCCCGCCGAAACCTCGAGCTGGCTGGACGCCGACGACACGGTCTCAACGATGCGGCCGACCGCGGCCTCGAAATCGTCGGCCATCTTAATCATGTCCGCCTTGCGGCTTGTCGCCGTACGGGTCTCGGCCTCGCGCTGTTCGGCCTCCAGCGTCTTTTGGGCGACGGCATTGCTCTTGAACACCTGCACCGCCTTGGCCATCTCGCCGATCTCGTCGCTGCGTCCGACACCGGGCACCTCGACGCCAAGGTTGCCGCTGGCGAGATCGTTCATCGCAACGGTCATTCGCTGCAGCGGAGCGGTGACGCTCCGCGCCACGAAGACCGACACCACGAGCGTAAACAGCAGGATCACACCCGCCACGATCAGGGAGCGTTGGGTCGAAGCCCAAGTCTGCGCCGTCAGGTCGTCGATATACACTCCGGTGCCGACGACCCAGTTCCATGGCGCGAAGCCGACCACATAGGACAGCTTCGGTTGCGGCTTGTCGAAACCGGGCTTGGGCCATTCATAGGGAACGAAGCCGGAGCCTGCTTTTTTGACGGTATTGACGAAATCGACGAACAGCATTTTGCCATTCGGGTCCTTGAAGGCCGACAGATCATTGCCGTTCATCTCCGGCTTGATCGGATGCATCACCATCTTCGGATGCATGTCGTTGATCCAGTAATAGTCGTTGTTGCCGTAGCGGAGCGCGCCGATCCGCGCCATCGCCCGCTTCTGCGCGTCCGCGTCCGAAACGCCACCCTTCTGTACCGCGGCGTGCTCTTCCTTGATGATGCCGAGCGCGAGGTCGCCGAGGTGCCGCAGCTCGATCTGCTTCTGCTGATTGAGGCTCGACGCCATTTCCCGCGAGTCGAGGAAGGCGATGCCCACGAGCCCGACGAAACCGAGGCAGATGAGGGCATAGATCTTTCGGCCAACCGTCATCCTGGCCCGACGTATTATTGCAAACATGCTTGAATCTCCACGCGACGACGAAGGTCGTCCGCCCCATTGCACGGAATCGTATAGGTTAGCCGCTTTCTACCCGTTAATTTTGTAATCAGTAGATATACGGTGTTTTATTAACCGGGGCGCTGCGCGGTCAGGCGGCCTCAGGCCGCCCGCACTGAATTGAGGAACTTGCCGACTTCGAGCTTGAGGCGGTTCGAGTCCGTCGACAGCGATTGCGCTGCCGAAAGCACCTGCGAAGAGGCCGAGCCAGTCTCGCTGGCGCCGCGCTGCACGTCAGTGATGTTGGACGAGACCTGCTGGGTGCCGTGAGCGGCTTGCTGCACATTGCGGGAGATTTCCTGCGTCGCCGCGCCCTGCTCTTCCACTGCCGCGGCAATGGTCGAGGAGATTTCCGACAGCCTTTCGATGGTGCCGGTGATCTCCCTGATCGCGCCGACGGACTCCTGGGTCGCGGCCTGAATGCTGGAAATCTGCTGACCTATCTCGCCGGTGGCTTTCGCCGTCTGTTCCGCGAGCGCCTTCACTTCAGACGCCACGACCGCAAAACCGCGGCCGGCCTCGCCGGCACGCGCCGCCTCGATGGTCGCGTTGAGCGCCAGAAGATTGGTCTGGCCGGCGATGGTGTTGATGAGTTCGACGACGTCGCCGATGCGAGCAGCCGCCTTCGACAATTCGCCGACGCGATCGTTGGTTTGACGGGCCTGGCCGACGGCCTCGCTCGCCATCCGCGCCGATTCCTGAACCTGGCGGCTGATCTCATTTACCGAAGAGGAGAGCTCTTCGGTGGCGGAGGCGACCGACTGCACGTTGGTCGAAGCTTCTTCCGAAGCCTCCGCCACCACGGTGGTCAGTTCCTGCGAGCGCTCGGCGGTCGATGTCAGCGTGACGGCGGAGGCTTCGAGTTCGGTCGAGGCCGACGACACGGTTTCGACGATCTCGCCTACGGCCCGCTCGAAACCGTCGGCGAGCTGAACCATGTCGGCGCGGCGTTGTGCGGCAGCGCGGACTTCCGCTTCCTTCTGCTCACGCTCCATGCGGATCCGGGCGAGACCATTTTCCTTGAACACCAGGGCGGTCTTGGCAACGTCGCCGACCTCGTCGGCGCGCTCCGTGCCAGAAATGCCGATGTCGTATTTGCCGCCGGCAAGCTGCTGCAGCAACTCGACGACCGCCCGGATCGGCTTGGCAATGCCGTACTGACCGACCGCGAAGCCGAACCCGAGACCGAACACCACGCTTCCGACCGCGAGGATGACAAGCAGCCGCGACGCCGAGGCATATTCCTCTTCCGCGGCCTTGTTGTTTTCCATGACCCGCTGGTCAAGCCTGGTCGCCACTGCGCGGATAGCGAGCTGCAGCTCCTCTGCCGCAGCGCGGCTCTTCATCGTCGCATCCCGCAATGCTGCCGCTGACTGCGTCACCTCCACGGATTTGGCGGCGTCGACCGACTGAAGCGTCTGCTTCAGTTGCGACTGATAGGCGGAAAGCGCCGACCTGACGGCCGGCAGCAGCGCCTGCGTCTTCTCGTCAGTGGTCTTGCTCACTTCGGCAAGGCGCTCCTCGAGCTGCTTGAGCTGTTCATCAATCGAGGCGCGTGCAGACAACCTGTTTTCATCGCGAGGATCAAGGGCGCTGCGAAACTCGGCGCGGTTCATTGTCACCACATTGTTGTTGGCGCGGGTAGCCAGCAAGGCTCGTTCCGCCGATCGCGCCATGGTATTCGACTTTTCGCTCACCGAATGTAGCGAACTGATCCCGAGCCAAGCCATGATTCCCGTGATCAGCGACAGCACACAAATGATTGCCAATACTTTCGTGAGCACACGGAAATTCGCCAGAAACATCGGGGGGACCTCTTTGTCAGCGGCATTCAAAAAGCCTGTACAAAGGGTTTAAGCGGCGGCTCTTTATCCAATGTAAAGTTGACGCTCCGTAACTTTACGGAGCTTGCAAGCGCAATTACCGAAGCCAATATCGATTTGTTCCGGTTGTTGCTGGCGACACGAAGAAGTTTGAGCGAGCCGGCGCCCGCCCTCGAAAAGAAAAGCCCGGCCGCGAGGGCCGGGCCTTGAATTTTCCTGACGATGGAGGGATCAGGCGGCGCGCACCGAGCCGAGGAATTTGCCGACCTCGCGCTTGAGACGGCCGGAGTCGGACGACAGCGACTGCGCGGCTGAGAGCACCTGCGATGAGGCCGAACCGGTTTCGCCGGCGCCCCGCTGCACGTCGGTGATGTTGGCGGAGACCTGCTGGGTGCCTCGGGCGGCCTGCTGCACGTTGCGGGAGATTTCCTGGGTTGCGGCACCCTGCTCTTCCACGGCGGCTGCAATGGTCGAGGAAATCTCCGACAGCTTCTCGATGGTAGAGCTGATCGCCTGGATTGCCCCGACCGACTCTTCCGTCGCGGCCTGGATGCCGCTGATCTGCTGACCAATCTCGCCGGTCGCCTTCGAGGTCTGCTCGGCCAACGCCTTTACCTCAGATGCCACGACAGCAAAACCGCGACCGGCGTCGCCGGCGCGCGCCGCCTCGATGGTGGCGTTGAGCGCCAGCAGATTGGTCTGCTCGGCGATGGTGTTGATGAGTTCGACCACCGCGCCGATGCGAGCAGCGGCCTTCGACAATTCGCTGACGCGGCTATTGGTGGTGCGGGCCTGATCGACGGCCTCGTTGGCCATCCGCGCCGATTCCTGAACCTGACGGCCGATCTCGGTGATCGACGACGCCATCTCTTCGGTGGAGGAAGCCACCGACTGCACATTGGTTGAGGCTTCCTCGGACGCCGCCGCCACCATCGTGGTCAGTTCCTGGGCGCGTTCGGCGGTCGTCGTCAGCGTGCCGGCGGCGTTTTCGAGGTCGGTCGAGGCCGAAGACACGGTCTCCACGATGTTACCGATCGCGCCTTCGAAATCGTCGGCGAGCTTGATCATTTCGGCCTTGCGCCGCTGCGCCGCGGCCAGGTCCTGCTGGACCTTGGCTTCGGCTTCCTCGCGCGCCTTCTGCTCGGCGTTCTCGCGGATGACGGTCACGGTCTTGGCGAGGTCGCCGATTTCGTCGCCGCGGCCGGCGCCGGGAATTTCGACGTCGAGATTGCCGCCGGCCATCTCGCCCAGCGCACCGTTCAGGCGCGTCATCGGACGGGCGACGCCGAGGAAGGAGAACACCACGGAGGCGATCAGCGACGCGACGACGACGATTGCCATGATCAGGTTGATCTGGTTGGCACGCTCGGTATCGGCCATGACCTCATCCTTCGAGATCTTGGCATCCTTCTGCGCGCCAGCCACCGTCGCTTCCATCAGATCGGCGACGTCAGCAGCGGCCTTGACGGTGCGGTTGGCGATGATTTCGCTCTTCGACTGCTCGGTCCTGACGGCCTCCTCATTGGCGGCGAGGAAGCGCTTCACGATCGAGGAAAGGTTGCTGACCACAACCAGCAGATCCCGGTCATCGGCTTCGCCACGCAGCTTGTTGAAAATGTCCTTGAGCGAGGCTTCGGTCTTTGCCATCTCCGTGACCAAATTGGCATCGCCGGTGGCGCCGAGCTTCCAGGCACCAGCTCGCAGCGCGTTCACCTTGCCATCGGCCTGAAACAGCAAACGCTCGATCTCGAGGCGGTTGTCCAGCTTTTGCATGGCCGGCAACTTCATCTGGGTATCGACCGCCTTGTTCCACTCCTCAGAGATGACCGAGCGCTTGTCGATCTGCGCCAGCAGCGTCGTCTGCGCCTTCGCGAGATCTTCCACCGCTGCGGCAAAACCTTCCATCAAGGCCTTGGTCTTCTGGAGCTGTTCCTTGGCTTCCGGCCGCTGGGCCGTTGCCAGCGCAGCCTCCAGCTCCTTCACCGCGCTCGCCTTGTGGCGCTGCAGATCGGCAAGGGCCCTTTCGACTTGCGCAGGCGTTCTCGCCATTCGAACGTCGCCGGCGTCAAGCTGAATCTTGCGCAGGTCGATATGCGCGGCGAGCGCATTGTTTGCCACCTGCTGCGATCGGGTTGCGCGATCGCCGGCTTCCTCGATTTTCGTTTCGGTGACCATCTGGTTGGCCACCATGCCGATCGCCAGCAGGACGCCGACAGCCCCGGCCAAGCCCAGTTTGTTTCCGATACGGTTGAGCTTGATCATGTCGACGACCCCAAATTCTTCTGAAGCATTTTTCCGGAGGCGGAATTTGCGGCGCAAAAGAACCGGCAACCTCGCGCGCGAATCCCGGAGACGCCGGGGCAGCGTACCGGGGACCGGTTAATTTCCGCTTGCGTGCAACTACGGAATGTCCAGCTGGGTTGCAACGCCACCGACTTCGCGCCTTGCGCGAAAAGGCCCGGCCCCCTTGCCGGGAGCCAGGCCCTTCGTCTGCCGCCGGCCGGTTGTCAGGCTGCCCGGACCGACTCCAGAAACTTGCCGACCTCGAGCCGGAGACGGTTGCTATCGCCCGACAGCGACTGCGCCGCCGAGAGCACCTGGGACGAGGCTGCGCCGGTCTCGCTGGCGCCGCGCTGCACATCGGTGATATTGCTGGAAACCTGCTGGGTGCCCCGCGCCGCCTGTTGCACGTTGCGGGAGATTTCCTGGGTCGCGGCGCCCTGTTCTTCCACGGCGGCCGCGATCGCCGAGGAGATCTCCGCCAGCCTTTCGATGGTGCCGCTGATTTCCTTGATCGCGCTCACGGACTCCTGGGTCGCGCCCTGAATGCCGGTAATCTGCTGGCTGATTTCGCCGGTGGCCTTTGCCGTCTGTTCGGCGAGCGCCTTGACTTCCGACGCCACGACCGCAAAGCCGCGGCCGGCATCGCCGGCGCGCGCCGCCTCGATGGTGGCGTTGAGCGCGAGCAAATTGGTCTGACCGGCGATGGTGTTGATGAGTTCGACCACGTCGCCGATCCGGCCCGCTGCCTTGGACAATTCGCTGACCCGGTCGTTGGTAACGCGGGCCTGGCCGACCGCGTCCGTCGCCATCCGCGCCGATTCCTGCACCTGACGGCCGATCTCGGTCACCGAGGAAGAAAGCTCCTCGGTCGCCGACGCCACCGACTGCACGTTGGCGGAGGCTTCTCCGGAGGCTGAAGCTACGGTCGATGTCAGCGTCTGCGACCGCTCGGCGGTCGCAGACAGCGTGCCGGCGGACGCCTCGAGCTGTGTTGACGCCGATGATACCGTCTGCACGATCTCTCCGATCACGCTTTCGAAATTGCGGGTAATGCTGTCGACCCGCCGGCCACGCTCGATCTTGGCTTCGGCGTCGGCGGCAGCGGCCTCGTCGGCGGTCTTCTTGGCGATCAGCGCTTGCTTGAACACCTGCAAGGTGTCGGCCATCGCACCGATTTCGGTCTTCTCGCCCTGATGCGGCACGTCGGCGCTCAGATCTCCATTGCCCAGCGCCTGCATCGGCATGACGATGGAAGCGATGCCGCTCGATACGTCGCGAACCAGGTAATAGCTGACGGCGATGCCGATGAGCACGGCGGCGCAGAGGATCGCGGCCAGCATGATCAAGGCGGAAGCATAGCTGTCGGCCGCTTCCTGTGCCGCCTTGTCGCTGCCCGCGTTGTTGAGGTCGATACTCTTCTTCAGAACGGCATCGGCCTGAAGCCCGATCTTGTTCACGGTTGTTGCATTCAGGTCGTTGGCCTCGGTGGGAATCTGGCCGACCGCATTGCGGGACAGCTCCATGACTTCCTGGGTGCCTCTGCGGTATTTGTCCCAGAGCTGCGCCCACTCATTATACAGCGTGCGCTCTTCCGCCGACATAATCAGGGGCTCATAGGCTGCGCGGATCTTGTTGTTGGCCTCGATGACGGCAGCCAGCGTCTTTTCCGTCGCCAGTTTTTCTTCCAGCGTCTCGGACAGCATGTGTTCGCGGATCACGTTGCGATAGGTGATGACGCCGGCGCGCAGGTCGCCCAGCACGCGGATGCTCGGCAGCCAGCTGGTTGCGATGTCGACCGTGTTGGCATTGATGGCCCGCATGTTGCGGACAGCGAGCAGACCCATGCCCATCATCGCGACGAGCAGGAACGCCACCACGGCGATGATCTTGGTGCGGATGGAATACCTGGCAAGCATGGCTGAATCTCTTGGTTTTGCGCGCGGGGAGCACGCCGGATGGCGGCAAGGCGGGAACACGGGGGACGCCTTGCGCACATCAAACCCGATGCGTCCTCAGGTTGAGTTAACGCGCGTTGACAAGAGATACCGACGCCGGCGGACCCTGCCGGGCAATGAACGCTGGCGAAGCGGTCAGCGCATCAGGTTCAGCGCATCGGAAAAAAACGCGGGCCCGCCGAAATTGCCCGACTTGAGGGCAAGCAACATTCCGCCCCTGTCGGTGCCAACGGCGCTTAAAACCGGCACTCCTGCAGCGATTTCTTCGCCTACGAGGAAGCCGGGAATGCGCAGGCGATCGACCACGGCGCCTGAGGTTTCACCACCGGCGACCACCAGGCGCCGCACGCCTGAGCGCACCAGGCCTTCGGCGATATCGGCCATCGCCTGCTCGATGGCATGCCCGGCTGCATCGCGGCCATGCCGGGATTGCAGAGCTGAAACCTGATCCGGCGTCGAGCTGCTGGCGATCAGGATCGGGCCGTCAGTGATTCGGTCGCTCGCCCAGGCCAGCGCGCGGCGGGCTTCGGCGGGGCCGGCGATGATCTGCTCGGGATCGAGATGCAGGACGGGCATCGTCTTTTCAGCGTTGGCAATCTGCGCCAGCGTCGCCTGCGAGCAGCTCCCCGCAAGGCACGCCGCCGGTCCGCCGACCGGCGCGCCTGATACCGCGCCCGCGGCAGCCGCCTTGACCTTGCCGGAGGCAACCAGCGCCCGGGCGAGGCCGAGGCCAATGCCGGATGCACCTACCGACAAGCGGTGATCCAGCGCGACGGCGCCGATCGTTTCCAGATCGCGATCAAAGACTGCGTCGATGATGGCCGCGCCAATCCCCTTGCCCGCCAAATCGGCGAGACGCCCGCGAACCGGCTCCGCGCCGCGCGACAGCGTGGCGAGATCGACCAGGCCGACCTTGGTCTTGCTCTGCCGCGCCAGCACCCGCACCAGATTGGAATCGTGCATCGGGTTGAGTGGATGGTCCTTCAGCGGGCTTTCGTTCAGCGGCACGGAACCGACGAACAGGTTACCCTGATAGACGGTGCGTCCGGTCTCCGGAAAGGCCGGCGTCACCAACACGATCGCATCGCCGGAATCCGTGCGCAGCGCGTCCATGACAGGGCCGATATTGCCGGCGTCTGTGGAATCGAAGGTCGAGCAGATCTTGAACAGCACATGGCCGGCGCCGCGGCCGCGCAGCCATTTTTCCGCGGCGCGCGAACGGTCTACTGCGACATCAGCCTCGATCGAGCGGCTCTTGAGCGAGACCACGACCGCGTCGACCTCGGGCAGCGCCAGATCGTCCGGCGGCACGCCGATGGTCTGCACCGTGCGCAGGCCCTGACGGGTGAGCGTGTTGGCGAGATCGGAGGCGCCGGTGTAGTCGTCGGCGATGCAGCCCAGAGACAGTTTCACGATTTTGCTCCGGCATAGGGCTTGAACCAGCCGAGACCATCGACGGTCTTGCCGCGCGGGTTGTATTCGCAGCCGACGAAGCCGCCATAGCCGAGACGGTCGAGTTCGGTGAACAGGAACGGATAGTTCAGCTCTTCGCCGTCTGGCTCGTTGCGCGAGGGAATGCTGGCGATCTGGACATGGCCGGTGATCGGCATCATTTCGCGCAGCCGCATGGTGACGTCGCCGTGGATGATCTGGCAATGATAGATGTCGAACTGCAGTTTCAGGTTCGCGATCTTCAGCTCCGTGATCAGGTCGCGAGCAAAAGTAAAGTCGTTGAGAAAGTAGCCCGGCACGTTGCGGGCATTGATCGGCTCGATCACGACGTCGAGGCTGTGGGGCGCAAAGAATTCCGCGGCCCACGTCACCGACTTATAGAACTGCTCTACGGCTTTCGATTCGCTTCGGTTGGCGATACCTGCCATCAGATGCAGACGCCTGACGCCGGTCGCCTTCGCGTAAGGAAGCGCCGTCTCAAGGCTTCGCTTGAGATCGTCGAAACGCTCCGGTAGCGCAGCAAAACCTTTTTCGCCGGCGTCCCAATTGCCCGGCGGCAGATTGAACAGCGCTTGCGTCAGGCCGTTCTTTTTCAGGCGATCGCCCACGGCCTCCGCCGGATGATCGTAGGGAAACAGGTATTCGACCGCGGTGAAGCCGGCTTTCGCCGCAGCGTCGAAGCGATCGAGGAATGGAACTTCGGTGAACATCATGGAGAGATTGGCGGCAAAACGCGGCATCGAGCGTCCCCTTCTTGATCTTGCTATTTCGGCTCGCCCGGCAGATGCGTGCCGGTGACCTTCGCGTACATCCGCGCCACTGAAGCATCGTCGTCGCGGCCCATGCCGGCGGCCGACGTCATCAGGAACATCTGCAAGGCTGCGGCGGAAACCGGCACCGGGAATTTCTGCGAGCGCGCCATATCCTGGATGATGCCGAGGTCTTTCACGAAAATATCCACCGCGCTGCGCGGCGCATAATCGCCATCGAGCACATGCGGCATGCGGTTCTCGAACATCCAGGAATTGCCGGCGGACGCCGTGATCACCTCATAGACCTTACGGATATCAAGCCCCTGCTTGGCGGCGAACGCGATCGCCTCCGAGGCGGCGGCGATATGCACGCCGGCGAGCAACTGGTTGATCATCTTGAAGGCGGCGCCTTGACCGGCGTCGTCGCCGAGTTCGTAGAGTTTTGCCGCCATCGCATCCAGCGCCGGGCGTGCCTTGGCGAAGGCGGTCGGACTGCCCGACGCCAGAATGGTGAGTTCGCCCTGCGCCGCGCGCTGCGCGCCACCAGAAATCGGCGCGTCGAGGTAGTGACGGCCGGTCGCTTCCAACTGTTTGGCGAGCCCCCGTGCGACGTCGGGATCCATCGTGGCGGAGGAAATGAATACCGCGCCTTTCGCCAGCGTTTCCGCGACGCCATTCGCGCCAAACAAAATGGTCTCGGTCTGGGCGGCGTTGACGACGACGCTGACGACTATATCGGCCGATTTCGCGGCTTCCGCCGGCGTGCCGGCGCCCTTGCCGCCGTCGGCCACGAACCGCCCCACGGTATCCGCCGAGACGTCGCAGCCGGTCACTTCGAGCCCGGCGCGGCGCAGCGATGTCGCCATGCCATAGCCCATCGAACCCAGCCCGATGACGGTGACACTTGGTTTGGCGGATTCTGGCATGCGGCGGTTCCTCGAGCTTTCTTGCGGCTTTGCCTCTGGGTATCACGGCTTGGCCGCGCTGCCAAAGCGTGGGACAAGATAAAAAAGGGATGACGCCGGAATACTGACATGAGCGAAACCAAGTTACGCGAGGAAATCTGCCGCCTCGGCCGTTCGCTGTTCGAGCGCGGGCTGACGCCGGGCTCCTCGGGCAACATCAGCGTGAAACTCGACGATGGCGGCTGGCTGGTGACGCCCACCAATGCCTCGCTCGGGTCGCTCGACCCGGCGCGGATGTCGCGGCTTGGGCCCGACGGAAAGCTGGTTTCCGGCGATGCGCCGACCAAGGAAGTGCCGCTGCACACCGCGCTCTACCAGACCCGCAGCGCCGCACGCGCTGTGGTGCATCTGCATTCGACCCACTCGGTGGCGTTGTCGATGCTGCCCGAGATCGACCCCCACGCCGCGCTGCCGCCGATGACGCCCTATTATCTGATGAAATGCGGACAGACCGCGCTTGTGCCCTATTATCGACCCGGCGACCGGGCAGTAGCCGACGCCATCAAGGGGCTGGCCGGCAAATACTCGTCCGTGCTGCTAGCCAATCATGGGCCGGTGGTGTCCGGCGACACGCTGGAGGCGGCCGTTTACGCGATTGAGGAACTGGAAGAGACGGCGAAACTCTATCTGCTGCTGCGCGGGCTGAATCCGCGGTATCTGTCGCCGGAGCAAGTGATGGATTTGACCAAGGTGTTTGGGCTGGTGCTGCCGGAGCATTCACACAATCACAAATAAGCGGACTCCCTAGAGGTCAAGGATGGACTGCGTTCGAGTTACTCGTGAGTTTGGCATAGTAGTCCGTCTTGCCTCATTGAATGAGCAAGGAATCTCTTTCGAGAAGTTGCTGATTGCGCTCGAGAACTCCTCGCCATTCGATAGCAATGCTGAAATCGCTTCGTTCGGCCCGCATTTCGGCGCGGAGGCGCTTGAGGTCTTGGTTCGGCGTCTATCCGATCTGGGGCTAAAATACTTTGATGATTTCTTTGAATTTTCGGGAGATTTTCCGAAGTGGTGCATTTTTGGGGTATCCGCGGCAAGTGCGCCGGAGCATAGGCGCGAACACGGGCATGAACTCCCAGAATTGGCGCGACCTAGGGACGCCGAGGTCGAAGCGGCGGCTCGTGTCCTTGATAAAGCGAGGCGCCATTATCATTAGTGGCCCAAAACCAATGAGCCATATGATGAGTTTGCCAAGACGGACCCGATCGCCAAGAGCGAGTTTGAAGGGATCGTGGAACAGATGTTGATGGCCGCATCACAGGCAAAGCGAAATACGGAAACACCATAACGCGCTGCAGTCGTAGCCCGGATGGAGCGCAGCGCAATCCGGGGCCAGCGTTCGTTGTTTCCCCGGATTTCGCTGCGCTCCATCCGGGCTACGAGTCACAATCCCAGATACGCCTTTCGCACATCCGGATTGACGCTGATCTCGGCCGCGCTGCCCTGCATCAGCACGCGGCCGGTCTGCAGGATGTAGGCGCGGTCGGCGATCTCCAAGCACTCCGACATCCGCTGCTCGACGATCAGCACGGTCATGCCGGCGTCGCGGATGCGTTTCACCGCCTGGAAGATTTCGTCGACCAGTTTTGGCATGATGCCCTGCGACGGCTCGTCGAGCATCAGCAGCCGCGGGCGCGTCATCAGGGCGCGGCCGATGGCGAGCATCTGCTGCTCGCCGCCGGAAAGCGTTTCGGCGCGCTGCTCCAGCCGCTCTTGCAGGCGCGGGAACAGCTTGAACACGAGATCGAGCGGCGCTTCGCGGTCGGCCTCGCCGCGATAGAGATAGCTGCCGAGCCTTAAATTGTCGCGCACCGACAGGCGCGGAAACAGCCGGCGGTTTTCCGGCACATAGGCGATGCCGCGCGAGGTGATGACGTGCTGCGCCATGCCGTCGATGCGGGTGCCGTCGAACGACACGGTGCCGGAGCGCGGACGTTCCGCGCCGGCGATCGATTTCAACAGCGTCGACTTGCCGGCGCCGTTGGCGCCGGCGACGCACACGACCTCGCCCTTTGCCACTTCGATCGAGACCGCCGAGATCGCGACCAGGCCCTGATAGGCGGTGGTGACTTCATGCACCGACAGCATGACGGTCTCCCAGATAGGCGGTGATGACTTTCGGATCGCGGACGACGTCGGCGGGCTTGCCCTCGACCAGCACCTTGCCGAGATCGAGCACGATGGCGCGGTCGACCAGCGGCATCACGATTTCCATGACGTGCTCGACCATCAGCACGGTGACGCCGGTGTCGCGCACCTTGCGCACCAGCTCGACGCCGGTCTTGGCCTCGACCGGTGTCAGCCCGGTGAGCACCTCGTCGAGCAGAAGGAGCTTCGGCTCGGTCGCCAGCGCCCGCGCCACTTCGAGCCGGCGCTTTTCGGAGGGCACCAGGTCGCTCGCCAGCACGTTGGCGCGCGGACCAAGGCCGCAGAATTCCAACACCTGATGCGCCTTGCGGCGGGCATCGCGCATCACGGTGGTGCGGACCAGCGCGCCGACGATGACGTTGTCAATGACGGTCATGGTCTCGAAACTTTTCACGACCTGGAAGGTGCGGCCGACGCCGCGCTGGCAGCGCTCGGCGGCCGGCAATGCGGTGACGTCCTCGCCGTCGAAGATGATCGAGCCTTGGGTCGGCGGCAGCACGCCCGCGATCAGGTTGAACAGCGTCGACTTCCCCGCGCCGTTCGGACCGATCAACCCGACGATCTCGCCGCGGCCGACCGAAATCGAGACGTCACTGTTGGCGATCAGGCCGCCAAAGCGCTGCCAGACGCCGCGGGTTTCCAGAAGAGGCGTCGTCATCGGACAGCCTCCTTGCGCTTGGACGAGAACAGTCCGGCGAAGTGTTTGAACGAGAACAGGCCGATCAGCCCCTGCGGCCGCGCCAGCGAGATCGCTATGATCAGGCCGCCATAGACGATCAGGTCGATACCTTTTCCGGAGCCGCCGACATAGGAGCGCGTTAATTCGGTGAGCGGGATCAGGATGACCGCGCCCAGCATCGGCCCCCACAGCGTGCCGATGCCGCCGAGCACCGCGGGCAGCGCCATCAGCAGCGAGAACTGAAAGCCCATCACGCTTTCAGGGTCGATATAGAAGACGTACTGCGCGTAGAAGCTGCCGCCGACTGCGACCAGGAATGCCGATACCGCCGCCGCGCCCATCTTGGAATTGAATACGACCACGCCGAGGCTTTCGGCGGCTTCCGGATTGTCCTTCACCGCGCGCCACCAGTAGCCCCATTTGGAATCCTCCAGCCACCAGGTGACGAACCAGGCGACGCAGGCCAGCGCCAGCGCAAAGTAGAAATACGGCAGCTTGCTGCGCGGGAACTGGAATTTCAGCCAGCTATCGCCACGCGCCGGGATTTCGATGCCCATCGCCGCACCAGCCCAGTCCCAGTTGTGAAACAGCAGCAGCCCGATCTCGGCAATGACGATGGTGGCGATGACGAAGTAATGTCCGCGCAGCCGGAAGCAGGGATAGCCGAGCGCCATCGCAATCAGCGCGGAGATCACGCCGCCGCCGAGCATGCCGAACCATGGCAGCACGCCGAACTTGGTGAACAGCAGCGCGGTGGTATAGGCGCCCAGCCCGAAATAGAGCGCATGGCCGAGCGAGATCTGGCCGCAATAGCCGGAAAGGATGTTCCAGCTTTGCGACAGCGCGCCCCACATCAGCGTCATCACCATCATGTTCTGGACGTAGGTGTCCTTGACGAACAGCGGGACTGTGGCCGCGATCGCGGCGAGGACAAAGGCGACGATGAGGTCGCGGCGGCGGCGTTCTGCGAAAGCGGTATCCATCACATCGATCCGAACAGGCCGCGCGGGCGGACAAAGACGACAAGGAGATAGACGGCGTAGATTCCGACCGCTTTCAGCGACGGCGGCAGCAACATGGCGGTCGTGGCTTCGACGAGGCCGACGATGATGCCGCCGGCGAAGGCGCCGAACACACTGCCGAAACCGCCGAGCGCCACCGTCACATAGGCGATCAGCGCAAAGGAAGCGCCGACATCGGGATAGATGTAGAAGAAGATCGCCATGATCGCGCCGGCGAGGCCCACCAGCGCCGCGCCGAGGCCCCACCCCAGCGCGAACACCTTGTTCTTGTCGATGCCGACCAGCGCCACCGCGCCGGCGTCCTCGCGGGTCGCTTCCAGTGCGCGGCCGAAATCGGTGCGGTTGATGAAGAGATAGAGCCCGCCGAATGCCGCGATCGCGACCAGCGCGCCGACCAGTTGCGGCACGGGCAGGAATATGCCGGCCACCGACACCGTCTTGCCGCCAAGCCATGAATGGGTGACGCTGCGATAATCCGGCGTGAAGAAATATTGCGTCAGGCCACGCATGACGATGGCCAAACCAAAGGTCGAGAAGATCTGCACCATGCCGGCATTGGCTTTCGCGCGGACGGCAAAGCGCACGATCAACAGATAGACCACGGCCCCGAACACGAACAGGGCGGCTGCGACCAGCGGTGCCGAAAGCAAGGGATCGATTGCGAAGAACACGAACAGGAAGAACGTCGCGTACATCGCGATCATCAGGAACTCGCCATGGGCGAAGTTCACGACGTCCATGAGGCCGAAGATCAGCGCGAGGCCGACGGCGATCAGGCCATAGAGCAGGCCCATGAGGAGCCCGCTGGCGAGGCTTTGGATGATGGCATCGGCTGTCATGAAAGTCGCTCCAGCCCGGAGGCCTTACTCTCGACGTTCGTCATTGCGAGCGCAGCGAAGCAATCCATTCTTTCCTCGTGCGACACGATCGATGGCTTCGTCGCTACGCTCCCTTGCGCAAACGCTTCGCGTTTGTCGCAGGCAATGACGGAGCGGGCGAAATTCCTTGTGTTAGTCATATCCCCCGCCCCCGCGTTGTCGGCTTATTTCATCGGCCAGACGGCTTCGGCGATGGCGGCCTGCGGCGGGAAGATGGTGACGAACTTGCCGCCGATATATTGCAGCAGCACCGGGTCGGCGTCGTTGTTCTGGCCGAGCTCGTCGAACTTGACGCGCTTCCAGGGCATGATGGTCTGCTCGCCCGGAATGTCGGTCGCGACCAGCGCCTCGCGGATCTTTTCGCCGTCGGTCGATTTGGCGCGGTTGATGGCGTCCGCCATCACCAAGAGCCCCATGAACTGGCGCGAGGTGAGGTCGTTGAAGTCCTTGCCCGACTTCTCCTTGAACATGGCGTTGATCTTGCCGACCATCGGCCGCTTGGCGGCGAGGTCGAGCGAGAAGCTGCCGCGCGAGATCACGCCTTCGAGCTTGTCGCCGACAGCGTCGTACAGCGCTTTTTCGGAGAAGCCGGCGTTCTGCGCCACGATCGCGTTCGGCTTGTAGCCGAGCTCGGCCATGGTTTTCACCAGCAGGATGCCGTCGGTGGTGTAACTCGAGGGCATCAAGACGTCGGCATTCGCCGTCTTGAGCTGTTGTACCTCAGCGGACAATGACGGCGAGTTGGAGCGGTACTTGATATCGGAGATGACCTTGTAGCCGCGCTCGGAGGCCAGCTTGAGCTGGGTGTTGGCGGAGTCGGTGCCGAAGATGGTGTCTTCGTGGAACAGCGACAGCGTGTCGATCTTGGTGCCCTTCTTCTTCATCGCATCGAAGAAGTTGAACATCGCAGCCGAGAACATCTCGTCATGCGGAGCGGCGCGGAAATAGAATTTGAGGCCGCGCTTGTGCAGGCTCGGCGAGGAATTATCCGCCGAGATGAACGGGACCTGGTAGCGCTCGCAGATCTGGCTGACGGTGACGGCGACCGCGCTCTGATAGGTACCGATCACGGCGCAGACCTTCTCCTGGGTGATCAGGCGCTCGGTCTCGGCGCGGCCCTTCTGCGGATCGGCCTGATGGTCGGCGAAGACGAGGCGGATCTTGGCGCCGCCGAGGCCGGGCAAGCCCTCGCCTTTCGCCAGCGGCAGATCGAAATCATGGTTCTTGTTGATGATGTCGAGCGCGGTCTCGAACGACTTCTGCGCATCGACGCCCATCTGCGCGCTGGCGCCGGAGAACGGATAGATCACGCCGATCACGACTTCGGACGTCTGCGCGCGGGCCGCGACAGATCCGAGTGCTGCGGCAGCAGTGGCTCCAAGCAGTACGTTACGGCGCGTGATGTTCATGACGATATCCTTTGCTGGATGGCGACTATCGATGAAACGGGCGAAGGTTACGGTAAAGCCTCTATGAGCAGCAGGACTGCATCAAAGCACGGCAAGCGATTTGTTCCTGAGATCGGTGACGAGCATCAATCCGGGCGCATGCGTGATCGCGAACGGCACCTTCGCGGCCTGGATGACCGATTGCGGGGTCACGCCGCACGCCCAGAACACCGGAATTTCGTCCACTTCGACCGGCACGGGATCGCCATAGTCGGGCTTGGCGAGGTCGGCGATGCCGATCGACTCAGGGAGACCGATATGAACCGGCGCCCCATGCACCGAGGGGAAACGCGAAGTGATCTGCACCGCACGGATCGCATTCGCCGGCTTGAACGGCCGCATCGTCACCACCATCGGTCCGGCAAAGGGACCCGCGGGGCTGCAGGCGATATTGGTGCGGTACATCGGCACGCGCACATCGCGCTCGATATGGCGGATCGGCAGACCTTCCTCCAGCAGTGCTTCCTCGAAGGAGAACGAGCAGCCGAGCACGAAGGCAACGAGATCATCGCGCCAATGCGCCATGATGTCGGTCGGCTCCTCCACGACTTCACCGTCGCGCCAGATGCGATAGCGCGGCAGGTCGGTGCGGATATCGAGGTCGATGCCGAGCGCGGGAATGCGGGGGTCACCGACGTCGGACATGCCGATGATCGGGCACGGCTTGGGATTGAGCTGGCAGAAGCGGTGAAAAGCGCCCGCGAGTTTTTCCGGCAGGATTACGAGGTTGCCCTGGACGAAACCGTTGGCAACGCCCGCGGTGTGATGGGCCATACCGTTGCGGCAGGCATGACGGGCCGCGACACTCGGCGATAAATCCGCCGTATCCTGACCGGGCCGTTCCGTCCTCGCCAAGCTGGTCATCGTTGTCCCCGCTTCCATTCTTGTCGACATCTACTCCCGCATATGGCTATGATAATGTCTAATCGTCTTTTCTAATCAAGTTCAATAAAACAGAATTATCGATCTGCGGGCAGAGGGTGCATGACTGATTTCAAGGCAATTGAGACCTTCATGTGGGTAGTGACGCTCGGCAGCTTTCGCGGCGCGGCCCAGAAGCTCAACACCACCCAGCCCGCGATCTCGCAGCGGATCGCCCAGCTCGAACGCGAAGTCGGCGTGCGGCTGCTGCAGCGCGACCGCCGCATGGTGTTGCCGACGCCCAGCGGACGGCAATTGATGGTCTATGCCGAGAAGCTGATCGGGCTGCGCTCTGAAATGCTCGCTGTCGTCGGCGATCGCTCGGCGATGCGCGGCGTGCTGCGGCTCGGCGTCGCCGAAACCATCGTGCACACCTGGCTGTCGCAACTGATCAAGAGCGTCAACCACGCCTATCCCAACCTCTCGCTCGAAATCGAGGTCGACATCACCTCGAACCTGCGGACGCGCCTTTTGGCGCAGGAGATCGAACTCGCCTTCCTGCTCGGGCCCTTGACGGCGCCGAGCGTCAGCAACCGCGTGCTGTGCGATTATCCCGTCGGCTTCCTCGCCAGCCCCTCCCTCGGGCTCGGCACCCGCCAGTTGACGGTGCATGATCTGGCGAAATTTCCGATCATCACCTTTCCGCGCAAGACGCCGCCCTATGAGGTGGTGCGCTCGCTGTTCAACCGGCCGGACCTGCCGCCGATGCGCCTGCACGCCAGCGCCTCGATCGCGACCGTCATTCACATGGCGATCGAAGGCCTCGGCATTGCCGTGATTCCGACCGCGATCGTCGAAAGCGAAATGACCGATGGACGGCTGCAATTGCTGTCGACCGATGTGCAACTGCCAAAGCTGACGTTTTCGGCGAGCTGGCTGGCCTCGCCGGATACCGTCGCCGTGGAACGCGTAGCCGAGCTTGCCGCAAATCTGGCGCGGGGTGGCGTCATTGTTGACGGGCCGCCGCAGGCGCGTCATTGAAAATGATCGAAAGAATGAACAAGCGCCTGCCCACCTGATCCCGGAATAATGCATGACCAAGATCGGATCCAACCTGCAAATCGATTCCGCCCGGCTGTGGGGCACGATTCACGAAACCGCCAAATTCGGCGCCACCCCGAAAGGCGGTGTGCGACGGCTGACGCTGGGGCCCGAGGACAAGCAGGTGCGCGACTGGTTCCGGAACGCCTGCGAGGCCGCAGGGCTGGAGGTACATGTCGACACGCTGGGCTCCATGTTCGGCGTGCGCAAGGGCCGGGATATGTCGAGAGCTCCGATTGGACTGGGCTCGCATCTCGATACGCAGCCGACCGGCGGCAAATATGACGGCGTGCTCGGCACGCTGGCGGCGCTGGAAGTGGTGCGCACACTCAACGATGCCGGGATCGAAACCGAGATGCCGATCTGCATCTGCAACTGGACCAATGAGGAAGGCTCGCGGTTTGCGCCGGCGATGATGGCGTCCGCCGCCTATGTCGGCGATTTCACCACTGATGACATTTTGTCACGCAAGGACGCCGAGGGCGTCACCGTGGCGCAGGCGCTCGACAGCATCGGCTATCGCGGCGATCGCCCGGTAGGAACGCAGAAATTCTCGGGCTTCGTCGAACTGCATATCGAACAGGGTCCGATCCTGGAGGCCGAGAACAAGACCATCGGCGTGGTCGATTCCGGCCAGGGTGTGCTGTGGTACGATGGCAAGATCACCGGCTTCGAGAGCCATGCCGGCTCGACACCGATGCCGCTGCGGCGCGACGCGCTGGCGACGCTGTCGGAAATCGTGCTGGCGATGGAAGCAATAGCAAAGAAGCATGGTCCCAAGGCCGTCGGCACGATCGGCGAGGCCGTGATCGCCAATCCCTCACGCAACGTGATTCCTGGCGAGATCGCCTTCACCGTGGATTGCCGCAGCGCCGATGCCGCGATCATGGATGCGCTGGATAAGGATCTGCGCGCCGCAATTGCCGAGATCGCGGCACGGCGCAAGGTCGAGGTCCAGTTCGATCTGATCTGGCGCAAGCCGCCGACGCATTTCGATCCCAAGCTGGTGGATGCGGTAGAGAGTGCCGCAAAGATGCTCGGCTATTCCCATCGCCGCATCACCTCCGGCGCCGGCCACGATGCCTGCAACCTCAACACCGTGATGCCGACAGCGATGGTGTTCGTGCCCTGCAAGGACGGCATCAGCCACAACGAACTGGAAGACGCCACCCAGGCCGATTGCGCGGCGGGCGCCAACGTGCTGATGCATACCGTGCTGGCGCTGGCCGGCGTCGCATCCTGATATCAAAACAAGAAATGGGGGGAATGCCCATGCGCGGAGTTTTTGTCGACGCCAATGAATCGCTCGCCGTGATCTTCGAGCGACTGGAACAGCCCGGCGATCCCAAGGTGCGGATCAACCGCGATCCTGATATCAGCCCGGAGCAATATCCTGAGATCCTCGACGGCGCCGAAATCGCCATCGTCGATCACACGGCGCTGCCGACTGCTGTTGCAAAAAAGTGCGCCGGACTGAAGCACGTCGTTTTTCTCGGCACCGGCGCACGCAGCTACATGAATCCCGAAGAGCTCGCCGAGACCGGCATCCATGTGCACCTGATCAAGGGCTATGGTGATACTGCGGTGGCCGAATGCGCCATCGCGCTGATGTGGGAAGGCGCGCGCGGCCTCGCAAAGATGGACCGCGGCATCCGCGCCGGCAACTGGCTGCGCGACGATGGCATGCAACTGACCGGCAAGACGCTCGGCCTGATCGGCTTCGGCGGCATTGCTGCCGAAGTCGCGCGCATTGCGCTCGGCTCCGGCATGCGGGTGATCGCCTGGAACCGATCGCCGAAGAAATATCCCAAGGTCGAGTTCCTCGATTACGATGAAGTGCTGACCGAGAGCGACGTGGTCTCGATCCATCTGCTCCTGAACGACGAGACGCGCGGCATGATCTCGCGCGCCTGCATCGAGGGGATGAAACCCGGCGTGATCCTCGTCAACACGGCGCGCAGCGCCATCGTCGATGAGGAGGCGATGATCGACGCGCTGAAGTCCGGCCAGATCCGCCATGCCGGCCTCGACGTCTTCAACATCGAGCCGCTGCCGGCGGATCATCCGCTGACGAAACTCGACAACGTGACACTCTCGGCGCATTCGGCGTTCCGCACGCCGGAGGCGAGCGAGAATTTGATGAGCGCGGCGTGGGAGCATTGCCGGCGGATTGCGAAGGGGAAATAGTCCGTTCGTTTTGAACGATGGCGGCGCTTTCGCGACATCAAGGACGGTTCGGCGGGGCTCCGCTTGAAATCAAACGCTCACTCAAATAAGTGGGCCTTCACTCGAAATCCTGGCCATGGAGGCCGCTGGTGGAATCGGAACGATATTTTGCCGGCGGCATCACTGTCGTTCTCGCCGATGGATCGCGTGTGCCTGCCAGACTAACTGCAGACGAAGTCTACGCGGAAGGTAAAGAGATCTATCGAATTTCCCTCGAACAGGGCACTGAAGTAAGAACGGTCAAGTCCGGAGTGGACTTCTTTGAAGCGTTGAAGCAACTCCGGCAGGAGCTGGAAAAGACCGGTGCATTGCTCTATTGCTTTGGCGCCAGCGAGGATGTTTATCCCTCCGGAATGCAGAGATCGATGGGGCCAGCGGTTCTCGCTTACAAGATGCGCATCGGCTTCCCGGCTTCACGACAGGATATTGTCAGCATCTTTGAAGCTGATGAAACGGTTGTTCCAGCTACAGTCGAGCAACAGGAGCGCTTTCATCGCAGATGGATCGATAGCCTGCTTAACTCGGCGCAGAAGCAATGAATCCAGAGCCAGATGGTCATCAGGAACGATGATGTGAGATGGATCGCTGAGCGACTGGCCCTTGGTCGCGAAACCCGGCATGGCCGGACGATGGAGGAAAAATAGCCGCGCCGTCCCGGCCGTTTTGAACCGGTCCGCGCGATCGCACGACAACAGGGCGCGGCCTGGTAAGAGGCCGCCCTGCTCGCTCAGGCCATCCCGGGGTTTGCATGCTGTCACGTTTCAAGATACCGCTGTTCAATCGAGGGGCAGATACTGCGAATTCCTTTGAGCGGCGGCTGGCCATCTACCAAGGCGAACTCGACGAACCCGAATTCACCTCCCGCGATCCCGGCGACCGTCGTATCGACGTTCACGCCTTCGGCCGGGATTTTGTGCCGGATTGCGAAGAGGGTTCGGATGAAGGCTACGTTCTTCTGACCAACGGCATGAGCGAGCAGCGCATGGCCGTACCGGATCAAGCCAAGGAGGCAAAGGCATGCGCCGAGCTGATGTGGTACGTCCGCGAAGGAACGACGGAGATTTGCAGCAACCTGCGCTGGCTCGCTTCGGTGCCGTTCATCGACAACACCTGGTTCGGGTTCGGGCACCGTGTGCCCATGCCGGCGCCGCCTGTCCGGTGTACGGACTTCAAGACCTTCCTGTTCCTCACGCCGATCATCGCCCCTGATCAACGCATCGCGGAGCAGCTTTCGATCGCGGGGGACCCGGTGGAAATCCTGACCGTCAACCTGATCTCCGACCGCGAATACGCGCTGATCAAGAACGAAGGCCTCGACGCGTTTTTGGATCTGCTCGACGAGAACGATTACCCGCCGATCTTCGATCCGTCGCGAAAATCGTATGTTTAGTTTTCACGACGCGTAGGGTAGGCAAAGGCGCATTAGCGCCGTGCCCACCATATGTCTCAAATCGCACGATGAATGGTGGGCACGCTTTGCTTTGCCCACCCTACGGGTCTTCCGTCATTGCGAGCGGAGCGAAGCAATCCATTTCGCCGCTTTCCGAGAGATGGATTGCTTCGTCGCTTCGCTCCTCGCAATGACGAGGAGTCCTAATCCACCATCTCCGCCACCGCCTTGCCGCACGCCGTGGTATCTGCATTGCCGCCGAGATCGCGTGTGCGGAGCGTACGTTCGCCGAGGGTGCGCTCGATGGCGCCGACGATGGATTCTGCGGCGTCTTTCTCGCCGAGATGCTCCATCATCATCGCGCCGGACCAGATCATGCCGATCGGATTGGCGATCCCCTGCCCCGCGATATCGGGCGCCGAGCCATGCACCGGCTCGAACACGGACGGAAAATTGCCTTCCGGGTTGATGTTGCCCGACGGCGCGATGCCGATGGTGCCGGTGCAGGCCGGCCCGAGATCGGAGAGGATGTCGCCGAACAGGTTGGAGCCGACCACGACGTCGAACCAGTCCGGATGCAGCACGAAATTCGCGGTGAGGATGTCGATATGGTACTTGTCCCACTTCACGCCCGGATACTTCTTCGCCATCGCCTCCACGCGCTCGTCCCAATAGGGCATCGTGATCGAGATGCCGTTGGACTTGGTCGCCGAAGTCAAATGCTTCTTCGGCCGCGACTGCGCGAGCTCAAACGCGAATTTCAGGATGCGGTCGACGCCGGTCCGCGTCATCACCGTCTGTTGCGTGACGAATTCGCGGTCGGTATCTGGGAACATGCGGCCGCCGACGGAGGAATATTCGCCCTCGGTATTCTCGCGCACCACCCAGAAATCGATATCGCCGGGCTTGCGGTTGGCGAGCGGCGACGGCACGCCGGGCATCAGCCGCACGGGGCGCAAATTGACGTACTGGTCAAACTCGCGACGGAACTTGATCAGCGAGCCCCACAGGGAGACGTGATCCGGGATTTTCGCGGGCCAGCCGACTGCGCCGAAATAGATCGCGTCATGCTTGCCGATCTGCGCCTTCCAATCCTCCGGCATCATCTCGCCGTGCTTCTCGTAATAGTCCCAGGAGGCGAAATCGAAATGATCGAATTGCACGGAGATCCCGTGCTTTTTCCCTGCCGCCTCCAGCACGCGCAGCCCCTCCGGCATCACTTCCTTGCCGATGCCGTCGCCGGGAATGACCGCGACCCGATATTGTTTCTTGGCGCTGCTCATCGAGAGTTTCCTTGTTACCTTTGCTGAGCCGGCTAATGCCGCTTATTTGGTTGCCATGCAATGGACCAAACCTGCCGCTTGCGCAACGCTGCACTGCAATGTTGACCGTCATGGCGCCCCAAGCCTAACAATTTGTGGCCTCCTCTTCCTGCCTCCCTCACCGAAGCGAGAATTCCCATGGATCTGCACCTGCGCGGCCAGCGTGTCCTGATTACCGGCGCCTCCAAGGGCATTGGCGCGGCCGCGGCCGAAGCCTTTGCCGAAGAGGGAGCCGACGTCATGCTGGCCGCCCGCAACGGCGAACAGCTCAAGGCGCTGGCCGAGCGGCTGCGCTCGGCGCACCAGATCAGCGCAACCGCACATGTTGTCGACTTGCGCAAGGGCGAGGACATCGCGCGGCTCGTCAAGGACGCCGCCGATATCGACATCCTCGTCAACAATGCCGGCGACATTCCGGGCGGCTCGATCGACAAGATCGACGAGGCGACCTGGCGGCACGCTTGGGAGCTGAAAGTGTTCGGCTACATCAATCTCACCCGGGCGATCTACGCGCAGATGAAGGCGCGAGGACACGGCGTCATCGTCAACGACATCGGCGCTGCCGGCGAAAAGTTCGATGCCAATTATATATGCGGCAGTGCCGGCAATGCCGCGCTGATGGCGTTCACCCGCGCGCTCGGCGGCAAGAGCCTCGCCGACAATATCCGCGTGGTCGGCATCAATCCCGGACCGGTCGGCACCGACCGTCACGTGACGCTGCTGAAGACGCGTGCCAGGAACCAGTTCGGCGACGAAAATCGATACAGGGAATTCCAGAAGGGCATGCCGCTCGGCCGGCCCGCCCATGCGCGCGAGATCGGTGATCTCATGGCGTTCCTGGCCTCGGACCGGTCGGGGTATACGTCGGGGGTGATCTTTACGGTGGACGGCGGACATTCCTCGGGGTGGGGTTAGCGCCCAATCGTTCCACCGTCATTGCGAGCGAAGCGAAGCAATCCATCCCTCCACGCATGCGGAAAGATGGATTGCTTCGTCGCTTCGCTCCTCGCAATGACGGGGACACTTAACCTGTCGTGCGCTCAAATAACTGCCGGATCAGCGTTGTGATCCTGCCCTTCGGCGACATCATCTCGTACATGATGGTGAAATGGTTCGAATCGGGAATTTCCTCATACGTCACCGGCAATCCATATCGCGCGCGGTGGCCGGCGAAATCGGCGGTCTGCTTGCGCAGCAGCGGCAACTCGGCGCTGCCGACGACCAGTGACAGCGGCTTCGACGGGCCGCCTTCCTGCATCATCGGCGAGTTGCGACGCGACGTCGCCTCGTCGGCGCGCAGCTTCTCGTTGAGATAGGAATGGCGGATCGGTTCGAGGTCGTAGATGCCTGAGATCGCCATGCCCGCCCTCACCTTCGGGTGTGACAGCGCCATCGACGTCAGGTGCCCGCCGGCGGACCAGCCTGACACCACGATGCCACTGGCAGCAGCGCCAAGCGTCGGCAGTTGTCCGGTGAGGAAGTCGATACCGGTGTGGATTTCGGCGACGATTTCATCCAGCGTCGCCTCTGGCGCCAGCGTGTAGCCGATCAACGCCACATTGATGCCGTGCGCCATCGGGCCCTCGGCAACGATCGTGAAAACCTCCTTGGAGCGCGCCTGCCAGTAGCCGCCGTGGATAAATAGCAGCGTCGGCGCGCCGTCGGCGGCTTTCAGGAAATCGATCCGGGTGCGGTCGCGCGGGCCGTAGCGGAGATCGATGTGCTCCGCGTAACGCTTGCGCATCTCGGCAGAACGCTGCGCCCAGCCTGCGACCATCTCGACGCTGCCGGGCACGGCAACGCCATTATTAAGGCCGAGGTCGCGCTCCTGCTGGCTCATCGCGCGCCAGTCCAGAGCAGAAAACAACGTCGTCATGCAATATCTCCGATCGGCCACAACTTTGGTGCGTTTCCACTTTGCCGGAAAATGTTCTACAGCACCATCTGCGACGGACAAACGGAAACGCGTGGGAGATAGCGAAGTGGCTGATCAAGAGTTGGTGCGGGAGACGGCGGTTGCCATTGTCGGCAAGCTGAAATCGGGCGAAGTCACCCCGCTCGACCTGCTCGATGTGCTCGAAAAACGCATCGCCGAAGTCGACGGCAAGGTCAACGCGCTGCCGACGCTATGCTTCGACCGTGCCCGTAAGCACGCCAACGAGCTGATGAAGAAGCCAGCCGGCGAGCGCGGCCTGCTCGCCGGGCTTCCGATCCCGATCAAGGACCTGACCAGTGTCGCCGGCGTCCTGACCACGCAGGGCTCGCCGATCTACAAGGATACGATCCCCACCAAGTCAGACCTTCTGGTCGAGCATCTCGAGAACAATGGCGGGGTGATCTACGCCAAGTCGAACACCCCGGAATTCGGCGCCGGCGCCAACACCTTCAACGAAGTGTTCGGCCCAACCCGCAATCCATGGGACACGTCGCGCTCCGCCGCCGGCTCCTCGGGCGGCGCAGCGGTGGCGCTCGCGACCGGCACGGCGTGGCTGGCGCATGGCTCCGACATGGGCGGGAGCTTGCGCAACCCCGCCAGCTTCTGCGGCATCGTCGGATTGCGGCCAAGCATCGGCCGCGTCGCGCATACGGTAGCCGCAGCAGTCGATCGCAATCTCGGCGTCCAGGGTCCGATGGCGCGCAATGTCGAAGACGTCGCGCTGCTGCTCGACGCCATGAGCGGCGAGCATCGCGGCGATCCGCTCTCGCTGCCGGTGCTGCCGACGTCGTTTCTCTCCGCCGCGCGTTCCGGCAGCAAGCCGAAGCGCGTCGCCTATTCGCCCGATCTCGGCATCACGCCGGTCGATCCCGAAGTCGCCGCCGTCACCCGGAAGGCGGCACAGCGTTTTGCGGAAGCTGGCGCCATCGTCGAGGAGGCCCATCCGGACCTGCGCGAGGCCCACGAATGTTTCCACGTCCTGCGCGCCTTCGACTTCGCGCTCTCCAGGGCGGCACTGCTGCGCACCAAGCGCGACCTGCTCAAGCCGGAAGTGATCTGGAATATCGAGGAAGGCCTCAAGCTGACGGTCGAGCAGCTCGAACGCGCCGAAGCGCAGCGCGTCGCCATGACCGCGCGCACGCTGGAATTTTTCGACAAATACGATCTTTTGCTCGCGCCTGCGACCATCGTGCCGCCCTTCCCGGTCGAGAACCGCTACGTCGCCGAATGCGCCGGCAAGAAGTTCGACAATTACATCGAGTGGCTCGGCATCGTCTATGCGATCACGCTGGTGTGTTGTCCCGCGCTGTCGCTGCCCTGCGGCTTCACCGCTTCCGGCCTACCGGTCGGACTGCAGGTGGTGGCGCCGCCGCGCGGTGAGGCTCAATTGCTCGCCGGCGCCAAGGTGCTGGAGGATATTCTGGGCCTGCGCGGCACCACGCCGATCGACCCAAGGGCGCCCAAGTAAGCGCGATTGTCAGAGCAACGGCTCCATCCGGCCCAGCGTTCTCCGTTTTGTGATCGGGGAACCCGGCATAGGCCGTCGTCGTTTCCGGCTGTTGTGCGTGACGAATTGATCCGGAACAAGGGGATCGTAGATCGCCCTTGGAGACGGATCATGACCGATCAAGCCATCAAATCTGCCGACGATCATTTTGACCTCCGGGACGTGGAGCGGCGGGTCAAGGCGATCTTCATCGGCTCGATCGGTAACCTCGTCGAATGGTACGATTTCTACGCCTACACCGCGTTCGCGCTGTATTTCGCGCCGGCCTTTTTTCCGAACAGCGATCCTGTCGTACAGCAGCTCAACGCCGCGGTTCTGTTTGCGGCAACGTTCCTGATGCGCCCGCTTGGCGGCTGGCTGTTCGGCTTCATCGCCGACCGCTATGGCCGGCGGCTGTCGCTGACGCTTTCCGTCGTCTGCATGTGTTTTGGCTCGCTGATCATCGCGGTGACGCCGACTTATGCCACCATCGGCATCGCCGCCCCCGCCATTCTGGCGCTGGCGCGCATCATCGAGGGCTTGAGCCTCGGCGGCGAGTACGGCGCCAGCGCCACCTATCTCACCGAAGTCGCCAACCCCGAACACCGCGGCTTCTATTCGAGCTTTCAATACGTCACGCTGATCGGCGGCCAGCTCACGGCGATCATGGTGCTGTTGCTGCTGCAAAAGGTGTTTTTGACACCGGAGCAACTAAAGGATTGGGGCTGGCGAATCCCCTTCGTGATCGGCGCGCTGCTCGCGATCTTCGCCGCCGTCATGCGGCGCAACCTGCACGAAACCGAAGCATTCGAGGAAGCCAAGAAAGTGACAAAACCAACCGGCTCGATCCGCGGCCTCTTGAAATATCCGCGCGAATTGTTGCTGGTGGTCGGCCTTACCGCCGGCGGCACGGCAGCGTTCTATACCTTCACCACCTACATGCAGACCTTCGTCAAACTGTCCGTCGGCCTCACCGAGGACCAGAGCACGTTTGTGATCTTCGGCTCGCTGATCTTCGCGACCGTGCTGCAGCCGATCTATGGCGGCCTGTCCGATCGTATCGGCCGCAAGCCGCTGCTGATTTTCTTCGGCGTCATGGGCACACTGGCGACGGTCCCGATCCTGACCACGCTGAAAGACACCAAATCGCCGTTCACCGCCTTCCTGCTGATCTGCGCCGCCTGGATTTTCGTCGCCGGCTATACCTCGATCAACGCCGTGGTGAAGGCCGAATTATTCCCGACCAATGTCCGCGCGCTCGGCGTCGGCCTGCCCTATGCCATCACGGTATCGCTGTTCGGCGGCACCGCGCCCGCCGTAGCGCTCTATTTCAAGACATTGGGGCATGAGGACTGGTTCTATTATTATCTCAGCGGCATGATCTTCCTCTCGCTCCTTATCTATGCGACCATGCGCGACACCAAACATGCGTCCGCAATGCATCGCCACGAGTGACTGTTTCAGGTGACTGTTTAAGATATGGCCAACGAAAACGAGCCGCCGCCGGAGAGCAAGCTGACGCGCAGCAAGGAGCGCTGGGCGCGCGAGGGGAAATTTCTCACCGGCAAGATTTCGCGACCTGAGGACCAGCGATTGCCGCCGGGCCAGCACTTGACCAGGGACTGGCCGACGCTCGATCTCGGGCTTACGCCGAGCATTTCGCGCGAGCGCTGGCGGCTCGATGTATACGGCGCAGTCGAGCATCCGCTGTTCTGGGATTTTGCGCAGTTTTCTGCGCAGGCACAAAGCAAGTTCGTATCGGACATCCACTGCGTCACGACTTGGTCGCGCTACGACAATCAGTGGGAAGGGCTCGCGACCCGCGATCTGCTCGACGCCTGCCGGCCACGCGAGGAGGCCCGCTTCGTGGTGCTGCATTCCCATGACGGCTACACTACCAATCTGGCGCTGGAAGACTTTGCCGCCGAGGACGCGATCCTCGTTCATAGCTGGTCGGGCGCGCCGCTGGAGCAAGAGCATGGCGGCCCGGTGCGCCTCGTTGTGCCGCATCTCTATTTCTGGAAAAGCGCGAAGTGGCTGCAGAGCATCGAATTTCTTGTAGAGGATGCGCCGGGCTATTGGGAAGTCCGCGGTTACCACAATCGCGGTGATCCCTGGGCCGAGCAGCGTTACTCTGGCGACTAGACCTAACGCTTTAGGGGAGAACATCCGTGCCGCACGAACGCTTTCAATTCACCGGTGAAGGCGGCCATCAGCTCGCCGCCGCCCTGGACACACCGGACGGACCTATTCGCGCCTACGCGCTGTTTGCGCACTGCTTCACTTGCGGCAAGGACGTATTGGCGGCCAAGCGCATCGCAACCGCGCTCGCCGCAAAGGGCATCGCCGTGCTGCGGTTCGACTTTACCGGCCTCGGCTCCAGCGAGGGCGAGTTCGCCAACTCGACCTTTACGTCCAACGTCGCCGACCTCGTCCGCGCCGCTGATCATCTGCGCGAAACACGCGGCGCACCTGCGATTCTGATCGGGCACAGCCTCGGTGGCGCAGCGATCCTCGCGGCGGCAGGAAAAATCCCGGATGCGAAAGCTGTCGTGACGATCGCGGCCCCCTCCGATCCCGTGCATGTCACGCATCTGTTCAAGGATCGCATCGAGGACATCCGCAAGCATGGCAAGGTCGAAGTTCAGCTTGCCGGCCGGCCGTTCCATATCAAGCGCGAATTCCTCGATGATGTCGCTGAACACAGCCTGATGTCCCACATCACCAAGCTGCACAAGGCGCTGCTGATCATGCATTCGCCGACCGACGACACCGTGGGGATCGACAATGCCACGAACATTTTCGTGGCAGCCAAGCATCCCAAGAGTTTCGTTTCGCTGTCGGGCACGGATCATCTGTTGAGTGGCAAGCAGGACGGCGCCTATGTCGCTGGCGTGATCGCCTCCTGGGTCGAGCGCTATATCGAGCCCGCCGCCGTCCAGCCGGCCGCGGTCCCGAGCGAGACGCCACGCCACGTCGTGGTGCGGGAAACCCGCAACAGCAAATTCCAGCAGACTGTGACAACGGGCCCGCACCAGATGCTGGCGGACGAGCCGGTTGCCGCCGGCGGCCAGGACAGCGGACCGGGACCGTATGATTTCCTGCTCGCAGGCCTTGGCGCCTGCACCTCGATGACGATGCGGATGTATGCCGACCGCAAGTCGCTACCGCTCGACCGCGTTACCGTGACGCTCAAACACAGCAAGATTCACGCGAAGGATTGCGCCGAATGCGAAACCCGCGAGGGCATGCTGGATCAGATCGACCGCATCATCTCGATTGAGGGCAGCACGCTGGATGCCGACCAGCGCGCGCGGCTGATGGAGATCGCCGACAAGTGCCCGGTGCACCGGACGCTGACGTCGGAGATCCGGATCGTGACGCAGGCGGCGGATTAGGCCGCGGCCAGCGGGCGGACGCGCAGTGCGCCGCGCAAGCCCGCGGCAGTGCCGACGAGAATGCCGGCGAAGGCAAGCAGCGACGCCAGCGCCAGGGTGGAGAATCCGGTCAGGCCCTGCCCGATCGAGCAGCCGAACGCCATCACGCCGCCCGCCCCCATCAGCGCCGCACCGCCACCGGAGCGCAGCATGTGGCGCGGCGACTGAAAGCCCTCGAGCTGAAAACGCCCGGTCAGCAGCGCGGTCGCAAGACTGCCGGCGAACACGCCGAACACCGTGACAATGCCGAAATTCAGCGTCGAGCCCGTCGACAGCATGACGTATTGCAGCGCGTCTGCGATCGGCGCGATGAAGGTGAGCGAGGTCACCGGCACGGGATTGAAATCGTCGGCGCCGAGATAGCCGGTGGCAAACCAACCGCCTGCCACCAACAGGCCGATCACGAGGCCCGCGGCGATCTGGCCCGGCGAGCGCCGGAATGCCGGATGCGCAAAGGCGAAGATGATCAGCGCGGCCGAGATGATCGACGCGGCCAGCATGCGCGCGGCTGTAGCGCTCAAGCCTGCGCTAGCCAGCAAGGCCGGCACCGAGTTCGCATTTGTCGTCGTCTGTGACGCGCCGACCATCGCGATGCGCGACGGCGCGATCAAGCCCTTCAGCGTCATCTGGGCGAAAATCGCCAGCACGACCACCACCACGAAGGAACGGAGGTTGCCGCGCCCGAGCAGCACCAGCGCGCGCGAGCCGCAGCCGTTCGACAGCACCATGCCGTAGCCGAACAACAGCCCGCCGAAGAACATCACCGGCGCAGAGAACGACGGCTGCAGATAGATCGACTTGCCAATATCGACAAACCCGCCCGCGGCCAGCAACTGCGTCATGACAACCGCCACGCCGATCGCCAGCGCATAGGTGCGCACCAGCCGGCCGTCGCCTTCGGCCCAGAAACCCCTGAGGCTGCTGAGCAGGCAGAACCCGCTTAGCAATCCCACCGATCCATAGACGAGGCCGATGAGCAATCCGCTGATGACGACAATATTGGCGCTGTCCAGCACTGGCGTTTCCCTGTTCCTTCGCGGCCGCTCCAGCCGTCACCGCTCAAATAGGAAGCAATTTCAGCGGTTGCTAATATGTTGGAAAGGGACGCACGTCCACGGACTAACGATCCGGAGAATGAATCGATCGCCGGGATCGCCGACAGCAGAACAAAATCGTTGCATGCGATTGTAGAACGGCAGATTGTTCCCCATGAAAAATGGCGGAATCCCGCGATTCCGGCAAATGCCTGACTTCAAGGCCGCAAAATCACCCGGTCCCGCGACGAGCCGGCCACCGCGATGAAGGCAGCCTTCGCCTGTTCCAGCGGATAGATCGCCGCCCGTTTGATCGGGAACGGCTTGAGGTGGCCGCCGGCGAAGCCGGGAGCGAGTTCACGCAGCACCGTCCCGGTCGCGACCGACGACAGGCCGAGCGTATCGATGCCCACATACGTGTGCTGGCCGCGATAGAACTCCAGAATGTTGAACTGCACGATCCGGTCGACGGCGGCGATCAGGATCTGGCGTCCGCGCAAGGCCAGCGACTGGTGCGCGGCCTGGAAATATGGATCGCCGACCGTATTGAACACGATATCGGCACCCTTGCCACCCGTGAGCCCACGCACGCGTGCCGCAACATCGGTGATGGAGGCGTCGATAACTTCAACTTTCGAATTGGAGTGGCCCTCATACGGCTCGTTCTTGCGCACGACACCGATCACCCGCGCGCCGTGCCAGTTCGCGATCTGCGTCGCCGCCTGCCCGACCTTGCCGTTGACGCCCATCACCAGCACGGTCTCGCCGGCTTTCGGAATGCCGGCGCGGCGCAAGCCTTCCATGGCGGTGACAAAGGGCACGCCGATGCCGGCGGCCTCCTCCCATGAAATGCTTTTCGGCTTCTCCACCACGGCGTCGGCTTCGACCACGAGATGCGTGGCATGCGTGCCGTCCCGGCGAATGCCGAGATCGCCGGAGGAGCCGAACACCTCGCGTCCGATCCACGCCTCGGGCCCGTCGATCACGACGCCCGCATAGTCGCGGCCCGGCGTGCGCGGGAATACGGCATAGGGCATCAGCCCGGTCGCAGCCTTCACGTCGGATGGATTGACGGCGGCGGCCTTCAGCTCGATGAGCAGATCATTTTCGCCGCGCGACAGCGCGTGCGTCTCGATGACCGGCGCGAGCGACGCGGCATCGCCTGCCTTCGCCGGCAGGCGGACACAGCGCGCCTGGACCTTGGCAGATCGAACATCGGGCTTCTCGGCAAATGACATCAGGCATTCCTGCTGGCTTCTGAGCAGCAGGAGTTACTCTTTCGGCCGCTTGTCGTAAACCCGTTTCGCTTTGCCAAGCGAACGCTCCAAGGTGTTTGGCGCGACGGCCTTGATCCGGGCGGTAATGCCGATGGTGTTCTTAATGAAGAGCGCGACCTTTTCGGCGTGTGGCAACATCCCGCTGCCGTCCCAACTTTCGGGGCGGGCTTCGGCGAGCACGGTCATCTCGTCCATCCGCCCCTCGCGCGTCAGTTCGATGATGAAATGGCCGCCACACCAATCGGTGGCGAGCAGCGCTTCCTCTATCTGGGTGGGAAAGACGTTGACGCCGCGCAGGATGATCATGTCGTCGGAACGTCCCGTCACCTTTTCCATGCGCCGCATGCCGGGGCGCGCGGTGCCCGGCAACAGCCGCGTCAGATCGCGGGTGCGGTAGCGGATGATCGGAAAGCCCTGCTTGGTCAGCGAGGTGAAGACGAGCTCCCCCTTCTCGCCGTCCGGCAGCACCTTCCCCGTTTCGGCATCGATCACCTCGGGGTAGAAATGATCCTCCCAGATGTGCAGGCCATCCTTGGTCTCCACGCATTCCTGCGCGACGCCGGGGCCGATCACCTCCGACAGCCCGTAAATATCGGTCGCGTCCATGTCGAAGGCCTGCTCGATCTCGACGCGCATCGCGTTGGTCCAAGGCTCGGCGCCGAAGATGCCGAATTTTAGCGACGATTTTCTGGGGTCGAGACCCTGCCGCTTGAACTCGTCGAGAATAGCCAGCATGTAGCTCGGCGTCACCGTGATGATGTCGGGTTTGAAGTCATTGATCAGTTGCACCTGCCGCTCGGTCATGCCCCCGGAAACCGGCACCACCGTGCAGCCGAGCTTTTCGGCGCCGTAATGCGCGCCGAGGCCGCCGGTGAAGAGGCCATAGCCATAGGAATTATGAATGATCATGCCGGTGCGGCCGCCGGCGGCGCGGATCGAGCGGGCCATCACCTCCGACCAGATGTCGATGTCGCCTTGCGTGTAGCCGACCACGATCGGCTTGCCTGTCGTGCCCGAGGAGGCATGAACGCGAACCAGCTTTTCGCGGGGTACCGCAAACATGTTGAAGGGGTAATTGTCGCGCAAATCCGTCTTCACCGTGAACGGGAATTTGCCGAGATCGGAAAGCTCTCTGAAATCGGACGGATGCACGCCGGCCGCATCGAAGGCTTTCCTGTAATGCGCGACGTTGTCGTAGGCGTGCTTGAGTGACCAGGCGAGGCGCCCGGTTTGCAATGCCATGATCTCGTCGCGAGAGGCGCGCTCGGCCTCATCCAATTCAGCGCTATAACCACTTCCGCTGGATTTTGGTTTTGCCATGGCCATGGTGCGTTCCCCTTGGTCTGTATGCTTAACCGGCCTCGTTGCCCGCAACCGGCAGCCATGTGCCGGCGATGGTGCGGGAATGGCCGCGGAATTCGGCGATCACGACATCGCCGGCGGTGACACGAACGTCGTAAATTCCGGACCGACCGTTGCGCGAGATTTCGCGCGCGGTCGCGACCAGCACGTCGCCGAGCTTGCCCGGACGGATAAAGGCGATGTCGCATTGCGCGGCGACTGCGCGCTCATTCCGGGAGTTGCAGGCAAAGGCGAAAGTGGAATCGGCCAGCAGGAAGATGAAGCCGCCATGGGCAATACGCTGGCCGTTGACCATGTGCGGCTGCACCGTCATCGTCAGCGTCGCGAAGCCGGGTTTTACCTCGACAATCTTCATGCCGAGGCCCTTGCTGGCGTCGTCTTCCTTCCACATCGCATCCGCGCAGGCGCGGGCAATCTCGTCGGGCGAAAGCGCGACGTTCATAGCGGGTTGCCCGCTCTGCGAGACGGTTCCACGACGTTCTCTCCCTGTATCGTTGCGGGCCTGTTTGGCCTCTTTACGTAGTCAATGTTGGGTCGAAGCACCTGAGGTGTCAACGATCCCGCTATTTCTCAGTTTGTCATTCCGGGATGGTCCGAAGGACCAGACCCGGAATCTCGAGATTCCGGATTCGATGCTTCGCATCGCTCCGGAATGACGCCGTGGTCACACGTGATCGTAATCCACCACGACCTTGTCCGAACAGGGCCGCGCCTGGCAGGTCAGGATGAAGCCTGCCTTCAGTTCCCACGGCTCCAGCGAATAATTGAGCTCCATCTGCGCGTCGCCCTCGACCAGCTTGGCGCGGCAGGTCGAGCACATGCCGCCCTTGCAGGCGAATGGCAGGTCCATGCCGGCACGCAACGCGGCGTCGAGGATAGCCTCACCTTCAGCGACCGGCACCTCGCGGCGCTTGCCGTCGATAATCAACGACGCCATCGCCTTGGGCGGCGCCGAGAGTTCGATCACCTTCTTCGGACGCGGCTTGCCGCCGAATTCCGAGACGAAGCGCTCGACGTGAATACGATCCTCAGCGATGCCGATATCACGGCAGGTCGCCTCGATATCCTCGCTCATGCCCATCGGACCGCAGATGAAGACGTGATCGACGCTCGATGCCGGCACCAGCGAGCGCAGCAGCACGCGCACCTTCTCGCCGTCGAGCCGGCCGTGCAGGATCGGGATATCCTGCTCTTCGCCTGAAATAACGTGGAACAGCGACAGCCGCTGCATGAAACGGTCTTTCAATTCCTCCAGCTCTTCGAGGAACAGCATGTTCGATGTCGAGCGGTTGCCGTAGAACAGGAAGAAGCGGCTGTTCGGCTCGCGCGCCAGCACGCCCTTGACGATCGACAGGATCGGCGTGATGCCGCTTCCGGCGGCGAAGCCGACATAGACGCGCGACTCCTCGGGCGCATGCGCAATGCCGAAGCGGCCGGTCGGCGTCATCACATCGAGCTCGTCGCCGGACTTCAACTCGTCCGCGGCCCAATTGGAGAACGCGCCGCCATCGACCTTCTTCACGGCAATGCGCAGCTCACCGTCGTCAGGGCCGGAGCAGATCGAATAGGAACGGCGCACTTCCTCGCCGTCCATCGTCGTGCGCAGGGTGAGGTATTGGCCGGGGGTGAAGCTGTAGTCGCCCTCCAGCTCTTTCGGGATGACGAATGTCATCGATACGGCGTCAGCGGCCTCGCGGCGAAGGTCATTGACGGCAAGACGATGAAAGCGTGGAGCAAGGGACATCTGCTATCTCCCCGCGTCATTGCGAGGAGCGAAGCGACGACTTGTCCGCCGTAGCTCGAAGAGCGAAGGCGGAAGCAATCCATCTCGCGTCGCATGGAGGCATGGATTGCTTCGCTTCGCTCGCAATGACGGCACTCCCTCTCGGGCTACGCTGAATGAAGACATGATCAATGACACTTGAAATAATCGAACGGTTCGCGGCAGGCCTTGCAGCGCCACAGTGCCTTGCATGAGGTCGAGCCGAATTCGGACAGCAGCTCGGTATTTGCCGAGCCGCACTGCGGACAGGTCACCCGCTGCTCGCCGAACAGCGCGCGGCGCGAATTCGACGCTTGCGGCGGCGCGATGCCGTATTCCCGTAGCTTGTTGCGGCCGTCCTCGCTCATCCAGTCGGTGGTCCAGGCCGGTGAGAGCACAGTTCGGATGGTCGGCCGCCCGAAACCGGCGCGCTCGAGCGCCAGCTCGATTTCAAGCGCGATCATGTTCATGGCGGGGCAGCCCGAATAGGTCGGCGTGATCGCGACCTCGACGCGGCCGTCATGGACCTCGACCTCGCGCAGCACGCCGAGATCGGCGATGGTGAGCACCGGGATTTCGGGATCGACGACCTGCGAAGCCGCCTCCCAGGCGCGCCGGCGCATCTCGGTGTCGCCTGATACCGCCGTCACCATGTTGCCTCCGGAAAGGTCCGCTGCATCGATTGCAGTTCGCTGAGGAGGTGGCCGAGATGCTCGCTGTGCCGGCCGCTGCGGCCGCCCTGCTGCATCCAGTCGTTCTTCGGTAACGCGAGCGTCGCCTCGCCGACGACGCCAGTGATCGTCTTCAGCCATTGCGTGCGCAATGGTGCGGGATCAATCGCGATGCCGGCGTCGATCAGGCCGCGCTCGCTGTCGTCGACCGCGAACATCTCGCCGGTGAAAGCCCAGAGCTCGTCGATGGCCGATTGCGCGCGGCGGTGGCTTTCCTCGGTGCCGTCGCCGAGGCGGACGATCCATTCCGAGGAATGGCGGACGTGGTAGGCGCTTTCCTTTTCCGACTTCGCCGCGATCGCCGCTAGCGTCGGATCGGTGGAACGCATCATCGCGCGCCAGTAGAGATCGGCGAAGGTGGCGTAGAGGAATTGCCGCACCATCGTTCGCGCAAAATCACCGTTCGGCTGTTCCAGCAGCAGCAAATTGCGATACTGCCTGACGTCGCGCAGATAGGCGAACTTGTCTTCGTCGTTGTCCCTGCCCTCGACCTTGGCGGCATAGGAATAGAGCTCGCGGGCCTGGCCGAGCAGGTCGAGCCCCATATTGGCGAGCGCCATGTCCTCTTCCAGCATCGGTGCGTGGCCGCACCACTCCGACAGCCGATGGCCGAGGATCAGCGCATCGTCGGCGCGGCGCAAGGTGTAGAGCACCAGCGGTGTTTCGGAGACGGTGATGTTGGCGACGGTCATATACCTTCGTCCTTGCATCCACTTGTTCATAAACGTCATCCTGAGGAGCCTGTGTAGCAGGCGTCTCGAAGGATGGGCCGCGGGCTACATGGTTCGAGACGGCGCTGCGCGCCTCCTCACCATGACGGCTACATATGTCCCACTTCATCAGGCACGTCGTAAAACGTCGGGTGCCGGTAGATCTTCGACTCCGCCGGCTCGAACATCATGCCCTTCTCGGATGGATCGGATGCGGTGATGGCGCTCGACGGCACCACCCAGATCGAGAGGCCCTCGCCGCGGCGGGTATAGATGTCGCGCGCGGCCTGCAGCGCCAGCGTGGCGTCGGTGGCGTGCAGCGAGCCGACATGCTTGTGCGCCAGCCCGTTGCGGCTGCGGATGAAAACTTCCCAGAGCGGAATGTTCGGCGTTGCCATTAGCTGTCTCCCTACTCTGCGGCCTGCAAGGCGGCGCGCTGCCGGCGCTTGCCGGCATAGGCCATCGCAGCCTCGCGCACCCAGGCGCCGTCCTCATGTGCCTTGCGCCGCGCCGCGAGGCGATCGCGATTGCATGGGCCGTTACCGGCCAACACCTGCTTGAACTCTTCCCAGTCGATCGCGCTGTATTCCCAGTTTCCGTTCGCGTTCTGCTTCATGCCGGGATCGGGAATCGTCAACCCGAGGAACTGCGCCTGCGGCACGGTGGCGTCGACGAATTTCTGGCGCAGCTCGTCATTGGAAAAGCGCTTGATCTTCCACCTGGTGGAGGTGTCGCTGTGCTGACTGACCTGGTCGGGCGGACCGAACATCATCAGGACGGGCCACCACCAGCGGTTCAGCGCATCCTGCGCCATCGCCTTCTGCTCGGCGGTGCCGCGGCACAGCGTCAGCATGATCTCAAAGCCCTGGCGCTGATGGAAAGATTCTTCCTTGCAGACGCGGATCATCGCGCGCGCATAGGGACCATAGGAGCAACGGCACAGCGGAATCTGGTTCATGATCGCGGCGCCGTCGACCAGCCAGCCGATGGTGCCGATATCGGCCCAGGTCAGCGTCGGATAGTTGAAGATCGAGGAATATTTTGCCTTCCCCGCCAGCATCAGGTCGACCAGCTCTTCACGCGAAGTGCCGAGCGTTTCGGCGGCCGCGTAGAGATAGAGCCCGTGGCCGCATTCGTCCTGCACCTTGGCGAGCAGCGCGGCCTTGCGGCGCAGCGACGGCGCGCGGGTGATCCAGTTGCCTTCGGGAAGCATGCCGACGATTTCGGAATGCGCGTGCTGGGAGATCTGCCGCGTCAGCGTCTTGCGATAGGCCGCCGGCATCCAGTCGTTCGGCTCGATGCGCTCGTCGGCATCGATCCGCGCCTGAAACTGCGCAGCCCGTTCGGCGTCCTCAATGTTGCGGTCTTCGCCCTCGGACGTATTGAGCGCCTGCGTGTACATGGCGGACCTCCCGGTATTTGTTGGGAGGCAATATATAACATAAATTACGATATGCAATATAATTCTGTAACATATTTACGGATCGCCAAAGCGCTTCGAAAGTTCCGCGCCGGGCTTTGGCAAGGGGCCGCTTTCGTTGGTGGCATGGCGGTCAAGCCATTGTTCGGACGCGGGAAGCAGCGCGCGATAGATTTCGCCGCAGAGCCTCCGGGCCGCCCTGCCCGGCCAGTCCGCGGGCAACAGTGCGGTCGGCAATAGCGGGTCGCGCAGCACGACGCGGCGGTAATGGTGGATCAGCAGCACACGCGCGGTAAAGGCGTCGGCTTCCGTCAGCCGCTCGCCACGGCCGATCCACTCCCGTAGCGGCGCGAAGGTTTTCATGAACTTCTGATAGGCGTCCGCGGTGCGATGCAGCGGCCAGCTCTCGCTGAGCAGGCGCCGGCCACTGTCGTCTTCGGCGGAGACTTCGAGGCGAATGGCGCTCGCGGCTTCTTCCGGCACCGGCACGCCCGACGGCGCTACCCACACGCCCGGCAGCGGACTGCCGAAGCCTGCATTCTTCAGCGCCTCGCGCGAAGCGTCGCGGTCTTCGCCATTGCCGATCAGCAGCAGTTCGAACCGCCCGGTCCAGTCGGAGGCCGGCGGGCCATAGATGTGTTTCGTTGCGATATCAAAAGTTTGCCGCCCACTCTGCACCAGACGATAGAAGCTATTGCGACCGATCTTGCTGCGCTCGAACCAGCCGTCCGCGGTCAGCCGCGACATCGCGGTACGCACCACGCTGGCGTCGATGTCTAGCTGCTCGAAGAATTCCAGCAGCGTGCCGAGCCAGACCGAGCCGCCGCGCGGCACAATGGCATCGCCGAACACTGTGATAACGATGGAGCCGGTGCGCGACGGTTCGCGCTTCAACTGCTGGATAATGCGGGCAAGCGGCGGCGGCATGCGTCAAGGCATAGCGCGTTTTTTGGGATAGCGACAACGGTCGCTCTTCTCCTTCTCCCCGCGTCCGGGGAGAAGGTCGGGATGAGGGGCTGCTTCCGCAAACGAGATAGACGGGAGTACGCGGATAGCCCCCTCACCGGGCGAGGCTAAAGAGCGCCCGGCGCGCGAGCCGGCTAGCGATGCGGGTTCGGATAAACCAGGCCGCGCCAGCCGCTCCGATCGAACGGCGCCCACTCGCCTTCCGGCTGCGCCAATCGATCGGCAACCGCGTAGACGGCGGCCGGATGATGGCCCATGCCGCAATGGCTGCTCTCGACTTCGATGCTCTCTGACGTCGCCGAGGTCTGCTCCATGCAGCCCTGCCAGGCGCAGATGCCGTCGGTGCGGCTGAAGATGGCGGTGGTCGGCACCGGCGGCGTCGAAGACAGCGCGCCGCCGAAACGGGCATCCTCTTCGTCGGCGCGGCGGCCGCTCGCGATCTCGTAGACGCGCCAGGCGTTAGTCGCCTTCGGGCCCGACGCAAACGGGCTGCCGAGCGTAATCACCGAGCGCACGCGCTCCGGCATCATCTTGGCGAGCTGGCGCGCGTAGAGGCCGCCGAGGCTCCAGCCGACCAGCGAGACCTTGCGGCCATGTGTATCGTTCAACTCCTGCACGAGATCGACCATCGCGTTCTGCACGCCATGGCGCAGACCGAGATTGCGGCCCTGGCGCCAGCCTGAGACGGCGTAGCCGCGATTGCGCAAGAAGCTGCGTAGCGGCCGCGTCGACGTATCGGAAGCGACAAGCCCGGGCAACACCAGCACCGGATGACCATCGCCGCGCGGCGCGAGACTCAGGAGCGGCAATGCACCAAGAAACGCACCTAATTCGGAAATCGCTCGTCCCTCCAGAAACATCAGGGTTCTGGACGGCGGCGAAAGCGTCTGTGCAGCAACGGACATTATGTCTCCTCTCGGGTCGGCCCCTTACGTCGCGGCAGCCGGCCACTGGTTCAGTTAAGTAGACGCAAACGCAGCAGAATCGTTCCGCAGCGCAACATGGCTCCATAAAAAGCTAAGGAACCGATTTTGCTCTTGCAAGCGGGCCAGATCACACTTGGGACAAGTAAAAGCGTTGTCGTGATGAATTAGTCACAGCAACCGAAGCAGGTATTCGAGGGTGTAGAGCGCCAATCCTGCAAGCCCGCCGATCAGCGAGCCGTTGAAGCGGATGTATTGCAGATCGCGGCCGATGTTGATTTCGATCAGCGCGATCAGCTGCCCCATGTCCCAGGATTTCACCTGATCGGAGATGAAGGTGGAGACGCCGCTCTTCTGTTCGGCGACCACGGTGCGCATCACCGCAACGAGACCCTGGTTGATTTCGGTACGCAGTTCGACATCGCCGGCCAAGGCCTCGCCGGCTGTTACGAACATGCGCACGAGATATTGCTCCAGCACCTGCGTCTCGCCTGACGCGCTGCGCTCGAAGAACGATCGCGTATTCTCCCAAATGTGGCGCGCAAGGCTGGTCAGTTCGGGACGCGCCAGCAGATCGCGCTTCAGGCCCTGGATGCGTTCGGCATAAACAGGATCGGTGCCGAGCCGATCGACGAAGGTCAGCACCATCCGATCGAACTCGCCACGGAACGGATGAGCCGGATCGTTACGGACTTCGTCGAAAAAAGCGGTGGCGGAAGCCACGATCTTGTTCACCAGAAACTTGTCGGCGCGATAGAGTTTTAAGAGCGTCGGTAATTCGGCGCGGATCTTTTCGCGGATCATCGCCATCGTCTCGGCCTGCGTCATCGTCTCATGCACGCCGCGGAGGAGATCATCGAGCAGACCTCGGTGCCTGCCCTCCTTCACGAACGCGCGCAAGGTGCCGGCGGCGAGCGGCGCGAGATCGATCGCCATCAGTTGCGCGGTGATGCGCCGGCTGACGAAGGTCACCAGCCCGGAATTCTCCGTCGCCGCGAACGCTTCCGGCAGCAGCCGCAACGCAAACCGCGCGAGATCCTCGCTGCGCTTGCGGTCGCGCAGCCAGTCGGCGATGAACGAGCCGAAATCGATCTGCCGCAGCTTGGCTTCGACGGGCGCGGCCTCCAGGAAATGCTGCTCGATGAATTCGCCGAGCTTGTCGGCGATGCGGTGCTGGTTGCTCTGGATGATCGCAGTGTGCGGGATCGGCAGGCCCAATGGCCGCTTGAACAGCGCCACCACGGCGTACCAGTCAGCGAGACCGCCGATGGTCGCAGCCTCGGCAAAGGCGGCGATAAAGCCGAAGACCGGATGCATCGGCACCAACGCCTTCGCGCCAAGGAAAACGACAAACGTCGCCGCCAGCACCCCCGTCGCCAGCAACTTCACGCGCCGCAGCTCGGCGGCGCGGGCGGCGTCGCCGGGCGTGTCGATGACGAAGGTGGCGGGAAGCGTCATGACGGCTTTCGAAGGAGATTCGCGCCTGCGTCAGCTTACTCCGTCATTTGCGAGCGCAGCGAAGCAATCCATCTCACCGCGGGCGGAAAGGTGGATTGCTTCCGCCTTCTCGCGGAGCTTCGTCAGACAAGTCGTCCGCTTCGCTCCCTTGCGCAAACGCTTCGCGTTTGTCGCAGGCAATGACGGAGGAGGATGCAGCATTGATCTATGCCGACGCCCGACAAAAAGAAGGCCCGCTTAAGCGGGCCTTCGAATTGGGCAGTTATCAGGCGATCGCGATCAGGCGGTCTTGGAATAGACCTTGGAGAAATTGTCCTGCGCGGTCTTGGCACCGTCGGCGACGAGCTTGCCGAGATACTCGGTGGAGGCCTTCGCCCGCGAGACGAGCACTTCGCCGCGCGCACGGACCAGGTCCGACTGGATCTGGGCGGCTTCGCTCAGCGACTTGGCCGAAGCGAGCTTGTCGATGCCGGCGAAGAACGCTTCCGCGTCCTGGTACAGCGCCTGCTGAATGTTGCGGCTGATCTTGGCGGCCTCGGTGACCGAACCGGCAACAGCGGTCTCGATCGCGGCGGTGACCTTCTCGGAACCGGCATGGAAGTCGGCAGCACGAACCTTCGCGGTCTCGGCCTGCTTCTTCACGAACTCACGGGCGGCTTCCGGAACTTCCAGGTTCTGGAGCTTGGTGAACGCCTCGGTGACGGGCGCGAAGGCTTCCTTGACGGTGTTCAGCACGGAATTGGTATCGGTGGTCATTGGGGGTCTCTCCATCCTCAGGTTTGAGCAACGGGGCTCACCCCGTCCGGATTGGCCCGGGGCACGAGTGTTATGCCATAGTTAATGGTGCGACGCAACATTAATGTTGCAGCGCGATATCACGAATTCGTGATTAGCCTGAAGGGTGAGCGATGTGCCCACGAAACCAGCAAAAATTCCACTTTAGGCTAATGCCGGAGCGACCCCGCCTACTGTGCATGGGGTTGTTTCGCGATTTTGTGGTTGGCCCTCAGTGCTGCACCGCCCCGGGGACCCCATACGCCTCGAGCTGCGCCCGGACCTGCGCCACATTGTGCCCGAGCACGACGATATCGTGCTTCTTGCCGTCGACGTCCCGGACGTGGTCCCGCAGCAGGGCCTCGGCCTTGAAGCCCAGGCTTTCGAACAGCGTGATCGCCGCCTGCTGGTCGACCGTCATCTGGACCGACAGCTTCTCCATGCCGGCGCCCAAAGCGAGGGCAAAGGTCTCCTGCGACAGCGCCCGGCCAACCCCCTGCCCGCGGACATCCAGCGAGACCACCATCCGGATCTCGCCGACATGCGGCGACCAGGAATGCGGGTCCCGCACCAGGGTGCCGCAGCCGACCACCGTCCCGCCCTTCACTGCCAGCAGGCTGACGATGGCGCCGCGTTCGATCTCGTTGACCCAGGCCGACAGCACTTTGGGCTGGCTGATATTGCGCGGCAGGAACAGCAGATCATGCGTCGGCAGCTGTTGTGCAAACGCCAGCACCGCCGGCTCGTCGGCGCGCGACATCAGGCGAAATTCGATGTCGCCCGCGTCGGTCTTGACGTGGCGGGGATAGGAACGTGTCTCGCTCATGTTGATCTCTTACCTAGCCAGGAATCCAGTTTCGGCCACAGCCGCTTGATGGCGTTGGCGCCGGCGACGAGGCTGACGTGGCCGCCCTTCAGCATCACCTCTTCCTTGTCGGTCGAGCCGACCTTGGCGATCAGGTGCTTGGCGGCGTCATAGGGCACGATGTGATCGTGCTCGGCGACCGCATGCAGGATCGGCACCGTGATCTTGGAAAGATCCGCGGCGCGGCCGCCGACCGACATGGCGTCGTTATAGAGCTTGTTGTCCCACATCAGGTTCTTGGTGATGTCGCGGAAATACTCTCCGGCCAGCGGCAGCGTATCGGTCGCCCAGCGGTCGAACATCCGGTAGGATTTCACGAACTCGTCGTTCCAGATGTTTTCCCACAATTGCACCTGGCTGACGGTGCGCGAGGCCGGCCGCAGCATCTCGAACGAGGACAGGATCATTTCCGGCGGCACGTTGCCGACGCTGTCGACGAGGCGGTCGACGTCGAAATAGCGGCGGTCGGAGAAATTCTGGAACAGCTTCATCTCCCGGAAATCGATCGGCGTGGTGAAGCAGATCAGGTTCTTCATCGGCCCGTCATTGAAGATCGAGCCATATAGCAGCGACAGCACGCCGCCGAAGCAATAGCCGATCACGGTGACGTCGCGTTCGCCGGAATCCTGCTGCACGCGGCGGACGCAATCCGGAATGAAGTCGAGAACGTAGTCCTCCATCCGCAGGCTTTTCTCTTCCGGCTTCGGCGCGGTCCAATCCAGCATGTAGACGTCGTAGCCGCGCTTCAGGAGAAACTCGATGAAGCTCTGGCCGGGCACCATGTCGAGGATGTAGCCGCGATTGGTGGTCGCCATCACGATCAGGATCGGCACGCGGTAGATTTCATCCGCAATGGGGCGGTAGTGGTAGAGGTTCATGGTGCCGCGAACGGCCAGGATGTCCTTCGGCGTCGAACCGAGCGAGGGACCCGACGAAGAAAAATATTCAACGCCCTTGATGCTGCGCTGGATCGCGCGCTGCACCTCGGACTGGACCCGCTCCGAGATGGAGGCGAAATCGAGACCGGTGGGAGCGTTCATTTTTGCTCACCCTCCGATGGCGGACGCTTGGTGCGCGGCGGTCGTGGCGTGCCGTAGCCGCTCTCCGGAGCGAGCGAATTATGATGCACCTGCTGCAGCAGCACCTTGATCTCATTGAGCTGACCTTCGATGGCCTGGATGCGCTCGGCCATGCCGACCATCTGCGCCCGGCTCGGCAGGTTCATCGCCAAGAGATACTTTTCCATCAGCTCGCCGAGCTGCTTCTGCGCGCCCGCGGTGGCGCCACCGACCTGGTTCATGACCTTGGAAAACTCGGGCGACGCCATTGCCTGGTTGGCAAAGGAGTTGAACCCCTTTTCCATCTCCCCGATCATGGTCTGCCAGATCACGGCAGGATCGTTGCTTTTATCGGCCATTGGCGCCCTCTCCCTGACGGTTACGAGCGCTTGCCACGCTTCGCTTGTATTTGGCCCATACCACACCGTTGCGGCGGGCCGGTCAACCGCTGCCAAGCCTTCTGCGGTGCGGGAAAGCATGCCATAGTTGCTCCGGTATCACTTGAGTGAGGGAAGACACACGCGATGCTCGCCCATCAGCCGCCACAGATCGCCCGCGCCAACGGCATCAACATCTGCTACGAGATCTTCGGCGATCCGGCTTCGGAACCGCTGCTCCTGATCATGGGCCTCGGCGCCCAGATGATCCATTGGGATGACGATTTCTGCCGCCAGCTCGCCGGGCGCGGCTTTCGCGTCATCCGCTTTGACAATCGCGACATCGGCAAGTCCTCACATTTTACTGGCGGCAAGCGGCTGACGCCGTTCGAACTCTTGAAGCAGCGGTTCCTGAAGATCCCGGTGGCCTCGACCTACAGACTGATCGACATGGCCAAGGACACCGTCGGCCTGATGGACGTGCTCGGCATCCAGTCCGCGCACCTCGTCGGCGCGTCGATGGGCGGCATGATCGCGCAGGAAATCGCGATCTCGTTCCCGCAGCGGGTGCGTTCGCTGACGTCGATCATGTCCACCACGGGCAATCCCAAGATCCCGCCGCCGACGCGCGAGGCTGCCGCCGTGCTGATGGCGCCGCCGCCAACATCGAAGGAAGAATATTTCGAGCGTTTCGCCAAGACCTGGAAAGTGCTGCGCGTCGGCTCCTTTCCTGAGGACGAGGCGCTCGATCCGGCGCGCGCCGCACGCACCTATGAGCGCGGTCTCAACCCCGCCGGCGTCGGTCGGCAGTTGCGGGCGGTGCTGGCCTCGGGCAGCCGCAAGGAACGGCTGGCTCAGGTGAAGGTGCCGACGCTGGTCATTCACGGCACCGTCGACCCGCTGGTGCGGCCCGAAGGCGGCAAGGACACCGCGGCGTCCATCCCCGGCGCAAAGCTGCTGATGATCGAAGGCATGGGCCACGCACTGCCGATCCCGATGTGGCCGCAGATCATCGACGCGATCGACAAGCACGCGCATGGCGCGGCGGCGAAGGCGGCGTAGTATTCGTAGCCCGGATGGAGCGCAGCGTAATCCGGGATTCGACCAGCATCGGTACGCCCCCGGGTTGCGCTGCGCTCCACCCGGGCTACGATTTGCTTGCAATCCAGATGATGTGACGCACGCCGCGGCCTTTGCCGGTAGCGCGGATGTTGATTTCGTTGACGTCAAAGCCCGCGCTGCGAAGGCGTTTTGTGAACGCCGCATTGGGGCCGGAAGACCAGACCGCCAGCACGCCTCCCGGCCGCAGCGCTGTGCGCGCCGCGTTCAATCCGCTTGCGCTGTAGAGCGCATCATTGCCCTTGCGGGTCAGCCCCTCCGGTCCATTGTCGACGTCGAGCAGAATGGCGTCGAATTTCGACCGATGCGACCGGATGATTTCGGCGACATCAGCCTCGCGGACGGTGACGCGCGGATCATTCAGGCTGTCACCGAAGATTTCGGCCATCGGACCGCGCGCCCAGGCGACGACGGCCGGGACCAGTTCCACCACCTCGATCCTTGCCTTGCCGCCGAGAACCGCGAGCGCGGCGCGCAGGGTAAAGCCCATGCCGAGGCCGCCGATGAGCATATGCGGGCTGGCGACCTTCTCGATCTTCTTTGCTGCGAGCGTGGCGAGCGCCTCTTCCGAGCCGGACAGGCGGCTGTTCATCAGCTCGTTGCTGCCGAGCATGATCGAGAATTCCTCGCCCCGCCGCTTCAGGCGGAGTTCATCGTCGGTGCCGGGAATGCGGGCGGTGTCGATCTTTTCCCAGGGAATCATGCGGGGCTTTTAGCATGATTGCGCGATGGCGCGGCTCGCGATGAACCGTAGGGTGGGCAAAGCGTAGCGTGCCCACCATTGCAAGCGAAGCCGAGGTTACAATGGTGGGCACGGCGCAAGAGGGCCTTTGCCCACTCTACGAACCTACCCACCCGCCCACACATCCAGCACGTAGCGGTTCTCCGTGCCGAGATCGTCGATCCAGCGCAGGCCGGCATCGGCGTCCGCGCCCGACTTTTCGCGATAGATCGCGACCAGAGCCGCCTTGACGTCCGGCTCCATCTTGCCGCCGTCGCCGCAGACATAGACGATCGCGCCCTGCTCGATCAGGTTCCAGACGCGGTCCTTCTGCGCCGCCACCTGGTGCTGCACATAGGTCTTTGGCCCGTCGGCGCGCGAGAACGCGGTGTGCAGCTCGGCGATGCCATCGGCGGCGAAGGCCTTCAAATCATCCGCATAGAGGAAATCCTGTTCGGGATGGCGGCAGCCGAAGAACAGCAGCGCCGGCCCCAGCTTGGCGCCTTGCGCCTTGCGATGCGCGCGCTCTTGCAGGAAGCCGCGGAACGGCGCCAGCCCCGTGCCGGGGCCGATCATGATCACAGGCACCAAAGGATCATCCGGCAGACGGAAGCCGGCCTTGGTCTCGCGCACGGTGGCATGAACGGTATCACCGACGCGGCGGCCGGAGAGATAGTTTGAGCAGACGCCCTTGTAGACGCCGCGTCCCGAACTCGCCGGCGCTTCCACCACGCCGACGGTGACGCTGCAGCGCGCCGAGTCGGACGAGGGCGACGATGAGATCGAATAATAACGCGGCGCCAGCAGCGACAGCATTTCGAGATAGCAGTGGAACGGCAGTTCGCAGGCCGGATGCTCCTCCAGCAGATCGAACACCGATTTGCGCTTGGCGAGGACGTCCGAACGATAAAGCTCTGTCGACGCGGCATCGTCGCCGACATAGGCAAGCAGCTTCGGCTTGGTGATTGGACAGCGCGTGTGTTCCGACATGATCTGGATCTGCTTGCGGGTTGCGATCTGCTGCAGCTCCACGAACTCCGTCAACAATCGCCCGACTGAAACGGCGTCACCGACCGGCAATTGCGCGCGGCGGCCTTCGGCGACATGAAGCCTGACCTGGTCGGCCGGCAAGAAGCCGAAACGGCGCGCGACGGAATCGACCAGCGCCGGGTCGTTGCGCGGCACCACGCTGAGATGGTCGCCGACGCGGTAGGTGATGCCGGGCGGCAATTCCACCTCGATATGCCGGGTCGAACGGTCGGAAGGATTGGCGCCGGCCCTGTTCTGCAGTTCGGAATTGACCAGCACCTTCATCGGCGCGACGCCGCCCTGGGTAACGATCGTGTTGACGGCCGAAGGCGCCACCGGCTCGATCGCGTACAGCGGCGCATCGTCGGCGCTGCGGGCGAAACTGGAATCGACGCCCAACTCCTTCATCGCCGCAGGCGCCGCTGCCGCGAACCATTTCTCGAACTGGCCGTCGAGATCGCTGCGGGCATCGCCCTCGCCTCGGCCATAAAGGCTGCGCGCGCCATGTGCGGCCAACTGCTCGTCGATGATGCGCGGCACGGATTGATAGGTCGCCGCCCAGTCGCTGTTGCCGCAGCCGAACACGGCATAGCGCACCTTGGCGAACGCATCCTTCGGCAGGCCGCTGTCCAGCCATTTGACGAACTGCGTCGCGTTATCAGGGGCAGCGCCGTTGTAGGAAGCGCAGAACACCATCAGCGCGCCCTCCTCCGGCAATTTACCGACGTGATCGTCGAGTGCGCCGAGCCTGGTCGAGAAGCCGTTGACCTCAGCGAGGTCTGCAACTCGCGTTGCCAGCTCTTCCGCGGTGCCGAGGTTGGAGCCGTAGAGCACGAGTAGCGGCGTGTTGTGTCCGGGGCGGGTTCGTGCCTGCGGGGCCGCCGCGTTCGCCGCGGCCACCGCGACCGCAGCGCGGCCGGCGAAGGCACCGCGATCCTTGTCGGCGCGCGGACGCACCTTGATCTTGAAACCATCCGGCTTGACCGTCAACGTTTCCTTCAGGTGCATCTGGTAGCGGTGGTGGTCGATCAGTTTGAAGCGCTGCAGGATCATGCCGATCGCCAGCGCCGCCTCGTGCATCGCAAAGCCGCGGCCGATACAGGCGCGCTGGCCGTTGCCGAACGGCTTCCAGGCGTTGATCGGGCGCTTGGCTTCAGCCTCGCGGCTGAAATTCTCGGGATCGAAGACATCAGGATTCGGACCCCAGACACTGGGGTCGCGATGCAGCGCCATCACCAAGACCGTGATGAACGTGTTCTTCCGCAGCTTGTACTTGCCGCCGCCGATGGTCTCGTCGTTGAGCGGCGTGATGCCGTAGGCCGGCGCCGGCGGCCACATCCGCAGCGCCTCCTTCAACACCTGCGTGATGTAGGTGAGCTGCGTGACCTGCTGATAGGTCGGTTTTGCGTTGATATCGGGCCCGAGTACCCGGTCGACTTCCTCATAGGCCTTCTTGAGGATTTCCGGATGCTTGAGCAGCGCGTAGATCGTGCATGACAATAGGCCACTGGTGGTTTCGTGACCTGCGATCAGGAAGGTGTTGATCTGGTAGCGGATGTTGACGTCGTCAAGCTGCTCGCCGGTGGCGCGGTCGACGCCGGTCATCATGGCGCCCAGCATGTCCTTCTTGCCTTCGGCGGCTTCGGCATTGCCGCGGCGCTCGGCGATGATCTCGTCGACCATCTTGTTCATGAAGACGACGTCCTGGGCCAGTGTCTTGCGCCGCTTCTGCATCCAGAGGTTTTCCAGCGGCAGGCCGCGGGTCATCATGATGGTTTCGAGCGAGCGCACCAGCGATTCCACGAACGGATGATAGTCGCGCCGGTAGAATGAATTGAAACGGTAGTCGAAACCGCATAGCCCGATGGTGTCGAGCGTCAGCGCCGTCATGTCTTGCACGACGTCGATTTCGTCGTCGGGGTTGAGCCGTTCCCATTTCTTGACGAGCTGCTCGGCGATATCGACCATGCTCGGATGGTAGGACTGCATCGCGCGGTTGCCGAACGGCTGCAGCAGGATGTTATGCGCCTTGCTCCAGTTCGGCTCTGACGTGTCGGCTGTGAACAGCCCGTCGCCGCCCACGGCGCGGACACGGCGCAGCGAGCCGCGCACGGTCTTGTCGAAGCGCTTCTCGTCGGAGAGTTCGTCGATCAGGTCGTGGCCGGAGGCGATGACGATCGGCGCACCCATCATGTCGAGCCAGAAGATTGGCCCGAGCTCCTTGGAAAGCTTGACCAGGTGCTGCACCGGCGCGTTCGGATCCAGCGACAGCATGTTGCCGACGACAGGTTTCTTCGGCGGATGCGGAATCGGACTCAATTTGTTAGGGGACGCCATTGTCGAAGTATCTCCTGCCTGCCTCAACCGTCATTGCGAGCGAAGCGACTTGTCCGCCGTAGCCCGTAGAGCGAAGGCGGAAGCAACCCATCGCTCGGCGAAAAGAAAGAATGGATTGCTTCGTCGCTGCGCTGCTCGCAATGACGGCTTGTTATGCGGACCTACCCAAATCTTTTCCTGCGCCATTCGATCAGCTTGCTGCTGACCTCGTCCGGCTTTTCCTGCTGCGTCCAATGGCCGCTGTCGCGCACCAGATACTTCTCCAGATCTGGCACGAGCTTCTCCATGCCATCGGCGGCCGATGGCGGCAGCACGTGATCGTTTTCGGCCATGATCATCAGCGATGGCACCCGCACGGTGTGGTCCAGCCACTCCGAACGTTGCCAATTGCGCGACATGTTGCGGTACCAATTTATGCCGCCAGTAAACCCGGTTTTCGTGAAGGTATCGACGAACACCTTCTTTTCTTCCGGGCTCAGGATCGGCGTGCGCGGATCATGTTTGGCGTCGTAGCCGGCGATCATTTGCGGAAACGCCAGGTTGAGCCTGGGCGAGGCGCCAACACCGGCGACCGGCTGGTCTGCGGGCGTAGTGTCGCGGCGTGGCACCGGCTTGCGCATGAAGGCATCAAAGGTCTGTTCGACTCGGCTGCCGAATATTCGATCGGGTTCGCGCGCCGGGTCCTGAAACTGCACGATATACATCTGGTCGCCAAAGCGCATGCGGAACAGTTCGATGGGATCCGCCGGCGCGCGATCCATGTGAGGGGTATTGACACCGACGACGCCCGCGGTGCGATCGAGATGCCGCAGCGGCATCTGCCAGACGATGAAGCCACCCCAATCGTGACCGACAAAGATCGCCTTGCGGATCTCGAGATGATCGAGCAGGCCGACGAGGTCGCCGGTCAGGTGCTCGATGTCGTAGTCCTCGACCGCTTCAGGCCGGTCGGTCGCGCCATAGCCGCGCTGATCCGGCGCAATCACGCGGATGCCGGCCTCGCTCAAGGCCTTGATCTGGTGACGCCAGGAAAACGCCAGCTCCGGCCAGCCGTGGCAGAGGACGATCGGCGGCTTATCGGATTGGGGCCCCGCCTCGTAGAAGCCCATGCGAATGCCGTTCACGTGGGCGAACTGCAGCGGCGGCATTTCAATCATGTCAACTTCCTATTCAGCTGCACTGGTCATGTTCGGCGGCGGTGCGTATGCCGCCTCCAGCGCTTCAAATTCGACCGGAAGCATGTCGCAGAGGACCTGGACATGCGGAATGATGTTGGCGCCGGCGATGAAGCCGAAATCGAGCTGGTCGCGGTAGCTCTGCACGGTGATGTTGAGCGCAATGCCATGCGTCGAGATCGACACCGGGAAGATGTGCAGGAGCTCTGCGCCGGCGGCATACAGCGTCTGCCGCGGTCCGGGGACGTTGGATACGGTGATGTTGGCTGCCGGCGGCAGCACGTCGGAAAGGTTGGAACGGCTGTAGAGCAGCGCCAATATCTGGGTCACGATCGGCGCGCCCAGCATCGAGAGGTTGGAGACCTGCGGCATCAGCGCTCGCAGCGGATGCGACATCTCCTTCGACTTGGTGGATTGCGCGATGATGGTTTCCAGCCGTCCCTTCGGATCCTCGATATTGGTGGCGATCGAGCAGATCATGCCGAACACCTGGTTGTTGGCGTCGGCATTGCCCTCCTCGCGCAGCGAGATCGGCACCGCCGCCGTCAGGGATTTGTTCGGCAGACCGCCCTGGCTGAGCAGGTAGCGCCGCACCACGCCCGAAGACAGCGCCAGCACGACGTCGTTGAGCTTGCCGCCGGACGCCTTTGCCAGCGCCTTTGCGCGCGACAGCGAGATCGAGACGCCGGCAAAGCTGCGTTCCGACGAGATCGTCTTGTTGAGCATGGTCGGCGGCGAGGCCATGCTGGCCAGACTATCGCGCGATTTCGGATCGGAAATCTTGCCGACCACGTCGGAGAGAGACTTCAGCATCGTCGGCACGCTGCTTGCGAACTTCACCGCAGTTTCGATCTGGAACATGGCGTTGTCGAACAGGATCGAGCCGAGATCGCTTTTTCCCGTACGCGGCAGTTCGAGACTCTTTGGCGCCGCCTTGGCGTCGAACGGCTGGGTCCAGAGCTGCTGGTAAGAATCGATCAGGTTGGCGGCGATGTCGCGCGGCTCCTGCGCCACCCTGCGCGCGCTCGGCGGTTCGACTTCACGCGGCACCGGCGTGATGTCGTAGATCATGCTGGTAAGCGCTGCGCCGGCGCCACCGTCGATGCAGGCATGGTGCATCTTGGAGTACAGCCCGATCTCGTTGTCCTTCATGCCTTCGAAGACATAGAACTCCCAGAGCGGGCGGGCGCGGTTGAGCAGTTTTGCATGCATCCAGCCGACGATGCGTTCCAGCGTCGCGCGATCGCGCGGCGCCGGCAGGCTGGCGCGAAAGATGTGGCGGTCGATGTCGAACTGATCGTCTTCGACCCAGGAGGGATGATCAATGTCGAGCGGAGCCTTCTCCAGGCGCGCTTTCAGGATCGGCGCGATGTGCAGCCGCGAGGCAATCATGGCCTTGAACTCTTCGAAGAAGTCGCCCTTGTAGCCATCGGGCAGGCGGAAGATCGCCATGCTGCCGACATGCATCGGCATTTCCGGCGTTTCCAGATACAGAAACGACGCGTCCAGCGAAGACAGTTTCTTTGCGTCCGCCATGCTTTCCTCCCGCAGTAGATAACGCGGCGCCTTGGCGGCGCTTCTGGCGTCTGGAATGTCTTTGTTATTGGAGCATATCCGAAAACCGCTAGCCATCCCGCATCAATTGCAGGGCGGGATGTTTCGGGATCATGCCCTAGCTCAGGGCGTTTAACTTACGATTGTGCATTTTCAGGGGGGCCGTAGGCAATGGCAAATGGTCCTGATCGGTCAAAATGCTTAAATTCGCCCTCCGTCTGCGCCAGACGGTCGGCCACCGCCCATAATGCCGCGGGGTTGACGCCGAGCCCGATATGGCTGGCGAAGTACACCTCGATGTTTTCGGCGGTTTCCGAGGGACGCAACAGGCTGGTGTGCCAGTTCACGATGCCGTCGGTCCGAGAATAGATCGAGGTCGCTGGCACCGGCAGGTCACCGGCGATCGCCTGACGGATTTCCGGATTGTCGTCGACCGTCTCTCCCGAGAGCGCCTCATACAGACGCGTCGCGTTGGTCGCCCGGATGTCGTTGGCAAACGGGCTACCGAGCGTGATCACGGAGCGCACCATGTCCGGCATCTGCAGCGCGAGATCGCGCGCATAGACGCCGCCGAGACTCCAGCCGACCAGACTGACATTGCGACCGGTCTGGTCATGAATGCGCCGCAGGAGCTCGCGCAACGCACCGCGCTTGGAAGCAACGCCGCCGAAATTGCGGCCCATGTTCCACGCATAGGCGTCGTAGCCGAGCTCTTTCAGGTAGCGCCGCATCGGCGCCATCGAAAGATCGCTGGCAAGAAAGCCCGGCAGCGTCAGCACCGGATGTCCGTCGCCGCGCGGCGCGCGCATCAAGAGCGGCGACAGCAACAGGCTCGAGTTCAGTTCGAACAGCGCCCTCGTCTCGGCCAGCATCAGAAACAGGCTGGGTGGCCGAAGCCTTTGCTCCTCCGTTGCAGCCGCGCTCTCCGCGACCGTCACTTACTTATCCTTCTTGGTCATGCCGCCAAGGCCGGCCATGGTCACGAACATGTCCTGAAATCGCTCGGCGATCTTGGGATCGAACGTGAACCAACTCTGGATCAGCGACTCCGGTGAGACCTTTTCGATGTTGGCCATCACCTGCTGCTGCATCTTGTCCATCACGGCGGTCTGCATCGGCGAGACGTCGGGCAATCCGAAGAACTGCCTGGCCTCCAGCGGCGTGCAATCGATTTCGACGTTAACTTTCATGACCGCTCCTCTTGCTGGCTCCTTGCAGTATCGCCACGATGTCCCGAGTCACGCAAGGACAAGACCCGGCCCCCCGCCCCCTCTATTCCCGATATGGTCAACCAAACCGTTCGATGGCAAACGGCCGGACATCGGCAAACGGGGTCTCGCCGGTCATCATTTCGGCCAGCAGGCGGCCGGTGGCGGGGCCGAGCGTCAGACCATGGTGCTGGTGGCCGAAATCGAACCACAGCCCGTCATGGCGGGGGGCCTTGCCGATGACCGGCAGCATATCGGGCAGACAGGGCCGCGCGCCCATCCAGGGCTTGGCGTCGACCGGCTCGCCCAGCGGGAACAATTTGTGCGCCCGCGGCAGCGCCCGTTCGACCTGGACCGGCGTTGGCGGTGCATCGCGGTGGGCAAACTCGGCACCGGTGGTCAGGCGAATGCCGCGGTTCATCGGCGCCAAGAGATAGCCGAGATCGGTATCCAGCACGGGATGATGCAAGACCGCATTGCCGCGCGGCTTGAGATGCAGGTGATAGCCGCGCTTGACCTGTAGCGGGATCGAATAGCCCAGCGGCCGGAGCACCTGGTCCGACCACGGCCCCATCGCCACCACGACTTCGCGCGCCGTAATGGAGCCTTCCAGCGTCGCCACCCGCCACCGTCCGCCGGACGGCTCCAACGTTCGGGCGTCGCCGACGAGATATCGCCCGCCCTTGCGGCCGAACAATGCCGCATAGGCCTTGGCCAGCCCACCGGGGTCGGGCACAAATCCCGGCGTGGGAAAATGGATGGCGCCGGAGAAATCGCCGGTCAGATGCGGTTCGCGCGCGATAATGGCGGGCCCATCCAGCACCTCGCCGGTGACACCATGCTGCCCGGCGCGCTTGAGATCCTGTACCGCATCCGCAAACGTCGCCTCGGAGCGAAACAGCTTGATCCAGCCGGTCCGCCGCAACAGTTCCGGCACATTGGCTTCCGCAATCAGCGCCTCATGCTCGATCAGGCTGCGCTGGATCAGCGGCAATTCGGCCATCGCGCTGTGCAGTGCACGCTTGGGCGACGACGCGAGGAAATACCGCGTCAGCCACGGCAGGAAGGCCGGCAAGTCCCTGAAATGATAGCTCACCTGCGGCGCGCGAAGGAAAGCGTAGCGCAGGATCTGGCCTACGTCCCGCGGAAACATATAGGGAAAAACCGAGGCGCACTCGATCAATCCGCCATTACCGTAACTGGTCTCCTCGCCGGCGATGTCGTGCCGGTCGATCAGAACCACGTTCCGGCCGCGCTTCTGCAGGTGCAAAGCGGCGCTGACGCCGACCATGCCCGCACCCAGGACGAGAACGTCGGCCTTCAGTTCCGCCATCTGCACTCCGAAAGTTCAATGTAACGTGCTTACACGCACGTCTTAAGGTGAAACTAGTCAATGCCGCACCGCCGCGCAAATCGGCACGCAGTGCGGGGAAATCGTGCTTTGCGCGGTGGCTGGACTTTGGCAACATGGGTCGGCAATATCGGCGGCTAATTGTAGAAATTGCTGATCAAGCGGGGAAATCGAACAAATGTCGGTACGTCAGACTTTGCTTGCAGCGGCCACGGCTTCGATCCTTGCGCTGGCAATGGCGCCCGCATCGGCCCAGACCCTGCGCTATGCCAACCAGGGCGACCTCAAGTCGCTCGATCCCTACACGCTGAACGAGAGCACCACCCACGCCCATCTCGCTCACGTCTTCGAAGGCCTTACCGCCCGCGACAAGGACCTGAAGATCATCCCGGCGCTGGCCGAGAGCTGGGAAACGCCGGAGCCGACCCGCTGGCGGTTCCATCTGCGCAAGGGCGTGAAATTCCAGAACGGCGACCCCTTCACCGCCGACGACGTCGTTTTCTCGGCGGAACGGGTCCGCAAGAAGGGCTCGAATCTGCAGACCCGCATTCCCTCCGACGCCAAGGTCGTGAAGGTTGACGACCACACGGTGGACTTCGTCCTGACCTCACCCAATCCCATCCTCAATTCGCAATGGGATACCTGGTACATCATGAGCAAGAAATGGGCCGAGGCGAACAATGCCGTCGAGCCCACGCCCGCCGCGGCGACGACGCCGAGCTTCGCCTCGCTCAATGCCAACGGCACCGGCGCCTTCTCGATCGAAAGCCATCAGCCCGGCGTCAAGACCGTGTTCAAGGCCAATCCAAACTGGTGGCGCAAACCGGAGCATAACCTCAAGGAAATCGTGTTCACGCCGATCGGCTCGGACGCCACGCGCGTGGCCGCACTGCTGTCGGGCGAAGTCGATGTCATCGAGCCGGTTCCGATCCAGGACATCACGCGGGTCGATTCCAGCCCGAACGCCCAGGTGCTGAAGGGACCGGAACTTCGCACCATCTTCCTCGGCATGGATCAGGTGCGCGACGAGCTGCTCTACTCCAACGTCAAGGGCAAGAACCCGTTCAAGGACATCAAGGTGCGCGAGGCCTTCTTCAAGGCCGTCGACATCGAACTGATCAAGACCCGCGTCATGCGTGGCCTGTCGACGCCTTCGCCGCTGATGATCGCACCGCAATTGTTCAAGCTGTCCGGTGACTTCACGCGCCCGAAACTCGATCCTGACGGCGCCAAGAAGCTCTTGACCGAAGCCGGCTACCCCGACGGCTTCGAAGTTACGATGGACTGCCCCAACGACCGCTATGTCAACGACGCCGCGATCTGTCAGGCGGTCGTCGGCATGCTGGCCCGCATCGGCGTCAAGGTGACGCTGCTGGCCCAGCCCAAGGCGCAGTATTTCGCCAAGGTGCTGAAGCCCGGCGGCTATCAGACCTCGTTCTATCTGCTCGGATGGACCCCCGGCACGCTCGATTCCCACAACGTCCTGTTTGACATCATGGGCTGCCGCGACGATCCGAAATCGGCGCGCGGCGAGGCCAATCTCGGCGGCTACTGCAACAAGAAGCTTGACGAACTCACCGACAAGGTGCTGCAGGAGTCCGACATGAACAAGCGCGATCTCCTGATCAAGGACGCCTACGCGATCGGCGCCAAGGACTTCGCATACATCCCGCTGCATCAGCAGGCGCTGGCGTGGGGCGTGTCGAAAAAAGTCAAGCTGAGCCAGCGCGCCGACAATCAGGTCCTGCTGTACTGGGCCACCAAACAGGACTAGTTGGGCTGCAACACAGGTCCCGGCGGCTTATGGCTTCCGGGACTTTTCTTTATCGAGGCGACAGCGACGTCCGCCGCCGCATCTAAAGAGCAGTGAAAGGAATTCATGCTCGCTTTCACTCTTCGCCGTGCTATCCAGGCCATCGGCGTCATGATCGCGGTCGGCGTCATTGCGTTCTCGATGTTCCGTTTCGCCGGCGACCCCGTCAACCAGATCGTCTCCTTGGATACGCCGGCCGCCGAACGCGAAGCGGTGCGCAAATCGCTCGGGCTTGACGATCCCGTGCCGGTGCAGTTCGCGCGCTATTTCGGCAACGCCGTACAGTTCAAGTTCGGAGTCTCCTATCAATTTCGTCAGCCGGTTTCGAACCTGCTGATGGAGCGGATGCCGGCGACGCTGGAGCTCGCCGCCTGCGCCACCGTTCTCGCCATGGTGTTCGGCATCCTGATGGGCGTCTATTCGGCGCTGCGGCGCGATACGATTCTCACAAAGTTCTTCCAGGCGGTATCGCTGATCGGAATTTCGCTGCCGACGTTCCTGATCGGCATTCTCTTGATCTATCTGTTCTCGGTGACGCTGGGCTGGCTGCCTTCATTCGGCCGCGGCGATGTGGTGCGGATCGGCTGGTGGACTACCGGACTGCTCACGCTGTCCGGACTGAAGGCGCTGATCATGCCCTCGATCACGCTCGGTCTGTTCCAGATGACCCTGATCATGCGGCTGGTGCGCGCTGAAATGCTCGAAGTACTCCGTACCGATTACATCCGTTTCGCCCGCGCCCGCGGCCTGACCACGCGCGCCATTCATTTCGGCCATGCGCTGAAGAACACGCTGGTTCCCGTCATCACCGTTGCGGGGCTGCAGTTTGGCTCGGTTATTGCATTTGCCATCATCACTGAAACCGTCTTCCAGTGGCCGGGTATGGGATTGTTGTTCGTGCAGGCCGTGCAAAACGTCGATATCCCGATCATGGCGGCCTACCTGCTGATGGTGTCGCTGATCTTCGTCACCATCAATCTGGTGGTCGATATCCTTTACACCATCGTCGATCCGCGCCTGCGCTCGACCATTAGCCGTCCGGCATAAGCGAGCGATCCGATGTCCGACGCCGTCGTCCCACACCGAGTTGAACCGAACGCAGCAGCGGCGCGTTCCGGAACGAACTGGCTGAAGCGCGGGCTCGACAGCGACATCTTTTATTCGTTCCGCCGTTCCCGCATGACGATGGTCGCGGCCGCCGTCACCGTCCTGTTCTTCCTGCTGGCGATCTTTGCTTCGCAATTGTCAGTGCAGAACCCGTTCGATCCGGCGCAATTGCAATTGATGAACTCCCGGATCTCGCCGCTGTGGACCGCCGAGGGCCAGAGCCCGTTCCTGCTCGGCACCGACGAGCAGGGCCGCGACGTGTTTTCGGCGATTCTCTATGGCTTGCGGATTTCGCTCGTGGTCGGCGTGCTCGGCGTCATCCTGGCCGGCACGCTCGGCATCACGCTTGGCCTCGTCGCGGGCTATGTCGGCGGCGCGGTCGACGGGCTGATCATGCGTATCGCCGACGTCCAACTCACCTTCCCCGCCATCCTGATCGCGCTATTGGTCAACGGCGTTGCCAAGTCCGTGTTCGGTAACCGGCTGGACGCCATGAGCACGCTGGCGGTGCTGGTGGTCGCGATCGGCCTGAGCTTCTGGGTGCAATATGCCCGCACCGTGCGCGGCTCGGTCATGGTCGAGAAGAGCAAGGACTATGTTGCCGCCGCGCAGCTGATCGGCCTGCCCGCGCCCAAGATCATGCTGCGGCACGTGCTGCCGAACACGATGGGGCCGATCCTGGTGATCGCGACCATCAATCTGGCGCTGGCCATCATCACCGAGGCAACGCTGTCGTTCCTCGGCGCCGGCATGCCCGACACCATGCCCTCGCTCGGCACCCTGATCCGGATCGGCAACAACTATCTGTTCGCCGGCGAATGGTGGATCGTCGCCTTCCCCGGCATCGCGCTGGCGGGGCTGATCCTCTCCATCAACCTGCTCGGCGACTGGCTGCGCGACGCGCTCAATCCAAAGCTCCGATGACCGTTCCTGTCCTTTCCGTGCGCAACCTTGAGGTGGAATTCCTCACCCGCCGCAGCACGCTGCGCGCGATCAACGGCGTGTCCTTCGACATCGCCAAGGGCGAGGTGCTCGGCGTGGTCGGCGAGTCCGGCGCCGGCAAGTCGGTCACCGGCCTTGCCGTAATCGGACTGATCGATCCGCCCGGCCGCATCGCAGCCGGCGAGATCTACCTGTCGGGAACGCGGATCGACCATTTGCCGCCGGAAGAAATCCGCCGCATCCGGGGCAAGCGGATCGGGATGATCTTTCAGGATCCGCTGACCAGCCTCAATCCGCTGTACCGGATCGGCGACCAGATCGTGGAAACTATCAGGACCCACATGGACCTGTCGGAGACCGCGGCGCGCAAGCGCGCGATCGATCTGCTGGCCGAGGTCGGAATTCCCGCGCCGGAAAAACGCATCGACGCCTATCCGCATGAATTTTCCGGCGGCATGCGCCAGCGCGTCGTGATCGCGCTGGCGATCTGCGCCGAGCCGGAATTGATCATTGCCGACGAGCCGACGACTGCGCTCGACGTCTCCGTGCAGGCGCAGATCATCTCGCTGATCAAACGGCTGGGACGCGACCACGGCACGGCCGTGATGCTGGTGACCCACGACATGGGCGTGATCGCCGAGACCTCCGACCGCGTCGCGGTGATGTATTCGGGCCGGATCGCCGAAATCGGCCCGGTGCAGGACGTCGTGCAGGATCCGCTGCACCCCTACGCCAAGGGATTGATGGGTGCGATCCCGACGCTTGCGGGCGAAGAGAAGCGGCTGGTGCAAATTCCGGGCTCGATGCCGCGGCTGTCGGCCATACCGCCGGGCTGCTCGTTCAATCCGCGCTGCGCCTTTGCGTTCGATCGCTGCCGCGTCGAGCGGCCGGAGCCGCTCAAGCAGGGGTCGCATGCCGTGGCTTGCCATCTCTACGATACGGCGCCCAACGAAACCGCGAAGGAGACCGCGGCATGACGGCCTCCTACGTCGATGTGAGAAATCTGCGCCGCGTGTTCGACGTCTCGAAACCGTGGCTCAACCGCGTTCTGGAAGGCGGCCATCTGGAATTTCTGAAGGCGGTCGACGGCGTGACGTTCGATATCCGGAAGGGCGAAACATTCGCCCTCGTCGGCGAGTCCGGCTCGGGCAAGACCACCGTGGCGCGGATGGTGGTGGGATTGCTGCCGCCGAGCTCGGGCGAAGTTGTCATCGACGGCGTGTCGATGACGAATCCGAGGCAGGCCCAGGCGCGACAGCGGTTGCGCCGCCGTATCCAGATGATTTTTCAGGATCCCTATGCGAGCCTCAATCCGCGCTTCCGGGTCGACGCCATCGTCTCCGAGCCGATCCGCGCCTTCGACCTGATCCAGGGCGAGCGCGACATTCGCTCGCGCGTCGGCGAATTATTGAGTGTCGTCGGCCTGCATCCGGACGACGGGCTGAAATATCCGCATGAATTCTCCGGCGGCCAGCGCCAGCGCATCGCGATTGCGCGCGCGCTGGCCTCGGATGCCGAATTCATTGTTTGCGACGAGCCGACCTCGGCGCTCGACGTCTCCGTGCAGGCGCAGATCCTCAATCTGATGCGAGACCTGCAGGACAAATTCGGCCTGACCTATCTCCTCATCAGCCATAACCTTGCCGTGGTCCGGCACATGGCGACCCGGATCGGCGTGATGTATCTCGGCCGTATCGTCGAGATTGCCGAAGGCCGCGAATTGTTCGCCAATCCGCGGATGCCCTACACCAAGATGCTGCTGGGCGCCGTTCCTGATCTGGCGATGTCCGGCCGCCAGCGGATTCCGGTCAAGGGCGAGATTCCCAATCCGATCGACCCGCCGCCGGGATGCGCCTTCAACCCGCGCTGCCCGCTGGCGTTCGATCTCTGCCGGAAGGAAGCGCCCGCCCTGATCGACGGCGTCGCCTGCCACGCCGTCAACCATCCGGTTGAGACTGCCGCCGTGGTATGACCACGGGAATGGGTGCAATGCGTGGCATGCCACTGGTTGGCATTCGGCCTCGCCTGTGGTCAAGTGCGTCGGCATCGCGATACCAGCACGGCATTGGACTCCCATGAGCAACATCAATCCCGATCCCTTCACCACTCGACCGGAAATCGAAGGCACCTTCGGCGTGGTTACCTCCACCCACTGGATCGCGACTGCTGTCGGCATGAGCATCCTGGAAAAAGGCGGCAACGCGTTCGATGCCGGCGTCGCCACCGCCTTCACCCTGCAGGTGGTCGAGCCGCATCTGAACGGTCCCGGCGGCGACGTGCCGATCATCGTCCACGACGTCAAACGCGGGCGCACCGAGGTGATCTGCGGCCAGGGTCCCGCGCCTGCAAAGGCCACCATCGCGCATTACAAGAGCGAAGGCCTGGAGATGGTGCCCGGCACCGGCCTGCTCGCGGCTTGTGTGCCCGGCACGTTCGAATCCTGGATGCTGCTGCTGCGCGATTACGGCACGATGCGGCTGCGCGATGTGCTGGAGCCCGCTATTGCCTATGCCGGTAACGGCTATCCGCTGGTCGAGCGCGCGTCCGCAACCATCCAGGTGGTCGAGCAGTTGTTCAGGAAGCACTGGACGACATCGGCGGCGGTCTATCTGCCGAACAATGAAGTGCCGCGGCCGGGCACACTGTTCACCAACACGAAACTCTCGGAAACCTATGCCCGCATCCTGAAAGAAGCGGAGAGCGCGGGCAGCGACCGCGTGGCGCAAATCGAGCGCGCGCGACAATCCTGGTCGCAGGGTTTTGTGGCGGAAGCGATCGACAAATTCTCCCGCACCCAGGAAGTGATGGACGTCTCTGGCTCGCCGCATCGCGGCGTGCTCTCCGCCGACGACATGGCGCGCTGGCAGCCGAGCGTGGAGGCGCCGCTTACTTATGACTATGGCCGCTACACCGTGTGCAAGCCCGGCGTCTGGAGCCAGGGCCCGGTGATGCTGCAACAGCTCGCGTTGCTGAAAGGCTTTGAGCTCGACGGGCTCGATCCGGCCGGTCCCGACTTCATCCATCTGCAGATCGAATGCGCCAAACTCGCCTTCGCCGACCGCGAGAAGTTTTACGGCGATCCCAATTTCACTGACATCCCGATCACGACGTTGTTGTCGGACGCCTACAATGACGAGCGCCGCAAGCTGATCTCGAGAGACAAGGCCTCGCTCGATTTCATCCCCGGCTCGGTCGAAGGTTTTGGATCGGTCGTCAAGCTGCGCCGTGCCGAAGGCCATCGCGAGGCGGTCGGCGCCATGGGCGCGGGCGAGCCGACCGTCGGCCGCTTCGGCGAGGTGCGCGGCGACACCGTGCATTTCGATATCATCGACCAGGCCGGCAACATGGTCTCGGCGACGCCGTCCGGGGGCTGGCTGCAATCCTCGCCGGTCATTCCCGAGCTCGGCTTCTGTCTCGGCAGCCGCGCGCAGATGTTCTGGCTGGAGGAAGATCACCCGGCCGCGCTCGCGCCGGGCAAGCGCCCGCGCACCACGCTCTCGCCCACCATGGCGCTGCGCGACGGCGAACCCTACATGGCCTGGGGATCGCCCGGCGGCGATCAGCAGGACCAATGGACCACGCAATTCTTCCTGCGACATGTCCACGCCAAACTGAACCTGCAGGAAGCGATCGACGCGCCGGCCTGGCATTCCGAACATTTCCCGATCTCGTTCTGGCCGCGCACCGCGCGCCCCGGCGTGCTCGTCCTCGAAAGCCGCGTGCCGAAGGCGACTGTCGATACGCTGAAGGGCCGCGGCCATGTCGTCGAGATCGGTCCCGAATGGTCGGAAGGCCGCCTCACCGCAGCCTCCAGGGTCGGCCGCCGCCGCCGCGCCGCCGCCAATCCCCGGGGCATGCAGGGCTACGCCGCTGGACGATAATTAGAGAAGAGACAAGATGACCTGGTCGATCATCGCCCGCGATCCCGCAACCGGCCAGATCGGCATCGCCGTCGCAACCCGGTTTTTTGCGGTCGGCGCGCGCGTGCCGCATATCGTCCCCGGCATCGGCGGCATCGCCACGCAGGCCCTTGTCAATCCCTATTACGGGATCGACGGCGTGAAGCTGCTCCGCGAAGGGCGCAGCCCGCGCGAGGTGATCGATACGCTGATCGCCACGGATGACGGCCGCGAGGCCCGGCAGCTCCATGTCATGGATATCAAGGGCCGCATTGCCGCGCACACCGGCCGCGAATGTGTCGACTGGTGCGGACATATCCAGGGCGACGGCTTTTCCCTCGCCGGCAACATGCTGGCAGGCGCGGCCGTGCTCGACGACACCGCGAAAACCTATGCCGCCAATGCCAGCCTGCCCTTTGCGCAGCGGCTGATCACGGCCATGAAAGCCGGTGAAGCCGCCGGCGGCGACAAGCGCGGCAAGCAATCCGCCGCGCTTCTGATCCATGGCGAGGAGGAATGGTCCGATCTCGACCTACGCGTTGACGACCACACCGATCCGCTTGCCGAACTCGAACGTCTCGAACAGGTCAGCCGTGAGCGCTGGGTGCATTTCCGTCCCTTCCTGCCGACACGGAAGAACCCGGCCGGGATCACCGACCGCGCGGTCATTGACGCCAGCGTTCAAGCCGCGACCACGGGCAAGGCATGACCGCGGGCCCGCTGATCGAGATCGAGAAACTACGCGTCGTCTTCCATGGCGACGATGGCCGCACCACCCACGCAGTGGATAGTGTCGACCTCAGCGTCGCCAACGGCGCGACGCTCGGCCTCGTCGGCGAATCCGGCTGTGGCAAGAGCGTAACCTCGCTCGCGATCATGGGGCTGCTGTCAAAACGCTCCGCCGAAGTCTCGGGTTCGATCCGCTTCGACGGTTTTGATCTGCTCGACGTTCCCGACGACACGCTGCGCGATCTGCGCGGCAACCGGCTCGCGATGATTTTTCAGGAGCCGATGACCTCGCTCAACCCGAGTTTTACCATCGGCGACCAGATCATCGAGACGATTTTGCGCCATCGCGGCGGGTCGCGGCGGCAGGCGCGCGACCGCGCCATCGAGCTGTTGCGGCGCGTGCACATCCCCTCGCCCGACAAGCGCATTGACGAATATCCGCACAAGCTCTCCGGCGGCATGCGCCAGCGCGTAATGATCGCGATGGCGCTAGCCTGCGACCCCCGCCTTCTGATCGCGGACGAGCCGACCACCGCGCTCGACGTCACGCTGCAGGCGCAAATCCTCGACCTGATGCGTGAGCTGAAGGCCGCCAGCGGCGCCGCGATCATCCTGATCACCCACGATCTCGGCGTGGTCGCCGAAGTCTGCGATGAGGTGGCGGTGATGTATGCCGGCGAGATCGTCGAGCGTGCGCCCGTCGACGAGCTTTTTGCCAACCCGCAGCATCCCTACACGATCGGCCTGCTCGGCTCGATCCCGCGGCTCGACCGCCGCGCCTCGCATCTGGCAACCATAGAGGGCATGGTACCGAACATGGCGAATCTGCCGCCCGGCTGCCGCTTCGCCGCGCGCTGTCCGTTTGTCGTCGAGCCCTGCACCGCCGCGCCGCCGCCGCTGGCAATCGTGAGTCCCGGCCACGCCTCGCGCTGCATCCGTGCGCCGCTGGAGCGGCTGGTGTCATGACGGTCCTGCTCGAAGTCGAAGACCTGGTAAAACATTTCGTTGCCGCGCGCTCGGTGTTCGGCCGGCCCACGGCCCATGTGAAGGCGGTCGACGGCGTCAGCTTCACCGTCGAAGCCGGCAAGACGCTGGCGCTGGTCGGCGAATCCGGCTGTGGCAAGTCTACCGTAAGCCGGCTGGTGCTGCGGCTGATCGAGCCGGATGCGGGCACTATTCGCTTTGAAGGCCGCGACCTCGGCGCCCTCAACGCCAACCAGTTGCGCGCCTTCCGCCGCGATGCGCAGATCATCTTTCAGGACCCCTACGCCTCCTTGAATCCGCGCATGACGGTGAGCCAGATCCTGAGCGAGCCGCTGGCGTTGCACGATCTGGTGCCGGCCGCGCGGCGGCGCGAGCGGGTGGAAGAGCTGTTGCGGCTGGTCGGGCTGGAGCCGCGCTTCGCCCGCCGCTATCCGCACGAATTTTCCGGCGGCCAGCGCCAGCGCATTGCGATCGCGCGGGCGCTCGCCGTGGAGCCAAAACTGATCATCTGCGACGAGCCGGTATCGGCGCTGGACGTCTCGATCCGTTCGCAGATCCTCAATCTCTTGCGCGACCTGCAGGACCGGCTCGGCCTCGCTTATATCTTCGTCTCCCACGATCTGGCCGTCGTGAAGCACATCGCCGACCGCGTCGCCGTGATGAATCTCGGCGGCATCGTCGAGACCGCGAAGGCTGACGCGCTGTTCGCCGCGCCACGGCATCCCTATAGCCGCGCGCTGCTGTCTGCTATCCCCGTACCCAAGCCGCAGGCCAAACGCAGCCGTATCGTGCTGGAGGGCGAGATGCCGAGTGCGCTCAATCCGCCTTCGGGCTGCCGTTTCCATACCCGCTGCCCCTACGTCATCCAGCGCTGCCGCACCGAAGTTCCGGCCCTGCTCGCCGATGCCACAGGCCACGCCACGGCGTGTCACCGTATAGCCGAGCTGCCGGCATCCGAATCCATCGTTCCCGCCGATGGCGATTTTTCGCCGGTGCTGGAAAAATTGGTCGCCGCCTTCAGCGGTGGCACGGAAGGTGCAGGCCGCGCCGGGGTTGATATGTCAGGGACACAGCCAATTGCGTAATCGTGGATAAGGGGATGGCAGCAATGAAAATCTTTCGTTTGGCAGTCACTGCGGCGGCGCTGCTGCTGTCGTTCGGCCCGACCGTTCAGGCCCAGACCACGCTGCGGATCGGGCTCGCCGAGGATCCCGATATCCTCGATCCGACCATGGCCCGCACCTACGTCGGCCGGATCGTGTTCGCATCATTCTGCGACAAGCTGTTCGACATCGACGACAAGCTCAATATCGTGCCGCAGCTCGCGCTGAGCCACGAGACATCGGCCGACGGCAAGGAAGTCACCATCAAGCTCCGGCCCGGCGTCAAGTTTCACGACGGCGAGGCCTTCGATGCCGAGGCCGCCAAATTTTCACTGGAACGTCATCTGACGTTTCCGGGCTCGTTCCGAAAGCCGGAGCTGGCGGCGGTCGATCGGATCGACGTCGTCGATCCCCTCACCATCAAGCTGGCATTGAAGGCGCCCTACTCGCCGCTGGTCGCGCAGCTCACCGATCGCGCCGGGATGATGGTGTCGCCCAAGGCAGCCAAAGAGGCCGGCGACAAGTTCGGCCTGCGCCCGGTTTGCGCCGGCCCCTACAAATTCGTCGAGCGCGTGCAGCAGGATCGCATGGTGTTCGAGAAGTTCGCCGACTACTGGAACAAGGACAATATCCATATCGACCGCATCGTCTATCTGCCTTTGGTGGACGCGACGGTCCGTCTTGCCAATTTGAAATCCGGCGGCCTTGATCTGATCGAGCGCCTGCTCGCGACCGACATCAAGGAAGTCAAGAGCGATTCGAAACTCAGGCTCTCAACCGCAATCGAGCTCGGCTATCAGGGCGTGACGCTGAACGTCGGCAAGGACAAGGCCAAGGGACCGCTCAGCCAGTCCGCCAAGGTGCGCCAGGCGCTCGACCTCTCGCTCGACCGCGAGGCGATCAGCGAGGTGGTGTCCAACGGCGAATTCAAGCCCGGAAACCAGTGGATCAATCCGGATCATCCCTATTACCAAAAGGCCTTCCCGGTACCGAAGCGCGACGTCGCCAAGGCCAAGGCGCTGTTGAAGGAAGCAGGCGTCACGACGCCGGTCAGCGTCGACTTCATGGTGTCGAAGGGCGCGGAAACCGAGGCTGCCGCGCAGGTAATCCAATCGATGGCCGCGGAGACCGGTTTCGACATGAAGCTCAGGGTCACCGAGTTCGCGACCTCGCTGAAGCAGGCCGAGGCCGGAGAATACCAGGCCTACCTGTTGGCCTGGAGCGGCCGGATCGATCCGGACGGCAATTCCTATATCTTCCAGAAGACCGACGCGCCGCAGAACTACAGCGCCTGGTCCAACAAGGACGCCGACAAGGCGCTCGACGAAGGCCGCCTGGTCACCGATCAGGCGCAGCGCAAGGCGATCTACGAGAAGCTGGCAAAGATCGTTCTCGACGAGAAGCCGCTGCTCTACATCTATCACCGTCGCATCCTGATCGCGCATACGACGAAGCTCGAAGGCTACAAGCAGATCCCGGACGGGCTTGTGCGCGTGGTCGGGTTGAAGCTGAAGTGAGTGGTGCATACGGTATACGGACCATGCCATGCTGAATTTCCTCGCGCGGCGCATCGTCCAGCTCATCCCGACGCTGTTCTTCGTGTCGGTCCTGATCTTCTCGCTGCAGCAATTGCTGCCGGGCGATCCGGCGCTGGTGATGGCGGGCGAGGAACGCGACCCTGACGTCATCGCGCAAATCCGCCAGCAGTACCGGCTCGATCAGCCGGTGCCGATCCAATATGTCTACTGGGTCAAGGGCGTGCTGTCGGGCGATTTCGGCGAATCCCTGCGCAACAAGGTGCCGGTGCGCGAACTGATCGCGCAAAAACTGCCGGTGACGATGCAACTGGCGTCGATGGCGATCGTCATTGCCTTCCTGATCGGCATTCCTGCCGGCATCGTATCGGCGGTGAAGAAAGGCACGGCCTGGGACTACGGCGCCAATTTTTTCGCGCTGTGGGGGATCTCGACGCCGAATTTCTGGCTCGGCATCATGCTGATCTTCCTGTTCTCGATCCAGCTCGGCTGGCTGCCGGCGTCGGGCTATGTGCCGCTGACCGAGAATTTTCGCGCCAGTATCGCCTCCACCATCATGCCGGCTTTCGTTTTGGGGAATGCAATTGCCGCGATCCTGATGCGGCATACCCGCAGCGCCATGCTGCAGGTGCTCGAAAGCGACTACGTCCGCACCGCCCGCGCCAAGGGACTACTGGAACGCTCGGTCATTCTCAAGCACGCCATGCGCAACGCGCTTACGCCGGTGATCACGCTCGGCGCGCTTGAACTCGGCACGCTGTTGTCCGGCGCGGTGCTGACCGAGCAGATCTTCTCGATTCCGGGGTTCGGCAAGCTGATCGTCGACGCCGTGTTCAACCGCGACTACGCTGTCGTGCAAGGCGTCGTGCTGACCACCGCGACGATCTACATCACGCTCAATCTCATTGCCGATATCGCCTATGTGCTCGTCAATCCCCGGCTGAGGGCCTAGGCCATGACCGACGCTGCCCTCGGCACGATAAAGTTGGCCACATCCGACGAGTTGGAGAGCCCGGCGCGACGCGCGCTGCGCCGGCTGTTCAAGCGCAAGGGCGCGGTGGCTGGCCTCGTCGTGATCGGCGCTTTCGTGCTGCTCGCGCTGTTTGCGCCGCTGATCTCGCCTTATGAACCGATCGCGACAAGCTGGTCGCTGGTGCGCAAGCCGCCTTCCGCGCTGCACTGGTTCGGCACCGACGAGCTCGGCCGCGACATTCTCGCCCGTGTGATCTATGGCGCGCGGGCGTCGCTCCTGGCCGGCGCCATCTCAGTCGGCATCGCGTTGTCGATCGGCGTGCCGCTCGGCCTGCTGTCGGGCTATCGCGGCGGCTTCATCGACGCCCTGATCAGCCGCATCACGGATGCGATGCTGGCCTGCCCGTTCCTGATCCTCGCGATTGCACTCGCTGCATTCTTAGGCCCCAGCCTCGGCAACGCCATGATCGCGATCGGCATATCGGCGACGCCGATCTTCGTGCGGCTGACCCGCGGCCAGGTGATGAGCGTCAAGGTGGAGGACTATGTCGAGGCCGCGCGCGCCATGGGCAATCCGCGCTGGCGCATCGCGCTGTTTCACATCCTGCCCAACATCATGCCGGCGCTGTTGGTGCAGGCGACGCTGTCGATTGCCGCCGCCATCATCGCGGAAGCCGCGTTGTCCTTCCTCGGCCTCGGCCAACAGCCGCCCGCACCGTCCTGGGGCAGCATGCTGAATGCCGCGCAGCGCTTTCTGACCAACGCGCCGTGGATGGCGATCTGGCCGGGACTGGCTATATTCCTGGTCGTACTGTCGTTCAACCTGGTCGGCGACGGCCTGCGCGATGCGCTGGATCCGAGGGAGCGGTAGGGCAATTCCTCAACCTCTCCCCGCTTGCGGGGAGAGGTTGGATCGCCCTTCGCGATCCGGGTGAGGGGGTACAGGTCCATCAATTAATCGCAGCATTCGCGGATAGAGCCCCTCACCCCGACCCTCTCCCCGCAAGAGCGGGGCGAGGGAGCAAACTTCCGTCGCCGCGCGGATGCTAAATAACCACCTCCCGCAGCACCCTCCGGCAATCCATCTCATATTCGAGATCGATCACCGGCGGCCGGGCGAAATGCCAGGTCAGGCCCGCGCGCGCGGCGCCGCGGCGCACGAGCGCGTCAGCGAAGACGTGATGGAAATCGTGGATGGTGTAGGTCTGCACCGCTGTCGCGTCCTTCCAGGCGACCCCGAACTCGCCCATGCGCCGCTCCATCACGCCGGCAACGTAGCGAACCTTCTCGGCAATGCCGTCGGGGCTGATATCGCGGTAACGGACGGTACGCTCGGCATAGCTGGCGTTGCCCTCCTGCGACTCGCCGCTGCCCGCGATCACGAAGCTCGGCGCTGTGCTTTGGCTCGGCCGCGTGAACGAAAAGGCGTGGAACGACGGCTCGGCCGGCGGATCGATCTCCGGGCAGACATTGCTGCGCGCCACCGGATTGGTCGTCCCGTCATACACGCCCCACTCTGCCAGCGTCTTGACGTAGTGCAGGTTGAAATTGCGAAAACCCTCGTCGGTGAATGCGGCCGGCGATCGGAGCTCGCAGGCGCAGAACGACGTCAGCGGCCTGCCTGCGGCCTCGATATATTTTGCGATCTGCGCAAATCCCTCGGCGAGCGGCACCCATTTGTCGAAGCGCACCCGCTCGATCTCATATCCGGGATTGGCCGCCACGCCGCCGGAATATTGAAACACGGCTGGAATGAAGCGGTAGTTTCCGGCTGCAAATTCACTGGTCATGCTGGCTCCCTTTTTTCTGTTTCCTAGCATGGAGCGCCGACGGCGTCGCCGGGGCCGCATCCTCCCGATATAAAAAAGCGACGGCAGCGATTTCCGCTGCCGTCGCCCGCGATCATTCCCGGCGAAAAAGCTCAGGTCGGCTTGAGCCCCTGCGTGCCGAGATCGAAATCGGCGATCTCCTTGGTCCGCTGCGAGTCGGCCTTGGCCTGGTGGTCCGTGGCCAGCCAGACATAGACCGCCGGCAGCACGAACAGCGTGAACAGCGTGCCGATCGACATGCCGGATACGACGACAAGGCCGATCGAGAAACGGCTGGCGGCGCCAGCACCGGTTGCCGTCAGCAGCGGGATCAGGCCGGTGACCATCGCCGCCGTCGTCATCAGAATCGGACGCAGCCGGATGCGGGCCGCCATTTCGATCGCCGAACGCTTGTCGAGGCCTTCCTTGAGCTGCAATTCGTTGGCGAACTCCACCATCAGAATGCCGTGCTTGGTAATCAGCCCGACCAGCGTCAGCAACCCAACCTGGGTGTAGATGTTGATGGTCGCCACGCCGAAGAACAGCGGAATCAGCGCACCGACGATCGCCATGGGCACGCTGATCATGATCACCAGCGGATCCCGCAGACTTTCGAACTGCGCCGCCAGCACCAGGAAGATGATGATCAGCGCGAAGCCGAAGGTGATCGCGAGCTGGTTGCCTTCCTGCACATATTGGCGGGAGTCGGCCAGATAATCGTGACCGAACCCGGCAGGCAGCTTCTTGGCTTCGCCCTCCAGGAAGTCCACGGCCTGCCCGACCGTCACGCCCGGCATCGGCACCGCAGAGAAGGTCGCCGAGTTGAGCTGGTTGTAGTGCGTGAGCGAATTTGGATCGGTAGCGGTCTCGATCGACACGATGGTCGACAGCGGCACGAGCTGTCCCGTATTGGTCGGGACATAGTAACCGCCGAGCGATTCCGGCGACAGCCGCATGCCGCGCGGGACCTGCGGGATCACCTGATAGGATCGTCCCTCGAGGTTGAACCTGTTGACATAGTTGCCGCCCAAAAGCGTCTGCAACGTGCTGCCGACCTGCGCCATGTTGATGCCGAGGTCGCTCGCCTTGGAACGGTCGATGGAGACGCGCACCACCGGCTGGTTGAACTCGAGGTCGCTGTCGGAGACGATGAACATGCCGCTCTTGCGCGCGGCCTCCTTGAGCTTTGCCATCTGCTCGTAGACGGCCTGGAACCCGGCGGTCGAATTGATCACCATCTGTATCGGCAGGCCGCCCGGCCCGCCCGGAAGCGGCGGCAGGTTGAACGCAAATGCCTGGACGCCTTCGATGTTACCGATTTCAGCCTGCACCAGCGGCTTCAGCTGGATCGAGGAACGTTTACGCTCGTCCCACGGCTTGAGTAGCATGCCGGCAATGCCGCCCTGCGGGCCGTTGATGCCGTTCAGGACGAAAGTCAGGTCGGTTTCGGGAAACTTGGCGAACGCCTTGTCGAGCTTGTCGCCATAGAAGTCGACATAGTCGATGTTGGCGTATTTCGGCGCCTTGGTCACCGAGAACACGATGCCCTGGTCCTCTTCCGGTGCCAGCTCCTTGGAGGTGTTCATATAGAGGAAGCCGACCAGACCGAGGATCGTCAGCGCGAACAGTCCGGTGATCGGGCGATAATCGAGCGAACGGTCGAGCTGACGGCCGTACCAGCGCGTCATCCCACCGAACACCCTGTTGACCAGCCTGGCGAACCGGCCCTCATCCGCACTCTTGAGAAGCACCGAGCACATCATCGGCGACAGCGTCAGCGCGATCACGCCCGATACGATCACCGAGCCCGCCAGCGTGAAGGCAAATTCGCGGAACAGCGAACCGGTGAGGCCGCCGAGGAAGCCGATCGGCGCATAGACCGCGGCAAGCGTGATCGTCATCGAGATCACGGGTCCGACAATTTCGCGCGCGCCCTGCAGCGACGCCTGCACCGGCGTCTTGCCTTCCTCCAGATGTCGATGGATGTTCTCCACCACCACGATGGCGTCGTCGACCACGAGTCCGATCGCCAGCACCATCGCCAGCAGCGTCAGAAGATTGAAGCTGAAGCCCATCGCCAGCATCAGGCTGCAGACGCCAATCAACGACAGCGGAATCGTGACCACCGGGATGATGACCGAGCGGAACGAGGCCAGGAACAGGAAGATCACGACCACGACGATCAGCACCGCCTCGATCAGCGTATTCTTCACCTCGTCGATCGACGACTGAATGAACTTGGTGGAGTCATAGGCCACTTTCATCTTCATCGAGGGCGGCAGGTTGCGTTCGATCTCCGGCATCAACGCGCGCACGCCCTTGACCAGCGTCAGCGGGTTGCCTTGCGGCGTCGCCTGCACGCCGATGAAGATCGCGCGCTCGCCGCTGAAGGCGACGCTCGCATCCGAGCTCTGGGCGGCAAGCTCGACGGTCGCGATATCCTCGATCCGCACGAAGCCGCCGTCCTTGGACTTGACGATCATCTTCTTGAATTGCTCGAGGTTCCGCAGGTCCGTATTCGTCTGAACGTTCGAGACGATGAAGTAGCCCTTGGACTGCCCGGCCGCGGCCTGGAAGTTGTTTGCGGCGATCGCCTGCGAGACATCGCTTGGCGATACGCCGCGCCCGGCCATCTTGACCGGATCGAGCCACAACCGCATCGCAAAAGTCTGGCCGCCGAGAATATCGGCGGACGCCACGCCATCGACAGTCGACAGTACCGGCTGCACCACGCGCGTCAGATAGTCCGATATCGCCGAACCCGAGAGCTCGTCGCTGGAGAATCCGAGATACATCACGGCCGTGGTCTGACCGGTCGTCTTGACGACGATGGGATCGTTCGATTCCTTCGGGATCAGATATTTGACCGAATTCACCTTGGCGAGCACTTCGGTCAGCGCCTGGTTCGGGTCAAAATTCAGCTTGACGTAAACCTGGATCGTGCTCGTGCCCTGCACGGACGACGAAGTGATGTAGTCCACGCCCTCGGCCGAGGCGACCGCCTGCTCAATCGGCGTGGTGATGAAACCCTGGATCAGATTGGCAGATGCGCCCGGGTACACGGTCGTGATGGTGACCACGGTATTCGACAGCTTCGGGTATTGCCGGATCGGCAATACGCTAGCGGCCCGCAGGCCGATCAGCAGGATCAGCAGACTGACGACGACCGACAGGACCGGACGCTTGATGAAAATATCGGTGAAGGCCATCTGTAGATTATCCCGCTGAGTTCAGCATTTCGGGGCGCGGCATCATTCGAGAACACCGCTGCCCGTCTTTCGCCAGCGCGGCCCCCTTGGGCCGCGCGATCGTGAGTTACCAGGCGTGTCAGTAGCGCGGCGGCTTCGCCGGAATTGGCGGCACCGGATCGTTCGAGAGCGTCACCGCCGCTCCCGATTGCAGCTTGAGCTGGCCCACCGCGACGACGCGGTCGCCATCTTTCAACCCTTTCAGGACTTCGGCGCGTCCTTCGATGCGGTTGCCGGTCTGCACGAAGGTCCGCGTCACCGAGAGGCTGGTCTTGCCATCCTCTTCCTTCTTCTCGCTGATGAGGTAGACCGAGTCGCCATAGAGCGTGTAGTCGATCGCGGTTTCGGGCACGGTGACCACCGGCGGCTTGTCCGGCAGCACCACGGTGGTGGTCGCGAACATGCCGGGCTTGAGGATCTTGTCCGGATTCTGGATCGTCGCCTGCACGCGAATGTTGCGCGTTTCGGTCGCGATCTGCGGCTCGATGGTGGTGATCTTGCCCTCGAAGGTGCGGCCCGGATAGGCATCGACCGCGATACGGACGATCTGCCCGACCTTGAGCTGGCCGGAATCCTTTTCCGTCACGGTGAAGTTCGCAAACAGCACCGACAGATCGGTCAACGAGACGATCTGCGTCCCGGCGGTCAGATATTGTCCGACCTCGACCCTGCGAACGCCGAGTTCACCGTCGAAGGGAGCCCGCACCAGCTTCTGTGAGATGATGGCTTCCGTCTTGGCGATGCCGGCACTGGCCTGGTCGAACACAGCCTGGGCGTTATCCACCGTCGCTTGCGGTCCGACCTGGCGCTCGGCCAGTTGCTTGGCGCGATCCAGCGATATCTGCGCCACGCGCTGCTGTGCCTTGAAGTTGGCGAGGTCGCCCTGCTCGGGACCGTCGAACAACTGCACCAACGGCGTACCCGCCTTCACGCTGGTGCCCGCCTTGAACAGGATATCGGTGATGCGGCCGTTCACGTCGGAGGTCACGTTGACCTGATGCACGGCGGCGAGATCGCCGACCGCGGTCAGAAGATTGGGAATCGTTTCGGACTTCGCTGTGGCAACGTTGACGCTGATCGGCGGCGGCTTCATGCCCGCGAAGAACTGCGCGATCATCTTGCCGCGGAAGTAGTTGAACCACACCAGGCCGCCGACCAGCAGAGCCAGCAGCGTTCCGATGATGATGAACCAGCGCACCATCCGGACCGGCCGCTTGTGCGGCTTCTCGGTAATCGGCTTGCCCGAAATTTTGGGTTCAGTCAGGATATTCATGTCATGCACTTTCCGCAGTTACCGATTGTCCCGAATTCGGTGACAGCCCGCTGTCCAGATGAGAAGCAATTGCGGCCTCGGTAAGTCCGATGCCGCGCAGGATGAATTGACTAAGTTGCCGCTCGAGATCGGCGGCGTTGCCGTAGGAAAGACAGGGCACGGCCGGAAGCCGCGTCAGCGCCGCCATCAGCACGGTGTGATGCGCGAACCAGAACAGGTTGAGCGGATCGCTGCCGATCCGCGCCGCATCGCCAGACGCGACCGCACTTTCGATCGATGCGGTGAATACCGGCCCGATCAGGCCGCTGATCTTGTCGTAGAGCAGGCGCGCGAACTCGCCGTCGTCGAGATGGCTGGTCGTCATCAGCCGCAGCCGCTGCGCCTCTTCCTGGTCCTCTCCGTTCGATACCTCGATGAAATGGTCAACCATGCCCTTGACCAGTTCGACCAGTGTGGCAGTGGAAGGCTCCTGGCCGAGCAGGTGCGCGAAATCCGGATCGGCCTCGCATTCTTCGGCGAGAATTTCGGCATAGAGCGCGGCCTTGGACGGGAAGTGCTTGAACAACAGCCCTTCCGAAATAGCCGCGGCGGCCGCCACGCTCTTGGTCGTGGTGCCGGCAAAGCCGTTACGGGCGAAGCATCGCTTGGCAGCGCTCAGGATCAATTGGCGCCGCAAGTCACTGGTCATACGCAGGGTGGACATGAGGGCGTGAGTAATCACTCACCTTGACGAAGTCAAGGATCTATTGCAGCGCACCAAGCGGATTCTGTCCCGGGGTGGCGTCAAAGACACAGCCTCATCACCTTGTTCAGCCACGATTTTTTCCCGGAATTCGACGCGCACCCTTCCGGCTCATTCCGGATGGGCCGCAACCCAAGCGAGCCGCGGAGACGCCCGGTTGGCAGCAGCGCGCCCGCTTGACGCCCCTGCAACGGCAACTAAGATAGTTGCACATGCGACTAATTTGCCGATTTGTCCCGACCTCCCAAAAGGGTATGGCGAGCCATGAACCTGAATGCGCGCGAACTGGCGGCGACCTTCGACCTCGAAAAGCTGACGCCGGAGTTCTACGTGGACCCCTACCCGACCTATCGCGCGCTGCGAGAGAACGAGCCGGTCAAGCGGCTGCCGAACGGCTCGTATTTCCTGACCCGCTACGACGATCTGGTCACGGCCTACAAGAACACCAAGGCGTTCTCGTCGGACAAGAAGAAGGAGTTCTCGCCGAAGTACGGCGACTCCCTGCTCTACGAGCACCACACCACCAGCCTCGTCTTCAACGATCCTCCTGCCCACACCCGCGTCCGCCGCCTCATCATGGGCGCGCTGTCGCCACGCGCGATTGCCGGCATGGAGCCAGATCTGGTCAGGCTGGTAGACCGGCTGCTCGACACCATCGCGGCCAAAAGCAAGGTCGATCTGATCGAGGATTTTGCGACCGCGATTCCGATCGAGGTGATCGGCAATCTGCTCGACGTTCCGCAGGAGGAGCGCGGCCCCTTGCGCGATTGGTCGCTCGCCATCCTCGGCGCGCTGGAGCCGGTTATCGGCCCGGATGCTTTCGCCCGCGGCAACAAGGCGGTGAAGGATTTTCTTGCCTATCTGGAAGTACTGGTGGCACGGCGGCGGGCAAAGCCCGGCAATCCCGACCGCGATGTGCTGACCCGGCTCATCCAGGGCGAAGACAATGGCGAGCGGCTCACCGAAAAGGAGCTGCTGCACAACTGCATCTTCCTGCTCAATGCCGGCCACGAGACCACCACCAACCTGATCGGCAACGGGCTGGTGGCGCTGCTGCAGCACGCCGGCGAGAAGCGACGATTGATCGAGGACCCGTCGCTGATCAAGACCGCGGTCGAGGAAATGCTGCGGTTCGAGAGCTCCAACCAGCTCGGCAACCGCATGACAGTCGAGCCGTTCGAGCTCGGCGGCATCAAGATGCCACCGGGCACGCCGGTGACGCTGTGCATCGGCGCGGCCAACCGTGATCCCGCGCAGTTCGCCGACCCCGAACGTCTTGATGTCAGCCGCGCGCCGAACCGGCATCTCGCCTTCGGCACCGGCGCGCATCAATGCGCCGGGATGGCGCTGGCGCGGCTCGAGGGCGCGATTGCGATCTCGCGTTTCCTCGCGCGCTTTCCGGATTATGCGCTCGACGGCGAACCGGTCCGCGGCGGCCGGGTGAGATTCCGCGGATTTCTGAGCGTGCCCTGCACGGTCGGCTAAGGCTATAGCGCCGCTCCCGCGTCACAAGATCGCAAAAGTCACAAGATCGCAAAATAAGTCATAGGCTCCTAGCGAACGATTCCTACGCATGCGCGTTAGCTTTGCGGGCGACGAAGCACGAGGGAGTTGCGACCATGCTTCCGCTCGGGGTTCGCGTTGCCGTGTTTTTCCTTGGTGTCTCCGCGATCGCGTTGAGCACCGGCTCGTCCGCCCAACAGGGCAGAGGTCATGGCCAAGGTGGCGGGCCAGGTGGCGGGGCTGCGCCAGCGGCCCGACCGGCGGGACCACCGCCGGCTATGGCTCGCCCAGTGGCACCACCTCCGGCAATGGCCCGGCCTGCACCACCTCCGGCAATGGCCCGGCCTGCGGCACCTCCGGCAATGGCGCGGCCCGCGGCGCCGGCGTTCCGTGCGGCTCCCGCGCCACAGCGCCCAGCCATGGCGCCGCATCATGCTCCACCGCGTATCGCCGCACCGCCGCGACCGGCCGCACCGCGCGTTGCAGGGCCACGCCCCGAAATCCAGCGTGCAGCACCGCCGCAGCGACCGGCCATGACGAGAGCTCCCGAGCCGCGCATCGCTGCGCCATCGCGCCCGAGCGCATCTCCCGGTGCGGAGGCACGGCCGTCGCGAACGGAACAGATCGAAACGCGTGTGCAGCAGCGCATCCAGCAGCGACAGCAAATGGTCCAGGAACGGCAGCGTGAGGTGCTGTCGCGCCAGAGCACGGAGCGCCAAGGCCGCATCGATCGCCTGCAGCAGCGCGTACAGCAATTGCAGTCGCAAAAGCCGGAAGGCCGCCAGGCGCAACGCGCGCAGGAGCGGTTGCTGCAGACACAGAGCCGCCTGCTCCAGCGCGAACAGCGCATGCAGCAAAGCGATCAGGCGCGCCTGCAGCGGCTGGCACCACCGCCTTCGGCTGAACGATCCGCCGCTGCTGCCGCTGTGCAGGCTGCCGCACGCGGACGGTTTGCCGCGCAGTTCCGCAGCAATGATGCCCTGCAAGCACGCGCGGAGCTCACCGCGCGGGAGAACGGCTGGGCGCCCCGCCATGCCTGGCGGCGCGGCCACCGCGCAGCGTTTGTGGCCTGGCTCGGCCCGGTGTTCTGGCCCTATGCCTATTCCGACATCTTCGAATATACGTTCTGGCCCACCGCCTACGACCCCGGCTATTGGGCCTACGCTTACGACGACTTCGTCGACACGGTATTCTGGGGTACGGACAGCCCCTATTCCGCTTATGCCCGATATCCTGAACCAGGTGCGGCGATCACCGATTCTCGAGCGCGCGGACGCGCAAGCGTGAGCCCGCAGACTCTCCGGCAATTGTGCGGAGATCCAGGCAAGGGCGTGACCGCCTGGCCGATTGCAGAGATCACGCGGGCGGTACGGCCGACACCCGAGCAGCGTGCCCTGCTCGATGAATTGAAGACCGCTGCGGCAAAGGCGGCCGACGTGTTCAAGGAATCCTGCGCCGATTCCTATGCGATGACGCCACCTGGCCGCTTGCGAGCGATGACGAACCGCGTAAAAGCGACGCTCGACGCGATAACCATCGTACGGCCGGCACTTGAGAAGTTCTATAATTCGCTGAACGACGAGCAAAAGGCACGTTTCAACGCGCTCGGTCCGAGCCTCGGCGAACGCCCGCAGCAGCAAGCGAGTGCTCAAGCCGAGGGCTGCGGCGATCCGAAATCCAGCCTCACCCAAATGCCGATCGAACGGATCGAGGCTGTCGTACGGCCGGCAGGCGAGCAAAAGGAAGCGCTCGACCGCTTGAGCGACGTGACCAAGAAGGCGGTTGCAGGGCTGCAAGCTGTCTGCCCGGACGACGTGCCGCTTACCCCGGTCGGGCGGCTGGACGCGATGGAGAAGCGGCTCAAGGCCATGATCGAGGCAGCCGATTGGGTGCAGGAAGCATTGGACAAGTTCTATGCCACGCTGGGCAGCGAACAGAAGGCCCGCTTCAACACGCTGCGGCAGATCGCAAGCCCCTGACGTGACCGCAACTTTGACCAATCCCTTGGCTAACGAGGTGATCGAATGAGGCCATGGCACTCCATTACGCCCCTCGGCCGGCCAGCATCCAGCCGGCAAGACAAACGTGCGCGACACCGGCGCCGGTTGATCCTGATAATGGCATTGAGCGGAACGGCGTACATGCTTGCATCGCCTTCCGCCCTGCCTCAGGCGCCGCAAGGCACGGAGGAGGCCTCAGGACAACAGGCGTTTAACAATGCCTGCCGAACCTGCCACCTGGTGAGAGAGGGCGACAATCGGCTTGGCCCCAACCTGTACAAGATCGTCGGACGGAAAGCAGGATCGCTGCCGGATTACGCGTTTTCCGGCGCAATGAAGGAGGCTGGCTTTGTCTGGGACGAGGAGAAGCTCGACCGCTTCATTGCAAATCCCGATGAGGTCGTACCCGGCAACAGCATGAAGCCGTACGGCGGCCTCTCATCGAGCGACGACAGAAAGAAAATCGTCGCCTTCCTTGCCCAAGCCCGATAGCGATGCAGCGCAGCCAGCGCGCCGGTCAATTCCGCGCGCAGCTAATTGCCGGCGGTGTTGAAGCGGGAGAGATCGCAATCCCGTTCGGCATATCTCACGCGCCGCAGCCCCTCGCGGTCTTCGACCACGATCGGCCGACAGCGTTCATTCCATGCCGCCTGGCCGACTTCATCGGCCTTCAAGTCTTCGGCCGTCCGGGGCGTGATCTTCATGGTGCTGCTGCCACCGACGTAAAAATTGCTTTGCCGGCCGTACATCGGCGCGTAGGCACTTGCCGCAGCCCAGGCGGCCGCTGCAGCCCTCGCCGCTTGGATCTGGGCGGCATCCACGGTCTGTGCGGACACAGACGATACCGAAGCGACGACAATCGAGATTGCGATGAACACGCGCATTGATGCTGCCTCTTGAATAAATGCCGTACGTCAGCAATGGCCGACAAGCATTGAGGCGTCGTAAAGCGGCGTGACTAACCGGATCGCAATTTGGTCGATAAAGATTTAGCTGTCTTTCGGGCGCAGCAAGGCCACGGCATCACCGAGCAAAGGCCCGGGATGCTCCCCGCTGAATGCGAGGAGCGGAAACGGACAATTACTCGCTGCGGCCGAACTCACACCCCTTGCGAGCGTAGACCAGGCGGACCACGCCTTCATTGTCGTAGGTGCGCTTCGGTTTGCAGAACGCTTCCCACTTCTCGATGCTGGCGCGCCTTGCCTTTTCGTCTTCCAGCTCTTGCGCCTGGTTGCGCACCGGGTCGTCGATAAAAGACCTCGTGCACACACTGCCAAAGTACCTGCTGTGGGTGCAGCGGTCCACGATCTGCCAGGCCTGCGCCGAGGTCGAAAGCAGGGTGAGGGTCGCAATTGCGTAAAGGATTTTCATGTTGTCGCTCATCGCTCGCGGAGACGTTCTCCGTGCGGTGTAGCTAGCGCCGGAGTTCGCGGGGGCGCAACGGTAACCCTTTGTTAATCTAAATAGCCGCGCAAAAGGTTAAATCTGGAACCGCGCGCTGTCTCTTGACGCGACACTATCACAACCAGAAGGCGTGTCAGTTCACATACGAGACATCACCGTCCGCCATTGAGACAGCGAACAAAGGCTTCGATTGGCGGCCGTTAGACCACCGTCCGATGCCGCTCGATGCAGGTCTTCAAAACCTCGTCCATCGGCCTCGCCCACCAGTCGTTGGAGAAGATTTCGATCTCGGAATAACCGGCAAAGCCCTGTGCCTCGACCGCCGCTCGCGCGGATTTGATGTCGATGACGCCGTCGCCCATCATGCCGCGGTCGTTGAGGATGTCTTTGGTCGGCACCAGCCAGTCGCAGACGTGAAACGCGAGCAGGCGATCTTTTCCGGCGCGCGCGATCTGCGACATCAATTCCGGATCCCACCAGATGTGATAGACGTCGAGCGCCACGCCGAGCGCGCCGGTGCGTTGCGGATCGAGTTGGTCGCAAATATCCAGTGCCTGCTTGGTCGTGTTCACGCAGGCGCGGTCGGCGGCATAGGCCGGATGCAGCGGTTCGATCGCAAGCGGCATGTTGGCCTGCTGCGCATATTCCAGCATTTCGGCGATGGCGTCGTGAACCTGCGTGCGTGCCGCCGCGATATCCTTCGAAACAGCGCTTCCCGGACGCGAATATTGCGGCAGGCCGCCGACAACAAGCACGATGCAGGGCGCGCCCAGTGCCTTGGCTTCGTCGATGGCGCGGCGATTGTCGTCGCGCGCCTCGACGCGGCGCGCCGCATCGGAGGTGAACATACCGCCGCGGCAATAGCCCGACAATTCAAGCCCGGCATCGCGGACGGCCCGCACCGCGCGGTCGAGGCCAACCGATGCGACCTGGTCGCGCCAGGGGTCGATGGCCCGGATGCCGTGCCGCGCGCAGGCGTCGATGATGGCGACGAGATCGCCCTGCTTGCGTACCGTCGCCGTGTTCAGCGACAGCCAGCGATGATCGCTCGAGAAATCGCGCATCAGGGCTCGATGCCGCGCGTTGCCAGCACCGTCTTCATGCGCCGTGTCGCCAGTTCAGGGTTGGAGAGCAGGCCGGCCTTGTCGGCCAAACGAAACAGTTCGGCCAAATGCAGCGTCGAGCGCGTACTCTCCTGCCCGCCGACCATGGTGAAATGGTCCTGATGGCCGTTGAGATAGGCCATGAAGACAATGCCAGTTTTGTAGAATCGCGTCGGCGCCCGGAAGATATGGCGCGAGAGCGGCACCGTCGGCCCCAATACGTCGTGGAAGCCGGCATCGTCGCCGGCTGCGAGCCGCGACAGCGCATAGGAAGCCGCGGGAGCGATGGCGTCGAAGATGCCGAGCAGCGCGTGGGAAAAGCCCTGCGCGTCGCCCGCGATCAATTCGGCATAATTGAAATCGTCGCCGGTATACATCTTGACGTTCTTGTCGAGCCGCCGGCGCATGTCGATCTCGCGCTGCTTGTCGAGCAGCGAGACTTTTACGCCGTCAACCTTGGCAGCGTTGGCGTTGATGATGGCGACCGCCGTATCCATCGCCTTGTCGAGATCGGCGGTGCCCCAATAGCCTGCGAGCGCCGGATCGAACATGTCGCCGAGCCAGTGGATGATCACGGGCTCCCGCACTTGCCCCAGCACACGGTTATAGACCGTGGCGTAATCGTCGGCGCTGCGGCCGAGTTTCGCCAGCGCGCGCGAGGCCATCAGGATGATACGGCCGCCGGCTTTCTCGACCGCGGCGATCTGCTCTTCATAGGCACGAATGACGTCATCGATCGACTTCGCGTCTTCCACCGCGAGGTGATCGGTGCCGGCGCCGGAGAACACCAGTGCGTTGCCCTTCGCTTTGGCCGCCTTCACCGAGCGCTGGATCAACTCCAGTGACGTCGGCCAGTCCAGCCCCATGCCGCGCTGCGCGGTGTCCATCGCTTCGGCGACGCCAAGGCCGAGCTCCCAGATATGCTCGCGGAACGCAATCGTCCGGTCCCAATCGATGGCAGCGCTTAGCCAGGGATCGTTATCGACAAACGGATCCGCAACCACGTGCGCGGCCGAGAAAGCCACGCGGTTGAGCGTGCCTTCGAGCTTTGCCGGAAACGTCCGCGACGCCGCCAGGCGATACGTCTCGATCGAACGATCCGCCGTCGGCAGCCTTAGTGACAACGAGGACATCGGCAGGACGGGCTTGTTCATGGCTAGGCCTCCTCACACCTTGATCGGGGCAACGTCGATCCAGCGCCGCTCGCGCCAGCTCTGCAGCGCGCATTCGGCAAGCTGCACGCCCTTGGCGCCTTCCAGCAGCGTGAACTTGTAAGGCGCGTCCTCGCAGACGTGGCGGATGAACATCTCCCACTGCTCCTTGAAACCGTTGTCGTAGACGACGTTCTCCGGAACCTTCTGCCAGTCGGCATAGAAATCATGGGTCCGCTTTTCGTCCGGGTTCCATACCGGCCGTGGCGTCGCCTGGCGCGCCTGGATCACGCAATCCGTCAGGCCCGCGACCGCTGAACCGTGCGTGCCGTCGACCTGGAAGGTGACGAGGTCGTCACGATAGACCCGCGTCACCCAGCTCATATTGATATGCGCGATCACGCCGCCCTTGAGGCGGAAAGTGGCATAGGCGGAGTCATCGGCGGTCGCCGTGTACTTCTTGCCCTTCTCGTCGAAACGTTCGGGGATGTCTGTCGTGCCGAGGCAGGAAATGCTCTCGACCTCGCCGAAGAGATTGTCGAGTACGTAGCGCCAGTGGCAGACCATGTCGAGAATAATGCCGCCGCCGTCCTCGCTGCGGTAATTCCACGACGGCCGCTGCGCCTCCTGCCAGCCGCCTTCGAACACCCAATAGCCGAACTCGCCGCGCACCGAGAGCATGCGGCCGAAGAAGCCGGAATCGCGCAGGAAAGCGAGCTTCTTCAAGCCCGGCAGAAACAGCTTGTCCTGCACCGTGCCATGCTTGACGCCCCTGGCGTTGGCGAGCTTCAGCACCGCGATCGCCTCTTCGAGATTGGTCGCGATCGGCTTTTCGCAATAGACGTGCTTGCCGGCCTCGATCGCCTTGGTCAGCAGCGACGGACGCGCCTGCGTGGTCGCGGCATCGAAGAAGATGCTATCGTTCGTGTCCGCAAGCGCCTTGTCGAAATTGGTCGACCATCGCTCCACGTTGAAGCGCTTGGCGAGCTTCTCGACCTTCTCCGCGTCGCGCCCGATCAGGATCGGGTCGGGCAACATGCGGTCGCCGTTGGATAGCAGCACGCCGCCCTGGTCGCGGATCGCGATGATGGAGCGGATCAAATGCTGGTTGAGCCCCATCCGGCCGGTCACGCCGTTCATGATCAGGCCGAGGCGTTTGGTCGTCATACTGCTTTCTCCAGAGAAATTTTTGCTGTGGGCTCTGCGAGCGGCGACATCGCGGACCAGTCCGGATGCACGGCAGTGGCGAAGCCCGGTGTCGTCAGCGATCCCGTCAGGAGATCGCCGTCATCGATCGCGAGCCGGATTTTTTCGCCGTCGCGGGCATAGAGATCGGGATGACCTGCGAGGAACGCTTCCGCCTCCGTGGCAGGCGTATCGCCAAAGCCATCGACATAATGGTGGCCGTTGCGCTCGGCATGGGTGACGCCGATCAGCGCGCCGAGTGCGAGATCCTGCTGCACGGCAAGGCCGGCCTGACAGGTGAGATCTTCGCCTGCGATGAAGCATTGTTCACCGCCCGCGCTCCATTTGGCCGCGCGGGTGGCGTTGATCACCGACTTGTAAATCCCTTTGCAAGACTTCGAGGAGATGCCGCGATAGCCGAGCGCCCGTGCCACCGGGAACGCGTCGTAGCAATCGTCGGCTTCGTCGACAATGAAGTCGCAGCGCGCCAACGCACCGAGTGGCGAGGCCTTCGTGATGTCTCGCGGCATCGGCTGTTCGATGTAGAGCAATTTCGATGCGATCGGCCGCAGCGCGGGATCACGATCAAGCCGTTCGACCAGAGCGCTCAAGACTGCGAGATCGGCATATTGCTCATTAGCGTCCAGTGTGACGCGGTAATCGTACGGCAGTGATGCGAGTTCTTTGCCGATCCGGGTCAGGCGATCCGCATCGTGTGCGGGATCGCCGTTGAGCTTGAGCTTGAAATAGCGCGCGCCGGCATTTTCTCGTCTGTCGGCAACCCCGCCGTCGCCTTCGACCTTGTCGTCCATGCCAACCGTGTGCCGGATCGCGACGCGCTCCAGCCGTTTGCGGCCTGCGAGAAACTGCGTCACGTCATTGTCGCCGAGATCGCGCGACAAGCGCGCATCGATACCGGCAATGTTCGCGGCCATACCGTCGAAGAAGTTTGCACCCGTGCAGCGCAGCAGCGCATCCAGGATTGCCTTGTCGATTTCGGCCGGGCCATACGCCGCAGCCAGCGGCGGGATGTCTTCTTTGGCGCAGGCCTCGATCTGTGCGCCGATACAGGCGGCGTGTAGGCCGAACGCTGTCTCAAACGTCATATGTGCGAGATAGAAATCCCGCGCGATCATCAGCGTGCGTCGCAACTCGGTTACAGTCTCTTGCGGCGAGAGATGCGGCCGCTTGTCGAACCATTTCGGCACCAGAAATTCGGCACTGGCCCCCGTTGCCGTCCCCTTGCCTTCGACCTCGATCTCAACGCGCACGAAAGCCTGCGGCGTTGCGTTGATGACGACCGCACCGAACCGGAACGGCCGGGCGAAAGTGACCGGACGTTCAAAAAAGGAGATGTCTCGTACGGCCAAACGATACGGCATCAAGCCAGCTTTCAGTCCAGCGCGCTTTGGGTGAAGAAGTGCTTGCGAATCCGCTGCACCAGTTCGGTGAAGGCGGGATCGGCCATTGCGTCCAGCGAGCGCGGGCGCGGCAGCGGCACGTCGTAGATCGCCGCGATCGCGCCGGGCCGCTCGGTCATGACGAGCACACGGTCGGCGAGGAACACGGCTTCCGGAATCGAATGCGTGATCAGCAGCACCGTCTTGCCGGTTTCGCGCTGGATTCGCATCAGCTCGACATTCATCTTCTCGCGCGTCATGGCATCGAGCGCGCCGAACGGCTCGTCCATCAGCATGATCTTGGGATCGTGCACCAGCGCGCGGCAGATCGAGGCGCGCTGCTGCATGCCGCCGGACAATTGCCACGGCAGTTTCTTTTCGAACCCTTCGAGACCGACGAGCTTCAGTAGCGCTTTCGCCCGCGGCAGATATTCGTCGCGCGGCAGCTTCTTCATGTCGATCGGCAACATCACGTTGGAAAGGATGTTGCGCCATGGCAGCAGCAGCGCGTTCTGGAACACGATGCCGACATTGCCATGCGGCTTTGTCACCTTCTCGCCTTCGACCAGGATTTCGCCGGTCGAAGGCGCGAGCAGCCCGGAAATCATCTTGAGCAGCGTGGACTTGCCGCAGCCGGACGGGCCGACCACGACAAAGAACTCGCCCTCGTTGATATGGAAATCCAGTGGCCGCAGCGACGGCACGTCGCCGTCGCGCGAGCGATAGGTCTTTGAGACGCCGGAGAGCGTAATGCCCGACGCCATGCTGCCGGCGCGATCGGAGACCAGACGCAGATGCGCGGCTGGTTGATCGAACTCGGTTGGTTTCGTCGCGGGGTTCATTCAGCTAAGTCCATTCGGGAGCGGTGATAGGGAATCGTCATTGCCTGCAACAAGCGCGAAGCGTTTGCGCAAGGGAGCGAAGCGACGAAGCAATCCACACTTGCTTTGCGGCGCCATGGATTGCTTCGCTTCGCTCGCAATGACGGGACTTCTTTCGAAATATCCGCTCACGAACCGCCCTGCGGCAGGTAGTCGTTGGTATAGAACGCCTTCGGATTGTCCTTGGCCTTGGCGTCCAGTCCGCCATATTCGACCATCAGGTTGACCGTGTCGGTCATGTTCTGGTCGGTCACCTGGAACGGGCGCTTGTTCTTGGTTTCGGCCGTGCGGTAGAGCGGGATCGTCAACTCGAAGCCCTGCGTCAGCGTTTCTATCTTGCCGCCCTTCGGGTTGGCGTCGAGGATCGCCTGTGCGGCGCCCTTGGCATCCTTCTCTGCGGCTTCGACGGCTTTCGTCGTCGCCGACATGAAGCGCTTGACGAGATCGGCGTTGGCCTTGACGAACTCGGTGTTGGCGACGACGCCCGAGCAGACCATGTTGATGCCGTAGTCGGCGAACTTGATCGCGTTGACGTCCTTGCCGGTGGCGTCCTTGATCTTCATCGACTGGTCCATGACATAGCCGAGCAGCAGGTCAGCCTGGCCGTTGATGACGGCGTTCAGCTTGGTCTGGCCGTCGCCGGCGACCGTCTGGAAATCGCTTTCCTTCAGGCCGGTCTTCTTCAGGAACAGCGGCCAGATCTGCGTCATCGAGTCGGCCGGCGTGATCGCCACCGTCTTGCCCTTGATGTCCTCGGGCTTCTTGATGTTCTTTTCGACAAACCCCATCGCCGACATCGGGCTGGTCTGCAGCAGCACGCCGGTGGCGACGATCGGCGCGCCTTTCACGGCCGCGCGCATCATGGTGGGCACGTCGACATAGCCGAAATTGGCGGTCTTGGCCGCAACGGCCTGCGTGGTCGCCGCCGAGCCGCGGCCTTCCTGGATCTCGAGGTCGATGCCCTCGGCGGCATAGATGCCCTTGGCCTTGCCGTAGTAGAACGGCGCGTGCTCGCCATAGACGTACCAGTTCAGCATCAGCACGACCTTGTCGGCGGCCGATGCCGGAAGCACCGAAAGCGCGGTCCAGATCAGGGCGGCGGAGATCGCCGTTATCGTTCGTATCATGGTCATCCTCCCGTGGTGATGCGGCCCTTGAGCGGACCGTTTGTTGGCTTGGCCTACGAAGCAAAAATGATGTCGTCGCGCTGGCTGACATGCCAGGGAATCACGAGGCGTTCGATGCGGTCGACGACCCAGAACAGGACCACGCCGAGCAGCGCCAGGATCACCAGCGCGGCAAACATCGTCGGCAGGTCGAACGTTCCAATCGAGCGCTGCATCACATAGCCGATGCCTGAATTGGAGCCGACGAACTCGCCGACAACGGCGCCGACGACGGCGAGCGTGATCGAGACCTTCAGCCCGGAGAAGATCGCCGGCATCGCATGCGGCAGATTGACGGCGCAAAATACGCGGAAGCGGCTGCCCTGCATGGCTCGCGCAAGATCGACCATATCAGGGTCGACCGATTTGAAGCCCTGCACCGCCGACACCACCACCGGAAAAAACCCGAGCAGGAACGCCGAGATCACTTTCGGAATGATGCCGAAACCGAACCAGACCACGAACAGCGGCGCGATCGCGATCTTCGGCACCGACTGCGAGAATACCAGCAGCGGATAGATATAGCTTTCGACCGTCTTTGATCCCGCGATCAGCATGGCGACGGGAATGCCGAACACCGCCGACAGCAGAAAGCCGCAGATGGTGGCATAGGTCGTGGGCCAGGACTGCCGCAGCAGTTCCGGCCACTCGGTCCGCAGCACCGCCACGACGTCGCCGGGAGCCGGGATCTGATAGGCCGGAATCTGGAACAGGCGGATGGTGACGTCCCACATCATCACGATGAACAGCAGGAACAGAAACGGCCGAACCCACGCCGCGTTCAGCGCTTTCGACAAGCCACTCTCGCGCTTCAGCTCGGCCACGTCCCACTCCCTGTCGATCTTCTTTTCGGGCGGGAAATTAACTCGTTGGATAAATACTGGCAAGCGGGTTTTCGTGCGGCAATTTGCGCTCGCGTCGTCGTTCCTGCGAAAGCAGGAACCCATAACCACCGATGTCAATTGTTACAGCAGGATCAAGGACTACCGACCTCGAATCTAGGGGGCGCGGCGTATCGGTTCCTGCTTTCGCTGGGACGAAAAAGTCAAACCGGCTGATGCGCCGGCGACCGCACGCCCTGCCCCACGGCCTTGCCGAAATCCGCCGTCGACTTCCCCGTCAGCGCCGCCAGCACCAGCGCCACCATATGCGCCAGCCGCTCGTCCCTCGCCTCCTTCTTCAGGAGGTCGCGGCCGAAGATCACCGAGAGCGTGGCGCTGTTGGAGAGATAGAAGAAGCATAGCGCCGCGATCGATATGTAGAGCTGCACCGGATCGACGGCGACGCGGAAATCGCCGCTTTCGACGCCGCGCCGCACCACGGTGCGGATCATCTCGACGAATGGCGAGTGCATCGATTTGACCTTGGTCGAACGCTTCAGATGGCGCGCTTTGGCAAGGTTTTCGGTATTGAGCAGCGCCAGGAATTCCGGGTTGCGTAGAAAATAATTCCACGTGAAGTCGATCAGCCGTTCGATCGCCTCGGGCGGATCGAGATGCTCGAGATCGAGCCCGCGCTCCTCGGAACGGATCTTCTCATAGGCGCCTTCGAGCACCGTGAGATAGAGGTCTTCCTTGTTGCCGACGTGGTAATACAGCATGCGCTTGTTGGCGCCGGCATTGGCCGCGATGCGGTCGACGCGCGCGCCGGCGAGGCCATGGGCGGCGAATTCCTGCTTGGCCGCCTCGAGAATGCGAAGCCGCATCCCCTCCGGGTCCCGCTGCCATTTCTGAACGCGTTTTGCCTTTGCCAAATCAGTCGCTCGATACTCGTGCAGAGCAAGCTGTAGCATGCAGGGAAGCGTTTGAGAACGTGGCGACGGCCTTCTTCCCTTCTCCCCTTGTTGTGGCAGAAGGTGCCTTCGCGATAGCGAAGGCGGATGAGGGGTCTCTATCCGCGGAGACAGACCCCTCACCCGCCTCGAATGAGCTGACGCTCATTCGATCCACCCCAAGAGCGAGCTTCGCTCGTCTCGCTCCCACAAGGGGAGAGGGAAGATCTACGGCTTCCCCGCCGACGGCTGCACCAGCAGCGTCGGCACGCTGCAGGTGCTGCTGCGCACCGTCATGACCCGCGTTCCCGGCTTGCGGCCGGTGCGGACTTCCGAGACGTCGACACCGGCCTGGACGAGCCGCGCATGGGTGGCGTCGATGTCGGCGACGCGCCAGCACAGGCCGCGCAGCCGGTCCTGGGACGTATCTGCCTCCTTGCCCGGCCGGTGCGTTACTTCGACGATGAGGTCACCGCAGCGGAAGAACATCAGCCGGCCCCAATCGGGGTGCGAGCGGTCGAGCGCCATGTCGAGGCCAAGCCGCGCGCCATAGAGGGCGGCTGCCCGCTCGGGGTCCGAACTTGAGACCACGACATGGTCCATCGCCGTGATCGAGGCGGTCGTGGTTCGCACTGACAGCGGTCGTTCCTGGTCGCGCTCGAGGAAGAACAGGCGGACGCCTCGCGTGACTTCGGTCGCCGCGCGGGTCCGCTTCCATGTCAGCGTCGCGCCCGAGGCCGCATCGCGGCTTTCGACGTCGGCAATGGCATCAGGCTTCAGCGTGAGCCGGTCGAGCCTGCGATGCATCCTAGTGATGTCGCTGGTGCGGAAGCAGATGCTTGCGAGTCCCTCACCCTGGGCCGCCAGCACCGCGCGAATGCGGTCCGCATCTGCCCCCTCGCCACTCGGCGCCATCAACTCCAGCGTCGTGTTATCGAGTGTGAACAGGACACGGTCGGCGCCATCGCCGCTGTTCTGCCAGGCCGGCGCGCGGGCAAACAAGGTCCGGTAAGCCGCGGAGGCCGCGTTGATGTCGCCCGTGAGAACGACGACGTGATCGAGGCCGGTGATCATGGGAACAGGCCTCGCGTGTTCTTGGCGGCGCGGACCTTCTCCACGCCGATCGCCATCGCCGCGGTCCGATGCGGGATCTTGTCCGCTTTCGCACGCGCCAGCATGGTATCGAAGGCGCGATCGAGGATGGCGTATTCGCGCCGCGTCACTTCCTCTTCCTCCCAGAACAATTGCTGCAGATCCTGCACCCATTCGAAGTAGCTGACCACCACGCCGCCGGAATTGCAGAGAATGTCGGGGATCAAGAACACTTCACCCTGGCGCTTTTCCAGCACCAGATCGGCTTCCGGCGTGGTCGGACCATTGGCGCCTTCCGCCAGCACGCGGCATTTCAGGTTTTCGGCGACGTTCGCATCGATGACGCGCTCCATCGCCGCCGGCACCAGCACGTCGCAGGGCAGCGTGAGAATTGCCTCGGGATCGAAAGTCATCTGGTTGGAGAAGCCGGCGATGCTGCCGTGTGTGCCAGCGTGCCGCATCAGCGCGGGAATATCGAGCCCGGCCGGATCATGCAGCGCGCCGGTGTGATCGCTGACGGCGATGATCTTCAACCCGTATTGCTGCAGCTCCAGCGCCGCATAGGAGCCGACATTGCCGAACCCCTGGATCACGGCGGTGGCGGTGCCCGGATTGATCGACAGCTCCTTCAGCACGCGCCTGGCGAGATAGGCGACGCCGCGCCCCGTTGCTTCGCGCCGGCCGAGCGTGCCGCCCGACGAGACCGGCTTGCCGGTGACGATCTCGGTTACGGTTTGGCCCTGATACATCGAATAGGTGTCCATGAACCAGGCCATCACCTGTTCGTTGGTGCCCATGTCGGGCGCCATCACGTCGGTATGCGGACCGACGAAGGGAATCATCTCCTGCATGTAGCGCCGCGACAGCGCTTCCAGTTCGCGTTTGGAAATGGTGGAGAGATCGACGTTGACGCCACCCTTGGCGCCGCCATAAGGCAGCCCGACGAGTGCGCATTTCCAGCTCATCCAGATCGCAAGTGCTGCGACCTCGCCGATATCGACGGATGGTGCGAATCGCGTGCCGCCCTTGGTGGGGCCGAGCGTGAGGTGATGCTGCACCCGGTAGCCCTCGAACACCGCGACCGTGCCGTCATCGCGGTGGATCGGACAGGAGACGGTGATGGCCCGCTTCGGCATCAGGATCCGGTCGCGCTCGTCCATCGGGATTTCGAGATGGTTGGCGATGACGCCAAATTGGTTAACCGCCATATCGAATACGGGACCGGAATAAACGGTCATCAATTCCCTCCACTTTTGTCGCACCGCCGGGAAACCCGGGCAGCCGTCAGCCGTTATACTGACCTATACCCGAGCCCCTAAGGACGGTCGTATTCTCCTCATACTCCCATCTCAAGCTGCAAAGACGGCACGGTTGCGAATAATTTCGGCGAATGCATCCGATAACCGGTGCTAATGTGTGTGCGCCGGGCCGGGACCACCCCTCAGCTCATGACGGAAAACGAATGCAGGCTCTCTTCATCGGACAGACCTATATCGACGTTACCTTCATCACGGACCACATGCCGACCGGCGACGAAAAACATGTGGCCTCCGCCTATGCAGTGTCGTTTGGTGGCAACGCCGTCACCGCAGCGTTCTGCTGCGCCAAGCTCGGCATCGTGCCCGACCTGATCGCCACCGTCGCGAACGACTGGCTAGGCCGCATGTTTCAGGACATGGCCGCGAAATACGGAATCTCGATCCACCCGCGCAAGGTCAATTCCTCCTCGCTGTCGTTCATCATGCCGAAGGAAGGCAAGCGCGCCATCGTGCGCTGCCGCGACGACGAGCACATTCATCCCTTCCCGATGCTGAACCTGAAGGGCTGCCGCGCGCTGCATATCGACGGCCACCAGCCGGATGCCGCCATCCATTATGCCAAGCTCTGCCGCGAGGACGGCATTCTTACCTCGCTCGACGGCGGCGGCCTGCGCACCAACACCCATGAACTGCTGGAATTCATCGACGTCGCCATCGTCGCCGAACGGCTGTGCGAGCAGATGGACAAGACGCCGGAAGCGATGCTCGATTATCTCAAGAGCCGCGGCTGCCGGGTCGGCGGCGTCACCATGGGAGAGCAAGGCCTGCTCTGGTATGACGAGACCGGCGCGGTCCGCAAGCTGCCGGCGCTGCCGATCGCGCGCGAACGCGTGCTCGATACCAACGGCGCTGGTGACGTATTCCATGGCGCCTACGTGTTTTCGTATCTCAACAATCCCTCGAAAGGCTGGCACGAGCATTTCGAGTTTGCGCGCGCAGCCTCGACCTTTAAGATCCAGCGCCTCGGCAACGAGGCTGGACTACCGACGCTTGCCGACATCGATGCCGTCAAGCAGGAATTCCAGATCGGGCGCAAGAAGGAATTTTGGGATTAGAGATGGGGCGCGTCTTCGTCGCCGGCAGCATCAACATGGATGTGGTGGCGACAGCCGACCGGCATCCGAAGGTCGGCGAGACCGTCGCCGGCCAAGCCGTGCATTATTTTCCGGGCGGCAAGGGCGCCAACCAGGCGGTGGCCGCAGCCAAGCTCGGCGCGCCGTCGACGCTGATCGGCCGGCTGGGCGTAGATGCGTTCGGCCAGCAATTGCGGACGTTCCTCGCCGCGCAAGGCGTCGACCTCGCGCTGGTCCAGGACACCGCGGATATCCACACTGGAACGGCCGTCATCACCATCGCCGACGCCGATAACACCATCGTGGTGGTGCCCGGCGCCAATGCACTGGTCAGCGCCGACGACGTTGCCGCGCCTGCGCTCGCCAAGGGCGACGTCGCGGTGAGCCAGTTCGAAATTCCGCAAGCGACCATCGCCGCCTTCTTCAAACGGGCGCGCGGGGCCGGGGCGACCACCATCCTCAATCCGGCGCCGGCGCTCGCCTGTGCTCCCGGGCTGCTCGAACTCGTCGATATCCTCATTCTCAATGAAACCGAGCTTGGGCTTCTTGCGCAGAGCGTGCTTCACGACACTGACGAGCCTGCCCGCTTCATTGAGGCAGCGCGGCGCCTTCCAACCGGCCCGGACACCATCATCTGCGTTACGCTGGGCAAGCGCGGCGTGCTGGCGTTGATCGGCGGCGAGCCTTCGCTGATTGCGGGACGCGCTGTTAAGGCCGTGGATACCACCGGCGCCGGCGATTGCTTCGTCGGCGCCCTCGCCGCGCAGCTTGCCAATGGAACGCCGATCCGCGACGCGCTCGCATACGCCAATGCCGCCGCGTCGATCTGCGTGCAGCGAATGGGCGCCGCGCCGTCGATGCCGGCGGCGGCCGAAGTGGATGAACTACTCGCAAAGCGCACCTGACTTCGTAGGGTGGGGCAAAGCGAAGCGTGCCCACCACTCTTGCGAAGCGCGTGATGGTGGGCACGGCGCAAATGCGCCTTTGCCCACCCGACAAATCCGGCTTAAGTCAGCGCACTCTTCAGGTCGAAGCCAGTGTCCGCCGCCTGCTCCGGCGTGATTGATCCGTTCACGGCAAACAGACGTCGTCCGAACATGTGATCGCCCGCGCGGTTGACGGATTCGATGCCGACTAGACGTCCATCCCTGTAGCAAAAGGCGGAGAACGCGGCCTGGGCCTGATCGCCGCGCACCACCACGCGGTCGTAGCCGGTGGTCAGTCCCACCATCTGCAGCTTGTCGGGACCCTGATCGCTCCAGAACCACGGCACGCCATCATAGGGTTTGGCATCGCCGGTCAGCCGGGCCGCGACGCAGCGCGCGTGGTCGGTGGCGTTCTGCACCGACTCCAGCCGCAGCGAGCCGCCGAAGCGCGGGCTTTCATAGAGCGCGCAATCGCCGATCGCCGAAATATCGGGATCGGCGGTGAGCAGATGCTCGTCGACGATGATCCCCGACGCCACCGGCAGGCCGGCCTGCGCCGCCAGCTCGACATTGGGCAACACGCCGACGCCGACCACGATCAGGTCGGCTTTCAGGTGCCGGCCATCGCTGAGGCTGACGCCGGTGACCTTGTGGCCGTCGCTCTCGATACTGGTGACCTGCACACCCAGATGAATGTGAATGCCGGCCGCGGTATGCCGCAACTGGAAGAACTCCGAGATCTCGGCCGTCACCGCGCGCGCCATCACGCGCGGGGCAAGCTCGACGACGTCGACTTCGAGACCCTTGGCCCGGGCCGTCGCTGCGAACTCCAGCCCGATAAAGCCGGCACCGATGACAACGACGCGCTGGCCTTCCGTGATGTAGTCACGCAGGGACTGGCTTTCGTCGAGCGTCCGCAAATAGCGCACGCTGTCGAGATTGGCGTTGGGAATATCGAGCAGGCGATTGCGGGCGCCGGTCGCCAGTACCAGATGGCCATAGTCGAGCGATGTGCCGGAGGCGAGCGCCACCTTGCGTGCCGCGCGGTCGATCGATACCGCACGATCGGAGATCAGGTCGATGTTCTGATCAGAATAGAATTTTTCCGGTCGGAACATCAGGCTGTCGGGCCCGCCGGTTCCTTTCAGATAGGCCTTGGATAGCGGGGGCCGCTGGTACGGCAGATGGCCCTCATCGTTCAACAACGCGATGCGTTCGGAAAAGCCGTGCTGGCGCAGCGAGGCCGCAAGCTGATAGCCGGCGTGGCCCGCGCCAATGATGACAATTGTTCCTGCCGTCATAGGGACATCCTACGTTCGAGCACACGGGAATGACCCATGTCGTTTCCTCTCCAGTGATTTTGGCTTGCCTGTCTCGTCCCCTGGGCGCGGCGCTCGTGTCCGTCCCGAACGATGACAGATGCTATCTGACCTCATGGCACGAGGAGACGCAAGGGCGTCGGTGGCCCTGAGGGCGGCCTTTGCCGCATTTTTGCCGGTCCAGCCCGGGGATTGTCACCTCCTGACTTCTCTATTTAAATGCCGGCCCACCCTCGCGCCCCGAGGCCTTGCCATGTCGACTTCCGATGATACCGCCGCCCCTGCCCTGCTCAGGATCGAGGGCCCGATTGCGACCATTACCCTCAACCGCCCCGCGGCCTTCAATTCGATCAATCTGTCGATCGCACAGAAGCTCGAACAGCTCGGCGCGGAGGTCGAGGGCAATGACGCTGTCCGCGTGCTGGTGATCGAGGGCGAAGGCCGCGCCTTCTCGGCCGGCGGCGATTTGCAGACCATTGGCGCCGCCGCCGCCAACGATACAGTGGCGCCCGTGGTCGGCGAGCTATTGAAGCACTACCATGCCTTCATCGAGACGCTGCGGCGGATGCCGAAGATCGTTCTCTCCAGCGTCAACGGCTCCGCCGCCGGCGCCGGCATGGGGCTCGCCTTCGTCACCGACCTCTGCATCGCCGCCGACGACGCCCGCTTCACGCCGGCCTATGCCAAGATCGGCGTCTCGCCTGATGGCGGCAGCACAGTCGGCATGGTCGGCACCGTCGGCACCCGCCGCGCGCTGCAGATACTTCTGGCCGAGGACAGCTTTACCGCGCAGCAGGCCTATGAATGGGGCCTGGTCGCCCGCGTCGTACCGGCGGCGGAGTTAAGAGCGGAAACACGCAAATTCGCCGAGCGGCTGGCGCAGAACCCGCCCGCGGCGATCGCCGGCACCAAGTCGCTGGTCTATCAGGCCGCGGTGACGCCGGTAAAGCAGCAGCTCGATGCCGAGGAAGCGAAGATCATCGACGCCATGCTGACCGAAGACTTCCGCGTCGCCGTGAAGAAGTTCACCAGCAAGGGGAAGTAGCGGCGCATTGATGCCGTCCGCTCAACTGTCATCATCCGCGAAAGCGGATGATCCAGTACGCTGCGCTCTCTCAATTCAACAGCGCCTCGGCGTACTGGATGCCCCGCCTTCGCGGGGCATGACGCCACCGAGCTAGTCCTTCCCCTGCCCGCGCATGAAGTCGAAGTCGCAGCCCTCGTCGGCTTGCAAAATGGTCTCGTTGAACAAATGCGCATAGCCGCGCCTCGCCCAATCGGGCGTCGCGGCCGGCGCGAGCGCCGCGCGGCGCTTCTCAAGTTCGGCATCATCGATAAGCAGGTCGATGCTGCGCTTGGCGACGTCGAGGCGGATCATGTCACCGTTCTTCACCAGCGCGAGCGGGCCGCCGACGGCCGATTCCGGGGTGATATGCAGCACGATGGTGCCGAACGCCGTGCCGCTCATGCGCGCGTCCGATATGCGCACCATGTCCTTGGTGCCGCCGCGTGCGAGTTTCTTCGGAATCGGCAGATAGCCGGCTTCTGGCATGCCCGGCGCGCCCTTGGGGCCGGCATTGCGCAGCACCAGCACGTCGTCGGCGTTGACGTCGAGATCGGGATCGTCGACCCGCAGCGTCATATCCTCGACGGATTCGAACACCACGGCGCGGCCGGTATGCTGCAGCAGTTTCGGGCTCGCCGCTGATTGCTTGATGACGGCCCCGCGCGGCGCAAGGTTGCCGTGCAGCACCGCCATTGCGCCTTCAGCCTTGATCGGATTGTCGCGCGGACGGATCGCGTCCTGTCCCGGAACATCTTCCGCTTCAGCCACAACCTCGCGCAGCGTCTGCCCCGTAATTGTCTTTGCGTCGAGATCGATGAGGTCGCCGAGTTGCGCCATCAATTTCGGCACGCCGCCGGCATGATGGAAGTGCTCCATGTAATGCTCGCCCGACGGCTTCAGATCGACGAGCACGGGCACCTCGCGGCCGAGCTTGTCGAATGTTTCGAGGTCGATCTTGTGCGGCGAGCGATGGGCGATCGCGGTGAGATGGATCAGGCCATTGGTCGAGCCACCGATCGCCTGCAGCACCACCTGCGCATTGCGGAACGACGCGGGCGTCAGCAATTCGCTGGGCTTTGGCCCCTTTGCCTTGGCCAGCGCGGCCGCCACCCTGCCGCTTGCTTCCGCCGAACGAAATCGCTCGGCATGCGGTGCAGGAATCGTTGCGCTCATCGGCAGCGACAGCCCCAGCGCCTCGGTAACACACGCCATGGTGCTGGCGGTGCCCATCACCATACAGGTGCCGACCGATGGCGCGAGCCGGCCGTTGACATCTTCGATCTCGATATCATCAATTTCGCCGGCCCGATATTTTGCCCACAGCCGCCGGCAATCGGTGCAAGCGCCCAGTACCTCGCCCCTGTGATGCCCGACCACCATCGGTCCCACGGGAATGACGACGGTCGGCAGATCGGCGGACACCGCGGCCATAATCTGCGCCGGCAGGGTCTTGTCGCACCCGCCGATCACCACCACCGCGTCCATCGGCTGGGCGCGGATCATCTCCTCGGTATCCATCGCCATCAGATTGCGCAGATACATCGAGGTCGGATGCGCAAAGCTCTCAGCAATCGAAATCGTCGGGAACACCATCGGCATCGCGCCCGATAACATCACGCCGCGCTTCACGGCTTCGATGATCTGCGGAACGTTGCCGTGACAGGGATTGTAGTCGCTGTAGGTATTGATGATACCGACGATCGGCCGATTGAGCGCATCGTCGGAATAGCCCATGGCCTTGATGAAGGCCTTGCGCAGGAACAGCGAGAAGCCAGCGTCGCCATAACTCGTCAGTCCCTTGCGAAGTCCGTCGGCCATTTTTTTCTTCCTGTCGTTTCCTGGGACACTTAAGGAGCCTGGCGGATTATTGTCAATATTCGATCACTCGACCCTTCGAGGCGAGCATATCGTCGATAAACAGCAGCATTATTGACAATAATGCGCGTGCATGCTGATTTCCGGTCCAAACTGGAAACGCGCTCATGATCCAACCATTGCGCGATCTCGCAGTCGAGTATCAAGGTTCGAATAGCCGGACGATCGCGCATTTCGTGACCGCGCTTCGCGACGACTCGCCCTTCGAGACGGCGCCGCAGGATAATCTCGAGACCTTGCGGCGGGTCGAGGATTGCTATCGGCTGTCGGGCTGGGAGGCCTCGCGATGAAGCCGCAGGAATCATTGACCGAGACTTCCGCGCCGACGCGCGAGGAGGAGCAGGCGGAGGTCATCCGCCGGCTGGAAGAGGACATCATCTTCGGCCGCTTCGCGCCGGGTTTGCGGCTGGTCGAGGACACGCTGATGCAGCGCTACGGCGCCAGCCGGCATTTTGTCCGCCAGGCGCTGTTCCAGCTCGAACGCCAGGGCATCGTGCTGCGCGAGAAAAACATCGGCGCCACGGTGCGGTTCTATTCGGCCGAGGAGGTTCGCCAGATCTACGAGGTGCGGGAAATGCTGACGCGGCAGGCGGCGCTGATGATCACCCTGCCCACCCCCGCCGGCCTGATCGAGCAGTTGAACGAACTGCAGCGGCAATATTGCGCCAAGGCCGACGCGCAGGATCTGCGCGGCATCCACGAGACCAATGATGCCTTTCACGTCGCGCTGTTTTCCGCCTGCGGCAACCCCTATCTGGTGCGCTCGCTGCAGGACTACATGAACCTGACGCTGCCGATGCGCGCCAAGAATCTCGCCGACCGTGACGGCCTGGCGCTGTCGCGCCGCCAGCACGAATTGATGATCGAGCTGTTGAAGGGCCGCGACAGCTGGGCGCTGGCGCAGCTCTGTGTCGATCACATGCAGTTCAGCAAGTCGGATTATCTCGGGCGGATCGCCGCGGATGAGAGCAAGCGCTAGCGTTTGCTCCAATCCACGATCCGATCCCTGTCCCCGTCGAACTCCATGCTGCAGAACGTGCCACCCTGGTAGTAATCGCCGACCGGGTCCGGCTTCAGCTTGGCCTGCTCGGCCATCGCATGTTCGCGGAAATCCTCAGCCCTGCCGGTCGGGCGATAGCCCAATTCATAGGCGCGGTGATTGTCCCACCAGGCGCGCTCGTTATAGGAGGCGCCGTAGAAGATCTCGAAATGGATGTCGGGATGATCGAGCCCGATGCGGCAAAGCTGCACCAGGTCCTCCGGCTTCAGCCATATCGACAGCCGGCGATGGTCGAGCGGCATCTCGCCGAAATTGCCGATCCGCAAGCAGGTGACGCCGAGCCCGTGCTTGTCGGCATAGAGCGCGCCTACCGCTTCGCCGAACACCTTGCTGACACCGTAGCGGCTGTCGGGGCGCGCGGTGACGTCGGTGCCGATCCGGTGATGGCGGGGATAGAAGCCGACCGCGTGGTTCGACGAGGCGAACACCACGCGCTTGACGCCCTTTTTCCGCGCGGCCTCGAACAGGTTGTAGCCGCCGATGATGTTGGACTGCAGGATCGAATCCCAGGGACCTTCGACCGAGTAGCCGCCAAAATGCAGGATGCCGTCGACGCCTTCGCAGATCGCCTCGACTTGCGCCATATCGGCGAGATCGGCCGCCTTGAACTTTTCGTCCTTGCCGAGATCGGCTGGCGCCTTCAAATCGCTCAGCAGCAGGTCGGGATAGATCGGCGGCAACAGCTTGCGCAGGGATGTGCCGATCCCGCCGGCAGCGCCAGTCATCAATATGCGTGGCATTTGTTTCCTCTTGGTCTCGCAACCGATTTGCGGTCATTAGCAGGTAATGATAGCTAACCCAAACGCTCTGGGAACGCACCAACGAGAACAGCAAATGTCCGATGCAGCATCGCATTCAGCCGGCTGGCGCCCGGCTACCTATTACCCTGATCCGGCCATCCGTGCACTCGATCCGCGCTTCGAGAAGTATTGGTTGAAGCTCTCGTCCGTGGAACGGCTGACCACCGGCCTGCGCTGGGCCGAAGGCCCGGTGTGGTTCGGTGACGGGCGCTATCTCTTGTGTAGCGACATCCCGAACCAGCGCATCATCAAGTGGGAGGAGGAGACCGGCGCGGTCAGCATCTTCCGCAAGCCGTCGAACTTCGCCAACGGCAATACCCGCGATCGGCAGGGACGGCTCGTCACCTGCGAGCATGGCGGCCGCCGCGTGACCCGCACCGAATATGACGGCTCGATCACGGTGCTGATCGATTCCTTCGACGGCAAGCGGCTGAACTCGCCCAACGACGTCGTCGTCAAATCCGACGGCTCGATCTGGTTCACCGATCCGACTTTCGGTCTGCTCGGCAATTACGAGGGCTACAAGGCCGAGCCCGAAATCGACGCCAATGTCTTTCGTCTCGATGCCGCGACCGGCAAGGCCAGCATCGTCGCCGAAGGCGTGCTGGGGCCGAACGGGCTCGCCTTCTCGCCGGACGAGAAGATTCTCTACATCATCGAATCCCGCGGCGTGCCCAACCGCAAGATCCTTGCCTATGACGTCTCGCCATCCGGCGACAAGCTTTCCAGCAAGCGCGTGTTTGTCGATGCCGGCCCGGGCACGCCCGACGGTTTTCGAATAGATATCGACGGCAATCTCTGGTGCGGCTGGGGCATGGGCGATCCCGAGCTCGATGGCGTCGTGGTGTTCGCCCCCGACGGCGTCATGATCGGCCGCATCGCGCTGCCCGAGCGCTGCGCCAACCTCTGTTTCGGCGGCGTGAAACGCAACCGCCTTTTCATGGCCGCGAGCCAGTCGATCTACGCGCTCTATGTGAACACGCAGGGCGCGCCGGGCGGATAGGCTCGCGCGCCCCAGCGTCAATTCAGCCCTTCTTTTCCTGTGCGGCGGCGGTTTGCTTCGCGAGCGCGTCTTCAAACGCCTTCTCCAGCGTCGCCGCGTAGGCGTTGAACTCGCCTGGATTGACGAACGGACTGGGCGCGCCATCCGAAATCATGGCACGCTTGTCCTGCATCCTGTACATTTCCGGATGCGGCGCGAGCAGCACATCCACCTTCATGTCCTTGGCCCGCGCGAACGTCCTCCGGTAATCGGCGACGATCCCGGAATAGGTCGGATTGGGGGCGAGGCGGTTCAGCGCCACGGTGCCGCTGCAGAAGATGAGCACCGAGCGCGTCGCATCGCCGTCCTTCACCGAGAATTCCCAGCTCGTGCAGCCCGGTGAATGGCCGGGAGTTTCGCGGGCGGTCAGCGTGACATCACCGACCGTGACCTTATCGCCCTCGCGTACCGTGCGGTCCACCTTCACCGGCGGGAAATTGAGCACCGTCTCTTCCTGCGCGCCCGGATAGTAGCCACCTTCGAGCAACGGCTTGTCGGCTTCGCCCGCGATCATCTGCGCGCCGCTGGCCTGCTTCATTTCGGCAAGGCCGCCGGTGTGGTCAATATGGGCGTGGGTGTTGAGGAGGTATTTGATGTCGGTGATCTTGAAGCCGAGTTTTTCGATGCTCGCCTTGATCTGCGAGGTTGCGTCCGGCATCACCGTATCGACCAGGATGTGGCCCTGCGGCGACGTGATCAGGTAGGACGCCAGGCCGTCGGTTCCGACGTAATAGACGTTACCGATCATCTTGAACGGCTCGGTCGGCGTGTTCCACTTGACCTTGAGGGTTTCGAGCAGATCCTTGACGGTCTGAGCCTGCACTGTCCCGGCAAGCGGCAATAGCGCGATCAGCGCAACGACGATTTTCCTCACGGCCATCCTCCATCTTTTCTTATTGCGTCGTCGCCATTGTCGGCTTGCGCATTGACGCCGAGTTCAGCCTGACGACGATTCTGGTCAAAAAAATGCCGGCCGCGGTTCCGCAGCCGGCACCTTTCATGAACGGCGCGAGCGCCGCATCAATTTACGCCGCGTTGTAGCCGGCGACCGCCTTCACCTCGAGATATTCCTCGAGGCCATACTTGCCCCATTCGCGGCCGTTGCCGGACTGCTTGTAGCCGCCGAACGGCGCGGTGCGGTCGTTCGGCACGCCCTGCAGGTTGATGTTTCCGGCGCGGATCTGCTTGGCCACGCGGCGCGCGCTTTCCACCGTATCGCCCGAGACGTAACCGGCGAGACCGTAGGGCGTGTCGTTGGCGATCTTCACCGCATCGGCTTCATCCTTGGCGCCGATGATTGTCAGCACTGGTCCGAAGATTTCTTCGCGGGCGATCGTCATCTCGTTGGTGACGTCGGCGAAGATGGTCGGGCGGACGTAGAAGCCCTTGTTGACGCCCTCGGGGAGACCGGGACCGCCGGCGACGAGCGTAGCGCCTTCATCGATGCCCTTCTGGATCAGCGCCTGGATCTTGTCCCACTGGCCGCGATTGACCACGGGGCCGATGGTGGTGCCTTCGGCGCGGGGATCGCCGGCCTTGGTCTTGTCGGCGACGCCCTTCGCAATGGCGGCGACTTCCTTCATCTTCGACAGCGGCACGATCATCCGCGACGGTGCGTTGCACGATTGGCCGGAGTTGTTGAACATGTGCATCACGCCGCCGGTGACGGCCTTAGTGAGGTCGGCGCCTTCGAGGATGACGTTCGGCGACTTGCCGCCGAGTTCCTGGCTGACACGCTTCACGGTCGGCGCAGCACGCTTGGCAACGTCGACCCCGGCGCGGGTCGAGCCGGTGAACGAGATCATGTCGATGTCGGGATGCTCGGCCATCGCGGCGCCGACTTCGGGGCCGAGACCATTGACGAGGTTGAACACGCCCTTCGGCACGCCCGCTTCATGCAGGATCTCTGCGAAGATCAGCGCCGAGGTCGGGGTGAATTCCGAGGGTTTGAGGATCATGGTGCAGCCGGCGGCGAGCGCGGGCGCGACCTTGCAGGCGATCTGGTTCAGCGGCCAATTCCAGGGCGTGATCATGCCGACGACGCCGACCGGCTCGCGCACCACGACAGCGGAGGGGAGCGTCTCTTCGAAGTGATAGTTCTTCAGGACTTCCAGCGTCGACATGATGTGGCCCAGGCCAGCACCGGCCTGCAGCTTTTCTGCCATCGGCAGCGGCGCGCCCATTTCGTCGGACACGGCGGCGCCGATGTCCTTCATGCGGCCCTTGTAGATCGCGATGATCTTTTCCAAGAGCGCAACGCGCTCCTCGCGGCTGGTCTGCGAATAGGTCACGAAGGCGCGCTTGGCGGCGGCTACCGCCTTGTCGACATCGGCCTTGGAGCCGAGCGCAACTTCATACATCGCTTCTTCGGTCGCCGGATTAACGACGGGGGTGGACTTCTTGACGGCGGGATCGACCCAGGCGCCATCGATGTAGAATTGCATGCGATTGACCATCGGAAACCTCTTTATCTCGAAGCAATGGAGGGGAACGGAAGCGTTCGGCAGGCATCCTTGCACGAAAGCCAGGGCAGTTGAACCCGCCATATGCGGGGTGCCGCGATGCGGCAGGCGCTGGATATAAGGTTACCGGCGTGGCGGTGGCAAGGTGCTCCTCAACATCGTCTGCCCGTGCGGAGAGACCCCCCACCCCGGCCCTCCCCCGCAAGCGGGAGAGGGAGACACCCGCTGCGATAGCGAGTGAAAATTCAACGCAGCAGCTAGACGCAACTTCAATCAATTCAAATGTTACGCGCGCTCGCCATCAAGCCCCGCGGTGCGCCCCCTCTCCCGCACTTGTGGGGGAGGGTTGGGGTGGGGGTGGCGCGGCAGCGGAATTCTCGCATCAGACCTCACACCGCTGTCTTCCGGTGCCGCACCGGCGCGCCGACCGTGAGGCTTTCGGCGGCGTCGATGATGGCGTTGGCGTCGATGCCGTAGTGGCGGTAGAGGTCGCCAATGGTGCCTGTCTGGCCGAACTGCTCGACGCCGAGCGCCTCAAGGCGGTGACCGCGGACACTGCCGAGCCAGCCGAGCGCGGCCGGATGGCCATCGATCACGGTCACGATGCCGCAGTCGCGGCCGAGCGGCGCCAGCAGTTTTTCGATGTGGCTGAGATGCTGGATGCCACGGCGGTCACGGCGCAAATTCCGCGCCGCGGACCATCCGGCATGCAGCCGATCGGCAGAGGTTACCGCCAGTAAACCAACGTCGCGGTGGCTTTCACCGATGAAGCCCACCGCCTCGATCGCCTCCGGCGCCACCGCGCCGGTATAGGCGATCACGATATCGCAGTTCGGTCCCGGCTGGCGCAGCCAGTAGGCACCCTCGGTGATGTCCCGTTGCAGGTCCGGCGTCATGATCCGCTGCGGCTGATCGATGGTGCGCGTCGACAGCCGCAGATAGACCGAACCGCCCTCGCCGCCTTCGCGCTGCATGTGACGAAAACCCCACCCCATGATCGCGGCGAGTTCATCGACGAAAGCCGGCTCGAACGAGGCCAGCCCATCCTGCGCCATGCCGATCAGCGGCGTCGCGATCGACTGGTGCGCGCCGCCTTCCGGCGCCAGCGTAATGCCGGATGGCGTCGCCACCACCATGAAGCGCGCATCCTGGTAGCAGGCATAGTTCAGCGCATCGAGACCGCGCTCGATGAAGGGATCGTACAGCGTGCCGACCGGCAGCAGCCGCTCGCCGTTGATCTGATGCGACAGCCCCAGCGCCGATAGCATGATGAACAGGTTCATCTCGGCGATGCCGAGTTCAAGGTGCTGTCCCTTCGGCGAAAATTCCCAGGTGTAGGCGGACGGGATTTTCTCCTGCCGGAACAGGTCGTGGTTTTCGGCCTTGGCAAACAGCCCGCGGCGGTTGACCCAGGCGCCGAGATTGGTCGACACCGTGACGTCGGGCGACGCGGTGACGATGCGCGCGGCCAGTTCGGTGTCGCCACGCGCGAGCTCGTTGAGCACCAGCCCAAAGCCCTGCTGCGTCGACATCTGCGCCGCCGGCTTGAAGGTGAGCTGTTGCGGCACGTCGATGACGTCAGCGGTGAGACGGCGGCGGCCTTCCTGATTGAAGGGCGCTGCCGCCAAAAATGCTTCGAGTTCGGCGGGCGCCTGCGACAAGCCTTCGAACTTGTCCCATTCGTGGCCGGGACGGATGTTCTGCGCGCCGCGCCACTTCTCCATCTGCGCCACCGTCATCAGGCCGGCGTGATTGTCCTTGTGGCCCTGCATCGGCAGGCCGACGCCCTTGATGGTGTAGGCGATGAAGCAGACCGGACGGTCGTGATCGATCGATTCAAATGCCTCGATCATGCTGGCCATGTCATGGCCGCCGAGGTTGGACATCAGCGCCAGCAACTCTTCGTCGCTGCGACGGTCGATCAGTTGCGACACCTGTCCCTGATCGCCGATGTCGTCCTGCAGATGTTTGCGGAACGCCGCCCCGCCCTGGAAGCACAGCGCCGCATACATCTGGTTCGGGCAATTGTCGATCCAGCGCCTCAAGGCTTCGCCGCCGGGTTCGGCGAACGCCGCCTGCATCAGGCGGCCGTATTTCACGATCACCACGTCCCAGCCGAAATTGCGGAACATGGTCTCGAACTTCTCCCACAGCCCTTCGCGCACCACGGCGTCCAGGCTTTGGCGGTTATAGTCGACGATCCACCAGGTGTTGCGCAGTGCGTGCTTCCACCCCTCCAGCAGCGCCTCGAAGATGTTTCCCTCGTCCATCTCGGCGTCGCCGACCAGCGCGATCATCCGCCCCTCGGGCCGGTCCTTCATCCAGCCATGGGCGGTGACGTAATCCTGCACCAGCGAGGAGAACAGCGTTTGCGCGACACCGAGGCCAACCGATCCGGTGGAGAAATCGACGTCGTCGGCATCCTTGGTGCGCGATGGGTAGGACTGCGCGCCCTTGTAGCCGCGGAAATTTTCCAGTTTTTCGCGAGTCTGGTGTCCGAACAGATACTGGATGCTGTGAAACACCGGGCTTGCATGCGGCTTCACCGCGACGCGGTCCTGCGGACGGAGCACGGAGAAGTACAGCGCCGACATGATGTTGGCGAGCGAGGCGGACGAAGCCTGATGGCCGCCGACCTTCAACCCGTCGCTATTGGGCCTGACATGGTTGGCGTGATGGATGGTCCACGACGACAGCCACAACACCTTGCGCGCCAGCGCGGTCAGCGTTTCCAGGCGTGCGGGCTCGATCGGCATGGCCATGCTCCGGAGGCGTTCAGTATGCGCCGATTTTAGCGGGCGGCAGGACACCAAAATTCTCAATTTGCTGCGACATACCGCCCAATATTGGGATAGTTTACCACAATCGCCCCCAAAACCACGAGTTCATCCCAATGCCGTCCCTCGACGCCATCGACCGCAAGATCCTCGGCCTGCTGCAATCCGACAGCCGCATGACCATGCAGGAGCTCGCCGACAAGGTCGGCCTGTCGGTATCGCCCTGCCATCGCCGCGTGAAACTTCTGGAGGAGCGCGGCGTCATCACCCGCTATATCGCGACCGTCGACCAGAAATCGTTGGGCTTGCACGTCAGCGTCTTCATCTCGATCAAGCTGGCGCGGCAGAAGGAGGAAGACCTCAACCGCTTTGCCAAGGCGATTTCGAAATGGGACGAGGTGCTGGAGTGCTACCTGATGACCGGCAACCGCGATTACCTCCTGCGCGTCGTTGCGGCTGATCTTTCCTCCTACGAAGCATTCCTGAAGAACAAGCTGACGCGGCTGGATGGCGTTGCCTCGATCGAGTCCAGCTTTGCGCTGAGCCAGGTGAAATATTCGATCGCGCTGCCGGTGTAACGTGAGGGCCCGCTGGTGGCCCCGCCCTTCGAGACGGCCGCTGCGCGGCCTCCTCAGGGCGAGGGGATGGATGCTTGGCGATGCACCCTCCCCGTCATTGCGAGCGCAGCGAAGCAATCCATCTATCCGCGTACGTGGTGACAATGGATTGCTTCGCTGCGCTCGCAATGACGTGGACATAGTTTCGCGATCTCGCGACGCTGATCGCCCGAGGTTTGTATCTTCTTTCCCGCCCTCTCATTGTGAGGGCGCAGGGAAGACCGGGTGCTTGCTGCACCCGAGGTCTCGTGTGCCATTACGCATAGCAAAAAACGCACACGAGCATACAGGTACAGCGGAAACACTCCGGCCTTCCCTGCGCAATGGCTTTACGGCTTACTTCGTGCTCTTCCCGGAGAACGGCTCTTTTGCCTCCGTCGCTCCACGAGATAATTCGTGAAACTTAACGCCAGCACCGCGGCGCCCGAACCACACGACTTCGCCGTACGCTTCGCGCGTACGTCGAGCGCGCCATCAGCGTCCATCGCATCTCACCGCACGTTCGTGACGATGGCCAACGCCCCTCATCTTGCCGTGAGACGGGCGGAGTTATGCGACTGATTTGGGTGAGAACGAAAGCGGAATATTTTTGATTCACGGCCTTGACACAATTTCTGAAAACCAGAAGTGATTTGCCTGCCGGGCCAGGTGGCGCAGTTGCGCGTTCATATTTGGCTTGCGCGCGGAGCAAATCAACTCGGACTCCCTAGGGTGGGCAAAGGAGCGCTAGCGACGTGCCCACCATCTATCACCGATCGTGCTGCTTGATGGTGGGCACGCTTGCGCTTTGCCCACCCTTCTGTAACGGGCCTCGATTAGTCAATCCCTTTGCGTTGTCCGCCCGCCGGGGTCTCGCTTCTGTACGGGGTCGGCGCAGGGCCGCCACCTGATGGGGTTGGAAGAGGATAGGTCGACCAATCTACGTTGTGCGTGCTCACGAGGGCGACCTGGTGGGCAACGGCCTGACCTGATCCATCGTCCCGGCGAAGGGACTTCGCTTCGAGAAGGCCTGGTGTTGTGACCCGCCCGAAAACTGTTGTGTCTCTCCTGTTAGGCTGCGGCAGCAGCGGCGTTAAAGGGTGTTCCGTCGGCGAGCATGCGATGCATGATCACCGCGAGCCGGCGCGCCAGCGCCACTTTGGCTTTGTTCGTGCCGGCGCGCCGTTTGATCCGCATGGCCCAGCTCTTCAATTGCGAACAGCCTTTGACCGGCTTGGTCAGCATGACGTTGGCGGCTTCGTAAAGCACCGTGCGCACCGAAGCATCACCGATCTTGCTGATCCGGCCGGTGTAGTCGGTCTCGCCGGATTGATGCTTCTTCGGGGTCAACCCGAAATGGGCTCCTGCCTGCTTCGACGATTTGAACCGGGCTGGATCGTCGATCGCGCTGGCATAGGTTAGCGCCACGATTGGGCCGACCGCCGGGACTGACGTCAGCAGCCGTGCTTGCATGTCGGATCGCACCATCCTGCGGATCTGCTTCTCGAAGGCTGCGAACTCGGCCCGCAGCACTGTTCGCACCGCTAGCAGCGCCTTGGCGATCGTTTGCAGGTGCGGGTGGCCCGCCACGAGCTCCTCGATCCGTCCCGCGAACGTCTGCCCGGTCGTCTTGCCAACCTTCAGGCCAAAACCGCGCAGGATCCCGCGCAGACTGTTCTCCACGTCGTGAAGCTTCGATTGCACCAGCTTGCGCGCCGTCAGCAGCGATCGGGTCTCTTGCGCACTCATCGATTTGCAATGCACTGGCCGGAACCAGCCCAGCCGCATCAGTTGCGCGATGCCGCGGGCATCGTTGCGATCCGACTTGACCGGCATCGCCTCGAACGCCTTCCGCACGTGCCGCGTCTCCAGCAGTTCCACGGCAAGGCCGGCTATCTTCATGGCCGCAAACAGCCATTGCGACAATGGTCCGGCCTCCAGCCCGATCCGCTCCAGGCCGAAGCCCAGCGAACCGAACCAGGCGATTAGGGCTTGCGGCTCGCTCGCCACCTTGGCCTCGCGCACGATCTTGCCATTGGCGTCGACAACGCACACGCTCGAGCATTCCAATGACACGTCGATTCCGGCATAATGCTCCATGGTCGTCTCTCCTTGATGCTTGGAGCGAGGCTCATCCCTCTGACTCCGTAACACCATCAATGTGAGGGACGACCGCCCGCCTTCCAGGCAGGTCGCGCGAAGCGCGCCACCCAACACCGCCGTAGCAAGCGCGGCTTGCCTGGAGGGTGGACCGGGGCCCGTTACCCCATCTACGACGTTGCCCGCTTCGCCGCATGACCGTTTTCGCGGGATTTGCGTCATTTCGCGCCGGATATAGCGGCTGTAGACTCCAGTCAACTCAGGAAATATCGAGCCACGCGTATCATGACATCGCGACGCCTGTTGTGGAGCGCCCTTGGCGCTGTCGTACTGCTCGCCATCATCGGTGGAGGCTGGTTGTGGTCGCTGCCGCCGTCGCCATCCGCCGCAGCACCACCGCCGATCGCGCAAGCCGAGCGCGACGCGACGGTCGCCGCGTTGAAGCCGCCGAAGCGGCAGCGGCCGCTGGTCGCCATCATCGGGATCAATGACGCCACCGAGACTACCGACTATCTGATGCCCTACGGCATCCTGCGGCGGGCCGGCGTTGCCGACGTCGTCGCGCTGGCAACGAAACCGGGTCCCGTGACGCTCTATCCGACGCTCAAGGTCGAGCCGGACGCGACGATCGCCGAGTTCGACGCACAGCATCCCGATGGCGCCGACTACGTGATCGTGCCCGCGATGAGCAGGGATGACGACCCCGAGGCGCTGCAATGGATCAGAGGCCAGGCGGCGAAGAAGGCAATCATCATTGGCGTGTGCGTTGGCGCCAAGGTGGTCGGCGATGCCGGACTGCTGCATGGCAAGCGGGCGACCACCCACTGGTATTCCGTCAAGGAGTTGCGTGGCAAGCATCCAACGATGCGCTACGTCGAAGACCGGCGGCTGGTGGTCGATGACGGCGTGGCGACGACGACAGGTATCACCGCGTCGATGCCGATGTCGCTGACGCTGATCGAGGCGATCGCCGGACGCGACAAGGCCAAGGCGGTCGGCCGGGATATCGGCGTTGCCGAATGGGACGAGCGACATGACAGCGACGCGTTCAAGTTCACGCGCCCATTTGCGCTGACGGCCATCCGTAACACGGCTGCGTTCTGGGCGCACGAGCAGCTCGGCATCGAACTCAAGCAAGGCGTCGACGAGGTGTCGCTGGCGCTGATCACCGACGCGTGGTCGCGGACCTACCGGTCACAGGCGGTGACGTTCGCACGCACGGCCGGCGCGCAGCAGAGCCGCGGCGGCTTGCGGATCATTCCCGACCAGGTCGCGGCGAACTGGCCTGCGGCGCGATTGCTGCCGAGCGATGCCACGAAACCGGCGGAAGCGCTGGACAATGCGCTTGCGGGCATTGCTGCGCGTTACGGAACGGATACGGCGGACTTCGTCGCGATGCAGCTTGAGTATCCGAAACGTCCGTAGCGTGGGCAAAGCGACCGCGTCCGCCGTAGCTCAACGAGCGAAGGCGGAAGCGTGCCCACCATCGACCCATGCCGTGTCGCGAATGGTGGGCACAACTGGTTCTCTCGTCATTGCGAGCGCAGCGAAGCAATCCATTGTCACCTCTTGCACGGAAAGATGGATTGCTTCGCTGCGCTCGCAATGACGTGGAGAGAGCGTGGGCCTCATGGTTCTCCCGGCGATGCGAAGCATCGTCTGGAGACGGCACTCCGCGCCTCCTCACCATGAGGGTTCAATTGTTGCTACCCCCTCCGAAGATCATCACCGCCACGGCTCGACGATGATCTTGGTATGCGCTTCGGGATTGGCGAGATCGGCGAATGCTTTTGCCACGCCGTCGATGCCGACGCTGGCCGTCACCATCGAGGCGGCGTCGACCTCCCCTTCCGCGATCAGGCGCAGCGAATAGGCGAATTCCTCCGGCGTGTAGCCGAGCACATATTGAACGTTGAGCTCCTTGAGGATGCCGAGCATCGGCTCGGCGCGGTCGGTCTCCATGCAGACGCCGACAACGACGATGCGCGCATCGCGCGGCGCGCCTTCGAACACCTGCTGGATCAGGCCGGGCACGCCGACGCATTCGAAGATCAGCGCGGGTTTCAGCGCCGGCAACAATGCCTGCAATGGCGGGCGCGCGGCCTTTTCCTCCGGCGACATCTGGGCGTGCTCGGCCCACGTCGCATAAGGCTGCGTGTGCGCAGGATCAACCACCACGTCGGCGCCGAGCTTTTCGGCGAGCGCGCGGCGGGCCGGCGAGTAATCGGCGGCGACAATCGGGTGCAGCCCCTTGATCTTCAGCGCCGCAATGACCGCAAGCCCGACCGGTCCGCAGCCGATCACGAGCGGCACCTCGCCTCCCCTGATGTTGGCTTTTGCTACGGCGTGCACGCCGACCGCCAGCGGCTCGGTGAGCGCGGCGTGCTCGGCGGCGAGGCCGTTCGGGACCTCCAGCAGCAAGGCCTCGCTGAGCAGCATACGCTCGGCGTAGGCGCCGATATTGTCGTTGGAATAGCCGATGCCCTGCGGGCCTTCCGGCGTCAGCAGCGCCGGCAGCGAACAGACCTTTGTGCCGAGCTTGAACTTGCCCGTCGTGCCCGGGCCATAGTCCAGCACCTCGCAGCAGAATTCATGGCCGAACACGACGTCGCGCGAAAGGTCCATCGGTTTGCGGCCGGGAAAATGCTTGGCGAGTTCGACCATTCGGTGCGCGTGCTTGCGCGCGTGCAGGTCGGAGCCGCAGATGCCGCAGGCCAGCGATTTCACCAGCACCTGCCCGGCGCCGGGTTTTGGCTCCGGCATCTGGTCGACGACAATTTCCCCATGGCGGAAAATGGCTGCGCGCACGAAACATCCTCCCGGTAATTTTCTTCACCTTAGATCATGACGTGATTTCATCAAATCGCATCATCATCCAGGGCATGTACTCATAAATTCGCGATGTCAGCTTATTCCCCAGCGGGCGGAGAAGCGAACAACGCTCTACTACATCGGGTGAGTCTGTTAATCGCGGTTGCCCGCGGACGCCAGCTTCCGGCCTATCCAAGTACCGAGCGCAATTGTCGTCAGCAATGCGCCCCAAAAAACGAGCAAAGGAACTGGATCAAAGGCGACATCGGTTTTTTTGAGCCAGAGATATGCGACGATTGCTCCGATAAAACTTGCTGTCAGGCAAATTAGACGAGCAACATCCCGGCGGTGCACGAACATTCCGACAGGTACGCCGACAATCAGGCCGGGGATGATTGAGGCGAGAAACGCTCCGCCTCCGAAGACAACAAAAATAATAAAGACGCCAAAGCCATCCATCGGTCAGTGCTCCAGTTCGCGCACCATCTGCATTTAACGGACGCCTGCTATTAAGTGACAAAGCCCCCAAACCAAGACATCATCAGGTGCTGCGTTTCAAACGCTGTTTCAAACACTTAATTCTGCAAAACCACATCTGAGAGTCCAAAAGCGAACCGACAGCTTAACGCCCATTGGTATTTTGATCGTACGCAACTGGGGATGCGAGTCGGCACCGTGTTGGAAGTATTGATTACCAAGCGAAGCCTGACGAAATGGGAATGGCGGGTCTGTGACCGCCATGGCACGACGATCATGGGCGGGTTTGAAACCACCCGACCAGCGGCCAACTACAGGGGTAATCGGGCGCTATTTCTCCTGTTATCTACGCGCTGGGCATTACGGTGATCGCTCAAGACATCGCGGGCCAGAGCGAGTCGGAAAACCTGTTTCCACCTTTCCGCATCATGCTCTAGCACGGAGGATCACCACGAATAGCGCACCACACCCTTGCCGGCGTAGGAATTGGTGACGTTGGAAAACTGGCCTTCGAAGATCGCGGCCGCAGACCAACCGTTCAGCCATTTCATCTCGGCCGCACCGGTCACGAGCGCGGAGTCATGCGCCTGCGCCGCGCCGTTGACGACGAAGGCCGCGCCCGGCAGCGCCTGGAACAAGGCCGTGACGTTACGGTCGGTGTTGAAATCATGCGCCCAGGCGGCGCGGCCGCGCAGCGTCAGGATGCCTGACGGCATCGCCCAGGATTTGTCGGTGCGAACACCAAGCTCGGTGCGCGACGCCGTGACGTCCTTGGCCGCATAATTCAGCGCGAAGGTGCCTGCGCCCGCCAGTACCTGCTCGGCATAGGCCGGCAGGCTGTAGGTGGTGAACTGGCCGGCTGCATAAGGCGTGATGCCCATCCACGGTGTGGTGTAACGATAGCCGCCCTCGATGCGGCCGGAGAAAGCATTGGCGTTGAACTGCGCGCGCAGCCGCTCGAAGCCGGCAACCGTCACGGTGCGCTCCGTGGTCACGTCCTGCCAGCCATAGGCGGTTGCGGCGGTGATGTAGGCGTTGCCGATGTTGTGGCGCACGAAGGCGCCGGCCTGGAACAGATCGGAGCGGCCGGAGCCGAAACCTGAGACGCTGAAATTGGTGCCGCCGCCAGCAAGCGCAAAACCTGCCAGCGTATCGGGCGAGAGGCGGTAGTCGACGCCAACCGCAAAGCCAAACACGCGCGCGGTGGCATCGTTCGATCCGAGCGCCGCATTGCCCGACGTGTTGCTGCCGCCACCGTAAGCGGAGCCCCAGACGCTCCAGCGCTGGTCGAACAGATCGTTGCGCGCGCCATCGGCCTTGGTCGGGAATTTGGCCAAGGCGTCGCGCGCGGCGCCGCGCTTCTTCGCGGCATAGCCAAGCGCGCTCTCCTCGGCGAACGGGACAGCGCCGGCATTGCCGCCGATCCCGCCGCTACGGCCCGCCACGAACGGATCCGAGATCAGCGACAGGAACAGGTTCATGGCATCGAAGGTCGCCTGCTGCGATCCGGTCGCCAGTTCGCCCGAGACCTGCGTCAGGCCGGCCGGCGACAGCGAAGCGAAGGAAGCCGGAAGGCCGCCGGTCGTGTTGAAGAAATTGGTGAGGCTGTTCGCGACGTTCTGCTGGTTGACGTTGAGGCCGCCGCCATAGCTCAGCGCGAAATTCAGGTAGACGTTGTTGAGGTCATAGCTGAGGCTTGCGTTGAGGTTCGATGCGCTCGACACAACCGGGTGGAACGTACCAGATACGCCGCCGGTCGCGGTCAGGATCGTGTACTGCTTCGCCACCGTGCCGCTCGGAACGACAACGACAGTCGCGCCGCCAAGCGTAGCTACGCCGGTGACCATGGTCAGGTCGCTGCTCGCGCCCGAGATCTCGACCATGTAGCTCGACGCTGCCGAGAAGGTCAGGCTGCCCGCCACGTTGATTGCGCCGATGGAATTGCCCGGCGCCAGCGTGCCGCCGTTGACGAAGACGTTGTCGATGGTGCCGGTGCCGCCGAGCGTGCCGCCGGCGTTGACGGTGACCACGCCATTGATGACGCCGTTGACCGCGAGCGTGCCGCCAAGCACGTTCCAGTCCTGCGCGCCGGTGCCGGTGACGGTCCAGTTCGAGCTGCCGACCTTGTTGAAGGTCGAAAAGCCGTCATATTGCTGGCCGGCGCCGATCAGGCTGAGGTTGAATGTGTCCGTGCCGGTGCCGCCGAGTTGCAACGCGCCGCCACTGCCGAGCACGAGGCCGTTGATGACGCTGCCCGGCCCGAGCGTCAGCACGCCGCTGCAGCCGCAGAGTTCGATCGCCGCAAATCCTGCAGCGGCATTGATGGTGCCCGAGTTGAAGACCGTACCGCTGCCGCTCAGCATGATACCGACGCCGAACCCGCCCGCGCCGACGTTGATCGTTCCGGTGTTGATGACGGAGTTAGTGCCGACGAAACTGCTGACGTCGATGCCGACGGCAAATCCGCTTCCGACGGTGATGGTGCCACTGTTGGTGATGGTGTTGGAATCGCCGAGCACGACGATGCCGAAGGAATCGTCCCCGAGAACGATATGGCCGATATTGTTGATGGTGCCGGACGAGCCGTTATAGGCGACGCCGGCGTTGTCGATGCCGCCATTGATGGTGCCGAAATGAGTGATCACGGCTCGGTCGCCCTGCGCGGAAATTGCAGCCGTGTTGTTGCTGATATTGATGACGCCGTTGCTGGTAATCATCGCGTCGTCGCCGGACACGTCGATTCCGGTGCCGAAGGAACCGACGTTCATCGTGCCGGCATTGTTGACGATGGCGCGATGGCCCTGCACCGAGATGCCGGCGGCATTCAGACCGACGGTGATGGTTGCGCCGACGAGGTTGCTGATCGTGTTATCGTCATTGACAGCAAAGACGGCAGCCCCCGGCCCGGCCGCGTCGCCGATTGTGATTTGACCGGCATTCGTTATGTTGCTGTTGCCGGCGGCGAAGATTCCGACGCCGTCGTCGCCGAGGGCAATAACGCCGGAGGCGGCGTTGACGATCGTGTTGTTCACGCCGGCGAAGATGCCGGTGGTCGATGGCCCGGCGGTGAGCGTGCCGCTGTTGGTCACCGTGTTGAAGTCGTTGACGCCGAGGATCACGCCACCGCCGCCGTCGCTGACGGTCGCTCCCGTCAGCACGTTGACGGCGAGATTGTCGACGCCGCCGCCGGCCTGAAAGCCGCCCGGGGTGTTGCCGCTGCAGGTGACGGTATCGCCGCTCGACGCCGGATCGGGCGCACAGGCTGCGTTCGCGGGTGTCGTCGACAGGCACAGGCCAACGAGAAACGCCGACATCGCGACTGCCCGCGCAGCCACAGCCCGATGGCGTCGGCCCTGCGCCGACGATAGCAATTGAAAATACAACGCCCGAACCCCATTCCCCGGCGCTCTGCGGCGCCATAGGAACTCACTAGCATGGGTTCCGCCGTAGAATTACGGATGCGGAGATGAATCCGCCAGATTTGCACCACAACCAAGCGTTTTACGGCACCGATGTGGCACCCGCGCCACGTTTTTGGCGGGTGTGACCACGACTCAGTGGCCGCGCAGGATCAGGCGTTGGGGGACGGCTCGCCCGAGACAGCCAGAAGCTGCGAGCGGCGGACGCGTTCGCGATGTGCAGTATAAAGGCCCGAAGCGACGATGAACGCGGCGCCGGTGATGGTGTAGGCATCAGGGACTTCGCCGAAGATGAGGAAGCCGAGCACGCTGACCCACAGCAATTGCGTGTAGGAAAACGGCGCCAGCACGGAGGCGTCGGCATAGCGAAACGCCAGCACCACGATCCACTGCCCCGCGGTCGAGGCGATGCCGATGAAAACGCCGAAGGCGATGTCATGCCAGGTCGGCGTGACCCAGACGAACGGCACCAGCGCGGAGAGAATGCAGAGGCCGACGATCGACGAATAGGCCATCACGGTGATGGCGCGCTCGGTGCCGCTCATCATCCGCGTGATGATCAGCGTGCAGGCCCAGGCCAGCGCCGAGACCAGCGGAAAGAACGCCGCCGGGTGAAACGCGCCGGTGCCCGGACGCAGGATGATGATGACGCCGACGAGGCCAACGCCGGTCGCGATCCAGCGGCGCAGGCCGACCTTCTCGCTGAGGAAGATGATCGACAGCGCGGTGACGAACAGCGGCGCGACGAAGCCGGTCGCGGAAGCCTCCGCAATCGGGAGGTACCGCAGGCCGGAGATGAAGAACAGCGACGAGCCCAGGATCGTCAGGCCGCGCAAGAGATGCAGACCGGGCCGGCCGGTCTGCATCGCAAACAGCGGGGAACCCGGCATCATCGCCGGCGTCATGATCATCGCGAACACCAGGAAGCGGATCCAGGCGATCTCGATCGAGGGCAGTGTCGCCGAGAGATATTTCGCCGTCACGTCGGAGGCGCCAAGAAATACCGTCGAGGCCAGTACCAGCGCGATGCCCTTGAACGGTCGGTCGGCGCGCGCGGGCGCCTTGCGGATCGTCGACTTCTTTTCGGGCAAAGGCAGATGAACGCTGTCCAGCCTGGCGGCTGCGGCGGGGGGCGGTGTCACGGCAATCTCGAAGGCGGTAATTTCGAATCGGGCGAGGTTGTAAAAAACACCAATTGGCCCGATGCGACTAGGTCCGAAAGCGGGATGCGGATATGCGCTGAGGGGGCAATTGCAACACTTTGTTAAGGACGGTGTTCACGGTGATGTGTTTGAGGAGCGCATGCGCGCGATGACGTGAACTCCGCTTCAACCTCGCCCCGCTTGCGGGGAGAGGTCGGAATTTGCGCGAAGCGCGAATTCCGGGTGCGGGGGTACAGGTCTATCGGTGAACGCATGCTCGCGGAGAGAGCCCCTCACCCCTACCCTCTAAGAGCAAGCTTCGCTTGTCTCGACCCCGCGAAGAGCGGGGAGAGGGAGCGGAGAGACCTACAGCATCGGCAGGCCGCGTGGCTTGGGGCCGCGTGGGAAGGCCTTGTCGAGTGCGACGATCTCCTGCTCGCTGAGTTTCAGATCCCCTGCCCTCGCATTCTCTGCCGCGTGTTCCGCGCTCGACGCCTTGGGAATCGCGAGCACCGATTGCGCACGCGTGAGAAACGCCAGCGCGACCTGGCGCGGGCTCGCCTGGTGCGCATCCGCGATCGCCTGCAGCACCTCGCCGCCCTTGCTGCGCGGCGATGGAAACTCATCATGACCGAACGGCGAGTAGGCGACGACGGCAACGCCATGCTTCTCGCACCACGGGATCACCGCATGCTCGATCGCGCGCTCCAGCAGATGATAGAGCACCTGATTGCAGGCGATCTTGCCCTGTCCGGCGACATCGAGCAGTTCGTCGAGATCGTCCTCATCGAAATTGCTGACGCCCCAGGAGCGGATTTTTCCGCTTCTCACCAGTTCGTCGAACGCCGCCACCGTCTCCTCGAACGGATAGGAGCCGCGCCAGTGCAGGAGATAACAATCGAGATAATCGGTCTTCAACCGCTTCAGCGAACGCTCGCAGGCCGTGACGGTGCCGCGACGCGAGGCGTTGCTCGGCAACACTTTTGAGACGAGAAAGAGTTTTTCACGCGGCAGCCCAGCGATCGCGTCCGCGATCACGAGCTCGGCATCGCCATACATCTCCGCGGTGTCGATATGGGTCATGCCGGTTTCGATACCGCGGCGGAGCGCTGCGATCGCCGCCTTGCGGTCACCGCGGTCGAGATACCAGGTGCCCTGCCCGATCACGGATACGTCCGCACTGCCTGCGCCGAATTTTTTCTGCTTCACGATCACCTCAACTTCTGATCATGCCGACCACACGACGACGCTGCTGCCCGAGCGAATTCTCGGCGGGCAGACCGCGCAGCCAATCTCGGAAACTTGCGATTTCCGGACAATCCGCGGTGCCGGCGGGCGCAATCAGCCAGTCGCCGAGCCCGGATCCCTCCGTCACGCGATCGCAGCGGTAGCCCGGATGGTGGCCGACCCCACGCGCGATCAGCACATCGACCTTGCCCTCGATCAGCTCGGCCAAGCCGGCGGGCTGCAGCACCCGCAAGCCGATTTCCTCGTGGGCTGCGCGAAACTCCGCCAGCGCCAGACGGCGCAGATCGAAATTGCCGTGCACGCCCAGTTGCAACAGCGCCGCGCCCGTCGGCTTCAGTCGCACCGTTGCGTCCGCAATACGGCGAAAGCCGTCGGAAATTCTTGGCAGATAGGCCTGGCCGGCCTCGGTCAGGACAAGCTGCTTATGCAGCCGTTCGAACAGGCGGACGCCCAGGCGCGCCTCCAGCGATTTCACCTGCTGCCCCACGGCAGCAGGCGTCACATGCAGCTCGTGCGCGGCGAGCTTGAAGCTGAGATGCCGCGCCGCGGCTTCGAACGCGCGTAGCGCATTGAGCGGTGGAAGGATGTAGGTCATCGCCGTCCAGTTTGTCACTGATAGGCCGCAGCCTTGCAATAGATTTTCTTGAGCAGAGCCGCAGCAACAATGCTTTGCCGAGGGCTGATGCCGCCGGTTACGGTCGGTCTGCAATTTCCGGAGATCCCATGCCCCGCCGTATCGATCATCTCGTCATTTGTGTCCGCGATCTGGCGCAGGCCGCGCTGGATTGGCAAAAGCTCGGCTTCACCCTCACGCCGACCGGCGTGCATCCGTTCGGAACCAGCAACCGCCTGGCGATGTTCGGGAACAATTTTCTGGAGTTGCTGGCCGTCACGGACGCCGCCGCGGTGCCGCCGGCCGCGCCTGATAAGTTCAGCTTCGCCGCCCACAACCAGGATTTTCTGGCCACCACCGAGGGAATGTCGATGCTGGCCTTGCACAGCACCGACGCCCATGCCGATGCGGCGCGCTTCAAGGCCGATCACGTCAGTACCTATGCGCCGTTTGATTTTGGCCGCGATGCGGTGCTGCCGGGCGGCGGCACGGCGCGCGTCGCATTTTCACTGGCGTTCGCCACCAATCCCGCCATGCCCGGGATCGCCTTCTTCACCTGCCAGCAGCGTCACCCGCCGGAACTGTTCTGGAAACCCGACTATCAGCGCCACCCCAACGGCGCCTTGCGCGTGATCGAGGTCGTGATGTCGGCGCAGGAGCCGGCGGCGCACCGCGATTTCCTCGAGCGCGTCACGGAAAGCGAAGCCCAGTCTGTGCCCGGGCGGCTGACGGTCGGCGATAGCTGTGATCGGATCACCGTGCTCGATCCGGCCGAGATCGCACGCCGGCTGCCGGGTCTCGCCGGCGATACGTCGCCGCGCTTTTGCGCCGCGCGTCTGGCGGTCACCGATCTCGATGCGACCAAGCGCGCACTGAAAAACAACGGCGTCGACTTCGAGATGACCGGCGCCGCGCTGCTGATCCCGCCCGCGGCGTCGCATGGTCTGGCGCTCGAATTCGTCGAACAGGAGACAATCTGACATGGCAGACATCATCAGGCATAATCCCGCGGCGGTCCACGCGCCTTCCAGCGGCTACAGCATGGGGCTCGAAGTTGGCCAGCATCGCCGACTGCTGTTCGTCAGCGGACAGGTGCCGGAAAATTCCGACGGCAGCGTGCCCGAAGGTTTCGAGGCGCAGTGCGAGCAAGCCTGGCGCAACGTCATCGCGGTGCTCGCCGCCGCCGGCCTCGGCGTCGAGCACCTGGTCAAGATCAATACGTTTCTAACCGACAAAAGTCAGGTCTTGGCCAACCGCGCCATTCGCCGCAAGATGCTGCAAGGAAACGAACCGGCTTCCACGGTGATGATCGCCGAAACAGTCGACGGCAAATGGTTGCTGGAGATCGAGGCGATCGCCGCGGAATGAAACGCGTACCTGCGGGGGGGACATCTCATGGGCGAAATTCATCCATTCTATCAGGCGCATCGCGGCGCAATGGAAGCCGCCATGCGCCAGCGCCTCGATCTTGCCGAGACGATGTTGCGCGAACGCGCGCATCTCGCGGATTTGGACAAGGTCAGACAAGATGTGATGGATGAGTTCGAAATCGTGCTCAGCCAAATGCCTTATGTCGGAGGTGCGGCTAGCCGCATGAGCGACTTCTTCATCCGCTTGATGGGCTTTATGGCTATCGGGCGCGTGCTCCGGCGGCATGGCGTTGCTCTCCCGATAATTGGCGAATTCGAGCGAGAAAGTTACAAGGCTCAATTGCTGACCGTGCCGGAGGCCGAACGGCTCGCTTCGGGACGTCAATTCTTGTCTCGGGAGAACCAGTCCTTGCTACGCGAACAGGCAGCAAAAAGCCTGGCGAACGAATATCCAGAGGATTTTGTCTACGATTTCGTCGAGCCAGGACCCGGCGACAGCTTTGAATTCGGTATCGATTACAAGGCTTGTGGCTTCTGCAAATTCGCCGCTCGTCACGGAGATAAAGAAATCCTCCCACACATTTGCGGACTTGATTTCGAGGCCTACGCAACGCGCGGCATTCGTTTGGAACGAACCCAAACGCTGGCCGGCGGCGCCAGCCACTGCAATTTTCGCTTCTCCCACCTCGAAACAAAGTAGGACATGCGAGGCCGCCGCTTCGGGTCATTCATTAGGTGTGATTTCGGTTCTGCGCGAACCGCTCGACAAGGTCGGACCAAAACGGAACATATTTGATCTGTGAAGGCCAAGGCTTGCTGTTCCAGCTTGTGAACTCTCTTTCGAAATAGTCCTTCAGATTGGCACCGTAGTAGATTGCATCGGTGTAGAAGATGGAAAAAACGGGGTTGCCTGCCTCATGCGGCTGCTCGGGCAAGTATCGGTGACCAATCAGCGGGATTAGTTTAGGTGCTCGGGAAACCACTTCCCGCAGAACCTGCTCGCGAGCGCGGGCGCTGGAAGGTAACTTCCCCCACTCAGGCCACCAGAGTTGCCCCTGCTCGACGGACTTACGAAGCCCTTCGAAGGGCCAGTCCAGTGCCTGCCTTATCGCACGGTCGTCCATCCAATCGTGCCCATCCACCGGCCGCTTCCGCCTCAACAGGGCTACTAGGTCCGGCGGAAAGACTAAACCAAATCGGCGTTGCGCTCGGTCGAGTTCAGATTGTGTGTAGCCCTTGGTCCACCGACCGATAGTATCGCTCGACTTCCCCACCGCCAGTCTCCCGACTAACTTGCCCCTCATGCTTGCGGCCTTATATGCCATCGGTCGTATGCCTGCTATTGGCACGTTTGAGACATGCCAACAGGCCGTTCTGATGTCGGTTCATCGGGGTAGACCGGAAGTGATCGGCGCAGCGCCGAAGTGACGCGATTGACCCGAAGGCGACATCCTCCCGGATGGAAAGTGCTGTCTACGTAGTATAGTGTGATCGGAATATCGGTTGTGAGGGAGGGAACTATGCGAAGGACACTTGCTTCAGCATCGCTGGTTGCCGCGATAGTGGTCGGCGTTACCTTTCCATACGCCGCAAACGCACAGCAGACTCAGCTCGCGCAGGCTGGTGAAGACGTTGCGCAGGGCATGTCGCGCGAGCGACTAGATCGTATCGCGGGCGTTATGAAGCGAGAGGTGGCCAACGGCACGTTCTCGGGCACCGTCACGCTGATCGCCAGGCGCGGAGAGCTGGTCCATTTCGAGGCAAACGGCTTTCAAGACGCCGCTAAGACTAAGCCGATGGCGAAGGACAGCATATTCCGCATGGCATCAATGACTAAGCCGATCGTGACGGTTGCGGCGATGATGCTGGTCGAGCAAGGTGTCTTCAAGATCAACGATCCGATCGCGCGGTACCTGCCCGAGTTGAAGGATTTAAAAGTCGAGGTGAGCAGAACGAACGGTGACGGCACCACAACGATCGAAGATCTGCCAGCGAACCGGGCGGTCACGATCCAGGATCTCATGCGCCATACATCGGGCTTCTTCTATGGTGGCGCCATGAAGTCCAAACGGCTGAAGGACGCCTACGAGCAGGCCAATGTCGAGGCTGGCGAGCAAGATATCACCGGCGACGAGATGTTGAAGCGGCTAGGACAAATCCCGCTAGCTTATCAACCTGGCACGAATTTTCTCTATTCGATCTCGGTGGATGTTCTGGGCCTCCTTCTTGAACGCGCAACAAAGAAGCCGTTGGACGTTGTGCTGCAAGAAATGGTCATCGGCCCGCTCGGCATGAAGGACACGGCATTCTGGGTACCGGGGGAGAAAGCCTCGCGGTTGGCGGAGGTGCTTGATAGCGATCCCTTGAAGAAATTCTCACTACGCTTCTGCAGGACCGAAAGCGAGATCAAGATGTCCTACTTGAAGGGTGGCGCCGGCATGTGTGGTACTGCTGAAGATTACTTCAAGTTTTTGCAAATGATCCTGAACGGTGGCGAGTACGAGGGCAGGCGGTATCTCTCGAAGAAGACTGTAGAGTTCATGCTGCAAAACCATTTAGTTGGCATGGGTGGTTCCACGGAAGCTTCAACGGGTCCTGGCTACGGGTTTGGACTTGGTTTCGCCGTCCGTCTGCAGGACGGTTTTGGTTGGAGCCCGGGCTCAAAGGGCGATGCAATGTGGGGCGGCATATTCGGAACCAGCTTCACCATAGACCCCAAAGAAAAACTGCTCGCCATCCAACTGACACAAGGTGCCACCGCCCGCGTGCAAAGCCGGCATTTGTTCAAGAACCTCGTCTACGGCGCTATGGTCGAGTGATGGAATAGTGGGCTTGGCGCTCCGAGCGCGAAAAGCGCCACTTCGCCTCTTGGCACTTTTCGGAAGTGGTGGTCCCGTTGCGTAATGTCCGCAGTTGGGGGAAGACCGGAAGTAGTCGGCCGACGACCAAGATGACGCGATTGATCCGAAGGAGACGTTAGCGAGTGCGGACGCGGCGTCTTGTAATTCGCGAGCTTTGTCGCGTGAGGTTCGCTCCGTCCTGTCACGCAAGGCCCCTGCCTATGACAGGAACACTGCCAGAATTCCACTGCCTTCTATAGATTCCGATTAGCTCCAAGGAGGTCTAGTATGCGCTCCGCTAAGCTGGAGCAAAATGCAGTAGTTTTCATCGCCTCCCGATAGGGACAGCTTTATGCCGACAACGCTTCGAGAGATGGCGCTCACACTCGATCTTGTGGCACGCACCACGCGCGTGGTCGAGGATGCAGGCCCGAGCCCCGGCGCGATCTACATGATGAAGATTACGACGCGGCCATCGAAAACGGTCGGCCTGACATTGCGACCAGCTCTTGACACACGTGTGCCGGACCTGCTCGTGAGGAAGCGGTAGCGCCTTGCGATCGGAAAGGGACAAGGCGGGTGCCACAGAATGCGAGACTCGCGTGACTTCTCAGTGGCAGTACCAGGTTAGGTTCGATCTGAACGATTCTGCCACGGCGGAATCGGTACGCCGAAAACACCGTGTTCCGGCACTGACGTCGCTGTTCGATATCCTCGCCGAGCATAGCGCTGCGCTGAAATGCCAGTTCGACGCCTTTGCGGAGTATGTCGCCGCAGCAGAAGAGCACGGCGTCGAAAACTATCCGCTCTACCAGTGGACGAAGGCGACGATCGAAAATCCGGCGAAGAAGGAAAAGTATTTGAGATCCTTTACAGTCTACGTGGACGACCGGGAGGTCTATGCCAAGGAGATTGCTGACGCGCTGGAGGCGGACTTGCAGCCGCTCGCCACTAGCGGGCTCATCAAGCGAATATCCAAGTACGATACCAATCCCGCCAACAATCCTCAGCCGCCGCAGGGCCCCCGCGGGCGGAGCTAGCCCATCCGCGAGAGCGAAATGAATGCCCCGCTCCTGGCACTTTTCGGACGTCACAACCGGACGCAGGAATGTCTGTTGTTGAGAGAAGAACGGAAGTCGCGATTGCGTCGCCTGACTTCCGAGTCTGACCCATTTGGGACATCGGCGGCCGGTTCATGTTACAAAGGGCGGAGCTAATATGTCAGGCGTGATGATAGGTCCCTTTCCAATCCTTCAAGTCGTTGGTGGGCTGATTGGCGGAGTGGGCGGCTTCGCGGTTGGCTACCAGCTCTTTTCGCTACGAAAGCCGGACCTTGGTTGGCTTGCCCGTCAACTCCGCAGCCTTGGCGCACTGGCAATCATGGGTATTGGCATGATGCTCGGGCAAATCAGCGGCTATTTTTTGCAAAGGTTGTTAGCGTGATGGCCAGAACAGCACGCCGCGCACGAACAACGCCGAATAGCTCGTTTCGGCAGCTTCTGGCCCCCTTGCGGACATCGGCTACTAGGCGGTTAGCTGTGCACGGCAAGACTTTGTTTCTGGGGAGAAGCTATGCCCATCATGTCCTTCCTGCGCGTTCGTCAAGATCGCGATGCGACGACCTTCCGACGTTGGCTACTGGCACAGCTCGAAGAGAGCGCCTCCGGTTATTGCGTCGCCAGCCTAAATGAGCCACCGCCATCCAGTTTCTTTTTACCACCAGCAATGAGGCTGGACGCGAGCAACAGTGTTCCTTGGCCCTCATATGATGCCGCCATACTCCAAGGACACGCTCTGTTACCCTCAAACGCTTTCCTCGCAGGTTTAAGAGAATGGGTTGATCTCGACCACGTTTATCGCGTCACGCGTAAGGTCATCAAAGACGACGGCTCTATTGTAGATGGGAGGCCATCCAACGGTATAAATACTTACGTGGTTTGATCTTCCACGACGACCTCCCGGAGACTGCAATTCGGCGAAGCTGGGCTCGTCATGCGCCTCTGGCGGTCGAGGTTCACGAAGGGGCAAGCCGATATATCCAATGGTGGGTCGAGGAACATCCATCCGAGGATGCGCCAAAGATCGGCGGTGTTGCGGAACTGCATTTCGCGAGCACAACGGCGCTTTCCGAACGCTTTTTTGACTCCCCACGGGGAATGAAAGAGATCGCGCACGATCTTGGCCACTTCGTTGCAGGTGGACCACCAAGGTTGTTTGCTCGCGACTATGTTTACGGAACATACGCGGACTGAGCCCTCGTCTCCGAATGTCGGCTTGTGGCCCATGAGCTGACGTCCATACCCAATGGCAGCTATCCTTACGCATCAGGCGACATCGGCCCCGCTTGATCAACCTCGGCTTGCTTGGATTGCGAGTACCTGAGCTGCTATCGTCGCTACTGTGGCCACTTCCAAAGTTAGTTCTCAAAGGAAGGTGATCATGTCAGATCATAATGCCAGCGAGAACATTGGTCCGAACGCAAGGCGCGCGGTGGTGGGCAAACTCGATGAAAGAGACTTGCCGGAAGCTGCGCGGATTTTCCGTCTTGCCTTTGGGACCTTCCTTGGGGCTCCGGACCCGGAGACGTTCTGGGCCGATCGGGACTACATCTATGGCCGCCAGCGCGCGGCTCACGTGGCCTCATTCGGCGCGACGCTAGATGGAAAATTAGTCGGCTCCAACTTTGTCACCAATTGGGGAAGCGTCGGCTTCTTCGGTCCCTTGACTGTGCATCCTGATCTCCAGGAGCGAGGTATCGCCCGAGTACTGCTTGCGAAAACCATGGAGCAATTCAGTGCCTGGAATACGCGGCATGTCGGGTTATTCACATTCTCAGATAGCGCGAAGCATATCGCCCTATATCAAAAATACGGCTTTTACGCGCGTTTCCTCACAGCAATCATGTCGGCAAAAGCGGTGCGGCAAGCGGCAGCCGGATGGTTGCGCTTCAGCGAGTTAAGCGAAGCGCAGCGAGAGCAGGCTCTCCAATCGTGCCGGGACGTAGCTGAAACGGTTTACCCGGGTCTCGACCTATCCGGCGAGATAGGCGCGACGCATGCGCAGGGTTTGGGTGATACAGTTTTGGTTGAAGGTGCCCGTGACATCGCGGCGTTCGCAGTGTGTCACTACGGGCCGCGCAGCGAAGCCGGCGCAGACACCTGCTTCGTTAAATTCGGTGCAGCTCGCGACGGAGGATCGGCCGAACACGACTATCTTCGGCTGCTCGACGCGTGCGAGGCTTTAGCGGTCGCTGCCGGCATGTCGAACTTGCTGGCTGGCGCGAACATGGCGCGCCACGAAGCCTATCGGCATCTCGTCGCCCGCGGATTTCGCAGCGAAATTCAGGGCGTGACCATGCACAGACAGAACGATCCCGGCTATTGCCGCCCCGGCGCCTACATCATCGACGATTGGCGATAACATCCAGTTTCGTAGGGTGGGCAAAGGCCCCTTGCGCCGTGCCCACCATCCATCGACACGTTCATCGTGAATGGTGGGCACGCTTTCGCTTTGCCCACCCTACGATTCTGTGTCTAGTAGTTGCTCGCCGTTGCCTCGTTCGGGATGCCCTCGATCGGGCATTCGTCGGTGCCGACGGTCGGGCGGGTCATCGCTTCGACCATCTCGCGCGTGCCTTCGGGATCGGCGATCCACTTCGCATAGAAATCGTACGGGCACTCCGCGACACCCTTCGCATCTTCGCCGGAGTTGATTTTGCCGGTGTAGCCGCGATGCAGGAGCTTGAAGAGATGGTTCTGCGACTGGCCGTTGCGGCGGGCGTCGCGTATCAGGTGCTTCGACAGGCCCGCATACTGGATGCCGTATTCCTCCTCGCCGGTCTCGCCCAGGGTCCGGCCGTCGAAGCCGATGATCGCGGAATGGCCAAAGTAAGAATAGACGCCGTCGAAGCCGGCGGCGTTGGCGACCGCGACATAGACGTTGTTGGCCCAGGCCATCGCCTTGGAAATCAGCACCTGTTGCTCCTTGGCCGGATACATGTAGCCCTGGCAGCGCACGATCAGCTCGGCGCCTTTCATCGCGCAGTCGCGCCAGATCTCCGGATAGTTGCCGTCGTCGCAGATGATCAGGCTGATCTTCAGGCCCTTCGGTCCCTCGGAGACATAGGTGCACTTGCCGGGATACCAGCCTTCGATCGGCACCCACGGCATGATCTTGCGATACTTCTGGACGATCTCGCCCTTGTCGTTCATCAGGATCAGGGTGTTGTAAGGCGCCTTGTGCGGATGCTCCTCGTGGCGCTCGCCGGTCAGCGAGAACACGCCCCACACCTTGGCCTTGCGGCAGGCTTCCGCGAAGATCTCGGTCTCGGCCCCCGGGACCGACGAAGCCGTCTCGTACATCTCCTTGGAGTCGTACATGATGCCGTGGGTGGAATATTCCGGGAAGATCACGAGGTCCATGCCCGGCAGGCCGAGCTTCATGCCCACGATCATGTCGGCGATCTTCCGGGCGTTGTCGAGCACCTCGGCCTTGGTGTGCAGGCGCGGCATTTTGTAGTTGACGACCGCGACGCCGACCGTGTCGTTGCTGGAAGAAATGTCACCGTGGAGCATTGGATCGCCTCTTGTTCTGGTTTGGGTTTGAAGGATCGCTAGAGCATGTGGTCTTAGTCAGACAAGTTAGCCGCAGACGCGCTTTACCTCTCCCGCTTGCGGGGCCGAGACGAGCGAAGCGGCAGTGTCGCCCGCGGAGACAGCCCCACCCCAACCCTCCCCCGCAAGCGGAGCGCACCTTCTTCGTGGTTGCAATCAAATCTGGTTTCATCATGCTTTAGTGGCTGATCATCCATGGCCGCGCAGTCGGAAAACCCTTCGCGCCGCCCTTTGTCTTGGTCACCAGCCGCGCCGGCTTCTTCTTTCCGGATGAACAGCAGCCGCAGCCGGGACCGTGGGACGCCTTGTATTCGCCTGATGTCTTCGGCGCGTGGGCGCTGCGCTCGTTGGTGGCGATTGCTTTCCGCTTGTCGGACGGCATGCAGAAGAACGCCGGCGCGGTCAGGATTACGCGCGGCGATTCATTGTCGCAGCGCGGGCAGTCCTGCGGATTGTTGTATTCGGACATCGGCCGTATGTCGGTGAACGGACCGCAATCGTTGCAGAGATACTCGTAGACGGGCATTGGGTTTCCTTGCGCGAGGGTCCGGAAGGGAATTTGGCGATGGCGGATGCGGGGCGGCCGGCACGCTTGAGCCGCCCCGCATCCTTCTCGCGCAGGGATCACTTGTCCGGCGAGATCGGCATCTGGATGTCGCCTGTGATGTGTTTGATCGGTCCGGCCGACGACGGCATGATGTCGAAGTCGAAAATCTCCGTCGGCAGCCACAGCGTGGCGCAGGCGTTGGGAACGTCGACCACGCCGGAGATGTGGCCCTGGCACGGCGCGGTGCCGAGGATCGAATAGGCCTGCGCGCCGGAATAGCCGAACTTCTTCAGATACTCGATCGCGTTCAAACAGGCCTGACGATAGGCAATGTGAACGTCGAGGTAATGCTGCTTGCCGGCCTCGTCGACCGAGATGCCCTCGAAGATCAGGTAGTCCTTGTAGTTCGGCGTGATCGGCGACGGCTTGAACACGGGGTTCTTGATGCCGTATTTGGCGACGCCGTCCTTGATGATTTCGACCTTGAGATGCAGCCAGCCCGCCATTTCGATAGCGCCGCAGAAGGTGATCTCGCCGTCGCCCTGGCTGAAGTGCAGATCGCCCATCGACAGCCCGCCGCCCGGCACATAGACCGGGAAGAAGATTTTGGAGCCGCGCGACAGATCCTTGATGTCGCAATTGCCGCCATGCTCGCGCGGCGGCACGGTGCGGGCCCCCTCCGCGCCGACCTTGGCCTTAGCGTCGCCCTTGGCGCGGCCGGCGTGGGCGGTCGCGGCAAACGGCGGATTGGCGAGACCCGGTACGCGGGTCGGATTGGTCGCGATCAGCGCGGTCTCGCGCTCGTTCCAGGTCGCCAGCAGCTTCGGATCGGGCAGACAGCCGATCAGGCCGGGATGGATCAAGCCGGCAAAATTCACGCCGGGCACGTGGCGCGACGACGTGTAGAGGCCCTTGATGTCCCAGATCGATTTCTGCGCCAGCGGGAAATGATCGGTCAGGAAGCCGCCACCGTTCTGCTTGGAGAAGAAGCCGTTAAAACCCCAGAGACTTTCCTTCAGCGGCCCGACATCGAGCAGGTCGACTACCAGGAGATCGCCGGGCTCGGCGCCCTTGACGCCGATCGGGCCGGACAGGAAGTGCACGATCGAAAGATCGATGTCGCGCACGTCATCGGCGGAATCGTTGTTCTTGATGAAGCCGCCGGTCCAGTCGTAGGTCTCGATGATGAAATCGTCGCCCGGATTGACCCACGCCACGATCGGAATATCGGGATGCCAGCGGTTGTGGATCATGTCGTTCTCATAGGCCGACTTCGTAAGATCGACCTTGATCAGTGTCTCTGGCATCGATAGCTCCCCTTTTTAGAACACAGGTTCAAACGGACAGGAATTTCGAAACTTGCGCGGCGTCGACGCTGTCGCGCGGGTCGTCGCGGACGATCTCGCCGTTCTCGATGACCAGCACGCGGTCGGCGATATCAAGCGCAAAGCTCAAGACCTGTTCGGAGACGACAATGGAAAGGCCGCGCTCGTCGCGAATGCGTTTCAGCGTGCGCGCCATTTCCTTGATGATCGACGGCTGGATGCCTTCGGTCGGCTCATCCAGCAGCAGCACCTTCGGCTTGGTGGCGAGCGCGCGCGCAATCGCGAGCTGCTGCTGTTGACCGCCCGACAGATTGCCGCCGCGGCGGTTCTTCATCTCCAGCAGTACCGGAAACAGCTCGTAGATGTCTTCGGGCACCTCCGAGCCGCCTGATACGACCAGGCCGGTTTCGATGTTCTCTTTCACCGTCATGGTGGAAAAGATCATGCGGCCCTGCGGTACATAGGCGAGGCCTTTTGCCACCCGCTCGAAGCTCTGCATCGTGTTGAGCTCGGCGCCGTGCATTTTCACCGAGCCGCTTTTCGCGGGCAGAATGCCCATCAGCGATTTCATCAGCGTGGTCTTGCCCATGCCGTTACGGCCCATGATCGCCACGATCTCGTTGGGCGCCACCGACACGTTGAGGCCGTGCAGCACTTCGCTCTGGCCGTAGGCGACGTGAAGATCCGAGATAGCCAGCATGCCCCTACTCCCTCAATGTCCCAGATAAACTTCGATCACTTTCGGATCGTTCTTCACCTTCTCCATCGTGCCCTCCGACAGGATCTGGCCCTGGTGCAGCACCGTCACCTTGTGGGCGATGTCCTCGACGAACTTCATATCGTGCTCGATCACCAGCACCGAGCGATCCTTGATGATGCGGTTGAGCAGTTCGGCGGTCTTGGCGCGCTCGCTGACGCTCATACCGGCGACGGGCTCATCGAGCATCAGGAGTTCCGGGTCCTGAATCAGCAACATGCCGATCTCGAGCCATTGCTTCTGGCCGTGACTGAGCTGATCGGCATAGGTATCGAGACGATCCTTCAAGAAGATCATCTCCGCGACCTCCTCGACGCGCTGTTTCACGGCGTCATCGCGCTGAAAGGCGAGCGAGCCGAACACGGAGCGGCCGCGCGGATAGGAGATCTCCAGATTCTCGAACACGGTCAGATCTTCGAACACCGACGGCGTCTGAAACTTGCGCCCGACGCCAGTCTGCACGATCTGATTCTCCTTCAGCTTCGTCAGCTCCTTGCCGCGAAACTGAATCGAGCCCGAGGTGGCCTTGGTCTTTCCGCAGATAAGATCGAGTACGGTGGTCTTGCCGGCGCCGTTGGGACCGATGATGACGCGGATTTCGTTCTCCTCGACATAGAAGGAGAGATTGTTCACGGCCTTGAAGCCGTCGAATGACACCGTGAGCGCCTCGACCGCGAGCAGAAAGGGCTTGGGTTGGTGACCGATGAGCATGATCTATCTCCTCATTCCGCCGGTGTGGCATCGGCAACCGAGATGACCGATGAGCATGCTTGCCTCACTCTGCTGGTGCGCCGTCGGCGACGGAATTGTCGGCCCACCCGCCCGGCTTTGATTTGCGTGATGCCAGCAGCCGGTCGATGCGCGGCTGAACGTAATCGGCCCAGATTCCCGACAGGCCGTTCGGGAACGCCAGCACGACCGCGATGAACAGCGCGCCGAGGCCGAACAGCCAGAGCTGCGGGAAGGATTCCGAAAGGCTGGTCTTGGCAAAATTGACCAGCAGCGATCCCCACACCGCGCCGAAGATCGACATCCGGCCGCCGACCGCCGTGTAGATCACCATCTCGATCGACGGCACGATGCCGACGAATGACGGGGACATGAAGCCGACATTGAGCGCGAACATGGCGCCGCCGATTGCGGCGAACACCGCGGCCATGCAGAAGGCGAAGATCTTGAAGTTGGCGACGCTGTAGCCGGAGAAGCGAACGCGGTCTTCCTGTTCGCGCATCGCCACCAGGATGCGGCCGAGCTTGGTCAGGCGGATGAACTGCGCGATGCCAATGCAGGCGAACAGCAACACCACCTCGACGAAGTACAGGATGACCTTGGCATGGTCCGGCCGGATGTCCCAACCCTTGAGGGTGCGCAGGTCGGTCATGCCGTTGATGCCGCCGGTGTAGCCCTGCTGCCCCACGATCAGGATGGTCAGGATCGCGGCGACGGCCTGGGTGATGATCGCGAAATAGGTACCGCCGACGCGGCGCTTGAACATCGCGGTTCCGATGATCAGGGCGAACAGGCCGGGCACCAGGATGATTGCGGCGATGGTAAAGGTGAGACTGTGGAACGGCTGCCAGAACAGGGGCAGCGAGGTGATCTGATTCCAATCCATGAAATCCGGAATGCCGGGCGTGGACTGGATCTTGGTGTTCTCGACGCTGGAGGCTTCCAGCTTGAGGAACATTGCCATGCAGTAGCCGCCGAGGCCGAAGAACACCCCCTGCCCCAGGCTCAGAATGCCGCCATAGCCCCAGCACAGCACAAGCCCGATCGCGACAAAGGCGTAGGTCAGATATTTCGCGACCAGGTTGAGGCGGAACACATCCAGCGACAGCGGCAGGATCACGAACAGGATGGCGGCCAGCGCAATGAAGCCGATGAGTTCGGATCGATTGAAGAAGCGTGAGTGGATGATCATGACCGAGCCTGCTTCTGTTATTTGCGGACTTTGAGGGCGAACAGGCCTTGCGGCCGCAGCATCAGAATTCCGACCACAGCGAGCAGCGTGAGCACCTTGGCCATCGAACCCGACATGAAGAATTCCAGCGTCGATTGGGTCTGCGAGATCGAGAAGGCGGAGGCGATGGTGCCGAGCAGGCTGGCGGCGCCGCCGAACACGACAACCAGGAAGGTATCGACGATGTAGAGCTGGCCTGAGGTGGGCCCGGTGGAGCCGATCATGGTGAAGGCGCTTCCGGCGATGCCGGCGATGCCGCAGCCCAACCCGAAGGTGTAGCGGTCGACCTTCTCGGTGTTGATACCGACGGCGCCGGCCATGATGCGGTTCTGCACCACGGCACGGACCTGGCGGCCCCAGCGAGACTTGTACAGGACGTAAGCGACCACGATGGTGATCAGCACCGTCAGCCCCATCACGAAGACGCCGTTGATCGGGACCTCGATGCTGTCGGTCACCTTGAGCGAGCCCAGCATCCATTGCGGCAGATCGACGCCGACTTCACGCGCGCCGAACACCGAACGATAGGCCTGCTGCAGCATCAGGCTCAGGCCCCAAGTGGCAAGCAGCGTATCGAGCGGACGTTTGTAGAGATGGCGGATCAGCGCCCATTCGACCAGCATCCCCAGCGCACCGGAGGCCAGGAAGGCCAGTATCATCGCCAGGAAGAAATAGCCGCTGAACAGGCTCGGCAGAAACGCCTGGAAGAAGTTCGACGTCATCCAGGTGACGTAGGCGCCGAGAATCATGAACTCGCCATGCGCCATGTTGATGACGCCCATCTGGCCGAAGATGATCGCTAGCCCCAGCGCCATCAGGACGTAGACGGAAAACAGGATCAGGCCCGCAAACCCCTGCATGACGAAGATGGAGCCCAGATCGCCAATCGAATAGTCGCCGAACATCGATGTTTCTCCGTCGGGGGATAAGTTCCCCGCGCCGCGAGCAAAGTCGCGACGCGGGGTCGTCAAGCGCGGATTGACGGTCCACGCCAGGGAGCTCTTGCTTGGGAAGCTTGCGGAAACCCGCTGCGCCTACTGGTAGCCCTTCGGGAACGGATCGGGCTCGACCAGATCCGACGTCTCGAAGATCAGTTCGAACTGGCCGTCGAGCTTGGCGCGGCCGACCCGGGTCTTCGACCAGAGGTGATGGTTTTCATGGATGCGCACGTAGCCTTCGGGCGCTTCCTTGAATTCGACGCCGGGCGAAGCGGCGGCAATCTTGTCGACATCGAAGCTGCCGGCCTTCTCGCAAGTCAGCTTCCACAGCCACGGGCCGAGATAGCCGGCCTGCGTCACGTCGCCGATCACGGTCTTCTCGCCCCACAGCTTCTTGAAGGCGGGAACGAACGCCTTGTTGTTGGCATTGTCGAGCGACTGGAAATACTTCATGCAGGCATAGGCGCCCGCGATGTTTTCGCCGCCGATGCCGTCGATTTCGTCCTCGGTCACCGAGATCGTGAGCAGCGCCTGCTTCGAGAGGTCGACGCCGGCCGCCTTGAGCTGCTTGTAGAAGGCGACGTTCGAGCCGCCGACCACGTCGGTGAAGATGACGTCGGGCTTGGTCAGCTTGATCTTGTTAATCACCGAATTGAACTGGGTGCTGCCGAGCGCGTAATATTCCTCGCCGACGACCTTGCCCTTCAGCACGTTCTCGACGTGCTTGCGCGCGATCTTGTTCGAGGTGCGCGGCCAGATGTAATCCGAGCCGATGAAGAAGAAGGATTTGGCGCCCTTCTCCTTGGCGATCCAGTTGAGACCAGCGAGAATCTGCTGGGTGGCTTCCTGGCCGGTGTAGATGACGTTCTTGGACTGCTCGAGACCTTCATAGAAGGTCGGGTAATAGAGCATGCCGTTGTACTGCTCGACGACAGGCAGCACCGCCTTGCGCGATGCAGAGGTCCAGCAGCCCATGATCGCGGCGACCTTGTCGTTGACGAGAAGCTTCTTGGCCTTTTCCGCGAATGTCGGCCAGTCGCTGGCGCCGTCTTCCTGGATGAATTTGATCTTGCGCCCGAGCACGCCGCCCATGGCGTTGATCTGTTCGATCGCGAGCTTTTCGGCCTGGATCGAGCCGGTCTCCGAGATCGCCATCGTGCCGGTGGCGGAGTGCAGGATGCCGACGGTGACTTCCGTATCGGTGACCGCGAGGCCCGTGGTGTTGACGGTGGCGGTTGCAGGACCCGCCCCGAATGAGGGCCGGGGAAGGATCGAAATGAGCGGCAAGGCCGCTGCGCCCATCAGCAGTTTGCGGCGAAGCGGCGACTGCAAGCCCTGGTTTGGTTCGTCTGACATGAGCACCCCATTTTTTGTTCGAGAACGCTTATTGGTCAGGCGAGGATTGCCCAGAATTGTGCACCGCACAGATACGTGGGATTGCGTATACTGCACCGCAAAATAGCGACGTAGGTTTCTGGTACGGAGTTTGCTGGCTACGCAGGGTCGGGCAAACCGGGCAGGAGCAACTAAGTGGCAGGGCGGCAGCGGATAGACCGCGTCAGGCGCCAGTATAATCAATGGGTTGCCAACCAGACGCTGGAAGACTACGCGCTGCGCTTCACCGCCAAGAGCGCGCGGCGGTGGTCCGCCGCCCGCGTCGCCAATACCGCCCTTGGCGCCATCTCGTTTCTGGCACTCGAGGCGATCGGCGGCACGATTACGCTGAATTACGGCGCGACCAACGCCACCGTTGCCATCCTGGTCGTCAGCGTCGTCATCTTCTTCTGCGGCCTGCCGATTGCCTATCATGCCGCCAAATGCGGCATCGATATTGATCTCCTGACCCGCGGCGCCGGCTTCGGCTATATCGGCTCGACCATCACCTCGCTGATCTACGCCTCCTTCACCTTCATTTTCTTCGCGATCGAGGCGGTCATCCTCGCTTCCGCGCTGGAGATGTGCTTCGGCATCCCCCGCCCGATCGGCTATCTCATCAGCGCCGTGGTGATCATTCCGCTGGTGACCTACGGCATCACGCTGATCAGCCGCTTCCAATTGTGGACGCAGCCGATCTGGATCATCCTGCACATTCTTCCCTTCGTCGCGATCGCCTACGCCAATCCGCACTCGTTCACGGAATGGCGAAAGTTTGCCGGCGAACACGGCGACCCTGGCGGGCATCTCGATCTCTTGCTGTTCGGTACCGCCGCCTCGGTGGTATTTTCGCTGGTGGCGCAGATCGGCGAACAGGTAGACTTCCTGCGCTTCCTCCCGCGCGACCGCCGCACGTCGCGAACGTCGTGGTGGATTGCGCTATTGATCGCAGGCCCCGGCTGGATCATTTTTGGCGCGCTCAAGCTGCTGCTGGGATCCTTCCTCGCCTTCTTCGCGTTGAGTCATGGCCTCTCCAGCGAGCAGGCGGCCGAGCCCGCCCATATGTATCTCGAGGCGTTCCGCTACGTGCTGTCGCAGCCCGACATGGCGCTGGCGCTGACCGGCACCTTCGTCATCCTCTCGCAGATCAAGATCAACGTCACCAACGCCTATGCCGGCTCGATCGCCTGGTCGAACTTCTTCTCGCGGCTGACGCACAGCCATCCCGGCCGCGTGGTGTGGCTCGTCTTCAACGTCGTGGTCGCGCTGCTGCTGATGGAGATCGGCGTCTACAAGGCGCTGGAGCAGACGCTGGCGCTCTATTCCAACGTGGCGATCGCCTGGGTCGGCGCGCTAGTCGCCGATCTCGTCGTCAACAAGCCGCTGGGGCTCAGGCCACAGCACATCGAGTTCAAGCGCGCGCATCTGTGCGACATCAACCCGGTCGGCGTCGGCGCGATGACGATCGCGACCATCGTCTCGATCTCGGCGTTTTACGGCCTGTTCGGGCCGACGGCGAAGGCGCTTTCCGCCTTCGTGGCGCTGGCGGTCGCGTTCGTCACGGCGCCGCTGATTGCCTGGGCGACGGACGGAAAATACTACATCGCGCGAAAACCGAAGCGGAGCTGGCAGAACCTCGAATCGATTCAGTGCTGTATCTGCGAGCATTCGTTCGAGCCGGAGGACATGGCCTCCTGCCCGGCCTATGCCGGACCGATCTGCTCGCTGTGCTGTTCGCTCGATGCGCGCTGCCACGACCTCTGCAAGCCGCATGCGCGCGCCGGCGCCCAGGTCTCCGACATGCTCGGGAAACTGCTGCCGGAGAAAATCTACGCGCGGATCAACTCGCAGTTCGGACATTATCTTGGCGTGTTCGCGGTTTCCGCCGGCCTCGTTGGACTGACGCTGGGGCTGATCTATCTGCAGACCTCCGCGACGATGCCCGCCGAGAACTTTGCGCTGTCGGACGTGCTGTGGAAGGTGTTTTTTGCGCTCAGCATCATCATCGGCGTGGTGGCATGGCTGTTCGTGCTGGCGGAGCAGAGCCGCCGCGCGGCGGAAGCGGAGACGCGGCGGCAGACCACGCTGCTGATCCAGGAAATCGACGCGCACAAGCGCACCGATGCCGAATTGCAGCGCGCCAAGGAAGTCGCGGAATCGGCGAATCTAGCCAAGAGCCGTTATGTGGTGGGGTTGAGCCATGAACTGCGCTCGCCGCTGAACGCTATCTCCGGCTATGCGCAATTGCTGGAACAGGATACGAGCCTGGCCACCAAGCCGCGCGATCAGGTGCGCGTGGTGCGACGAAGCGCTGACCATCTGTCGGGACTGATCGACGGCATTCTGGACATTTCCAAAATCGAGGCGGGGCGGCTGTATCTGTCGCGCGACGAGGTGCGCCTGAGCGAATTCCTCGACCAGCTCGTCGGCATGTTTCGCGTCCAGGCCGCCGCCAAGGGCATCGATTTCGTGTTCAAGCGGCCCGCCGTGCTGCCCGTCGTGGTCTATGCCGACGAGAAGCGGCTGCGGCAGGTTCTGATCAACCTGTTGTCGAACGCGCTGAAGTTCACGCAGACCGGCAGCGTGCAGTTCGTGGTGCACTACCGCAGCCCGGTCGCCGAGTTCGAGATCATCGACACCGGGCCCGGCATCCAGGCGGACGATCTCGAACGCATCTTTGCGCCGTTCGAACGCGGCGCGCTCGGCGTCTCGCAGCCGCAGACCGGCACCGGACTTGGTCTCACCATCAGCCGGCTGCTGGCCGGCGTGATGGGCGGCGATATCAAGGTGGCGAGCGAGGTCGGCAACGGCAGCACGTTCCGCGTAAAAATCCTGCTCTCGGAAGTGACCAACCCGACCCGCATCGCGCCGGTGGAGGCGCCGATCTTCGGCTATCACGGCCCGCGCAAGACAATCCTCATCACCGACGACGATCCGACCCACCGCGATCTCCTCCGCGAAGTGCTGACGCCGCTCGGCTTCATCCTGCTCAGCGCGCCTGATGGGCCCGGCTGCCTGGCACTGGCGCAACATTGCCGGCCCGATCTGTTCCTGCTTGATATCTCGATGGCCGGGATGGACGGATGGACGGTGGCGCAGACGTTGCGCGAGAGCGGCCATCATCAGGCCCGCATCCTGATGGTGTCGGCGAGCGCGCTGGAAGCGCACGGCGCGCCGCTGGCGCAGCCGTTCCATGACGGCTATCTGATGAAGCCGATCGATATCCCGAAACTGTTGGAGACCATCCGGCAATTGCTCAAGCTCGAATGGCAGTATGAGGCTGACCAGATCCCTGCCCCGCACTGGAAGCCGGAGACCGGCTCGCGGCCGCCGGTGAAACACGTCGAAGAACTGATCGGATTAGGCCAGCTAGGCTATATCAGAGCGATCCAGGTCAAGCTCGACGAGATCGGGAACGATTACCCAGAACATGCCGATTTTGTTTCGCAAATGCGCGCGCTGATCGACCGCTTCGATCTCGATCAGTACATGGCGACCCTGAAAGCCCTGCACAGCTATGATCATTGAACCGAAAAAACGCGACGTCGCCCTCGTCGTCGACGATTCCCCGGAGACGCTGCGGCTGTTGACCGATGCGCTCGACGGCGCGGGTATGACAGTGATGGTCGCGCTCGACGGCGCTTCCGCGATGCGGATCGTCGATCAGATCACGCCCGACATCGTGCTGCTCGACGCCGTGATGCCGGGCATGGACGGGTTCGAGACCTGCCGACGGCTGAAGCGCGACGCCGGGCTCGACCACGTGCCGATTATCTTCATGACGGGCCTGGCCGAGACCGAGCACATCGTGCGCGGGCTGGAGGCCGGCGGCGTCGACTATGTGACCAAACCGATCGCGGTCCAGGAGATGCTGGCGCGCATCCGCGTTCACCTCGCCAACGCCCGGCTGACCCAGAGCGCGCGCGCCGCGCTCGACGTTTCCGGCCGTTACCTGCTCGCGGTGAATGCCGCGGGCAAGATCATGTGGGCGACGCCGCAGGCGCAGAAGCTGCTGGCGGACGCGTTTGCGGCCGAGGGCGACGACGTCGTGCTGCCGGAACCGATCCCGCAATGGCTGGATCAGGCGCGCAAGGGCAAGGCCGGCGCCAAGGCCGCGGTGATGGCGGCGCTTCACGGTGGCGAGCAGCTTCGCCTGCAATATATGGGCAAGCTCGGTGCGAACGAATTCCTGCTGCGGCTTGCCAAGGATTCAGGCGCCGACGCCCCGGCGGAATTCTCCAGCGAGCTGGGGCTGACCACGCGCGAGGGCGAGGTGCTGTCGTGGCTCTCCAAGGGCAAGACCAACCGCGACATCGCGCAGATTTTGGGCCTTTCCCCGCGCACCGTCGACAAGCATCTGGAGCAGATCTATTCCAAACTCGGCGTCGAGAACCGCACCGCGGCGGCGGCGATCGCGGTGAATGCGAAGAACCGGAAGGGGTGAGAGGCTGATTGCCCTCCCTCTCCCCGTCCTTCACGGGGAGAGGGCTGGGGTGAGGGGCTGTTTCCAAGCATTCGACTCGCGGCGAGAGCCCCTCACCCCGACCCTCTCCCCGCAAGAGCGGGGCGTGGGAGAGGAGACTGCATGCTCAACCCGCCGTCATTGCGAGCGCAGCGAAGCAATCCATCTCTCCACGCGTTGAGATATGGATTGCTTCGTCGCTGCGCTCCCTTGCGCAAACGCTTCGCGTTTGTCGCAGGCAATGACGGTTGGGCAGGCGTCCTCAGTTCACCGCCGCCAGCTTCCGCGGCTCGGCATCGCTCGGCCCCGCCTGCGCGATCAGCCGCTTCAATTCCGGGATGCAGGAGCCGCAATTGGTGCCGGCCTTGAGCTTGCCGCCGATATCGGCCGCCGTGCGCGCGCCGGCCGCAATCGTATCGCAGATGGTATTGCGGCCGACGCCGAAACAGGCGCAGACGATCGGACCGGCGTTGGCGAGGCCGTCGGCCGACTTGCCCGACAGCAGTATGCGGCGCTGGTCGTGGCCCAGTGCATCGGCGGCAAACAGGCCTTTGACCACGTTCCAGTCGCCGGCGTCCTGCGCAGGGCCGACGAAGAGACAGGTGTCGATGCGGTCACCATCGAACGATGCGGCGCGATAGACGCCGCCGCCAAAGTCCTTGTACTCGGCGAGATCGTCGCGCACGGCGGTTTTGAGCCAGGACTGCCAGTCCGTGACGTCAGCATTGTCGGCGAACAGGTAGCCATGGCCGCCGTTGACGGCAACGCGCGCCACCCAGGCATGCGCCGGGAATTCGAGCGGCTGGCGCGACAGGGCGAAGCCGCGGAAGACGTATTCGTAAGGCGTGATCGAAGCCGGCGTCGCCTTGTTCTCGGGCTGGCCCGAGAACGGATCGGTCAACGGGGCCACCAGCGAGCCGACGCGCGCGCCGGTCGCGTTGGCCTCGCTCCAGTGGATCGGCGCGAACAGCATGCCGCGCTGCTGGCGTTCGCTGACGATGACGCGAAGCGTGCATTGCCCGTAATCGGTGGTGACCCGCGCGAAATCGCCGTCGGCGACACCGTAGCGCGCGGCATCGTCGGGGTGGACCTCGACGAACGGCTCCGGCAAATGCTGGCCGAGCCGCGGGCTCATCCCGGTGCGGGTCATGGTGTGCCATTGATCGCGGATGCGGCCGGTATTCAGCCGCAGCGGCCGCGCGGCCGTGGTCTCGGTGCGCAACGCAGGCACTTCCGGCGCGACGAAGCGGGCCCTGAAATCGTTGGCGAAGAAACCACCTTCGCCGAAAAAGCGCGCCTGCGGCTCGGCGCCCTGCCGCACCGGCCATTGCACCGGCGCCATCGCGTCGAAATCGCTGTTCGACAGCGCCTGCAGCGCGCCGATGTCGAAGTCGCGCGCGCCCTCGTTCTCGAAGGCCGAGAGCGCGGCGTGCTCGCGAAAGATGTCGGCGGCCGAGGTGAAGCCGAAGGCCGCGCCGAAACCGAGGCGCCTTGCAACCTCGCCCATGATCCACCAATCGGGCTTGGCCTCGCCGGGCGGGTCAAGAAACGCGCGCTGCCGCGAGATGCGCCGCTCCGAATTGGTCACGGTGCCGGATTTCTCTCCCCAGGCCTGCGCCGGCAGCAGCACATGCGCGCCGGCATCGACCGTGTCGTTGGAAATCACGTTCTCGGAAATCACGAACAGTTCGAGCTTGTTCAGCGCGTCGCGGGCGCCGTCGGCGTTCGGCAGCGACACCGCCGGATTGGTGCCCATCACCCACAGTGCCTTGATCTCGCCGCGCGCGATGGCCTCGAACATCTGCACCGCCTTCAACCCCTCATGGGTCGCGATCCGCGGCGCTTTCCAGAACCGCCGCACGCGATCGATGTCGGGCGGCGTAAAGCCCATATGGGCGGCCAACTGGTTGGCGAGCCCGCCGACCTCGCGCCCGCCCATCGCGTTGGGCTGGCCCGTCAGCGAGAACGGCGATGCGCCCGGCAGGCCGATCCGCCCGGTCGCGAGATGGCAGTTGAGGATGGCGTTGACCTTGTCGGTGCCCTGCGCCGACTGGTTGACGCCCTGCGAATAGAGCGTGACCACCCGCGGCGTGTTGGCAAAGAGCTGGAAGAACGTTGCAACGTCCGGCTCGGCAAGACCGGTCGCCAGCGCGGTGGCCCCGACGCTGCCCGCGATGGCGCGCGCACGGGCGATGGCGTCGTCGAAGCCGGCCGTGTGGCGTTCGATGTAGTCGCGGTCGAGCGTACCGTTGTCGGCGAGGTGAACCAGCAACCCGCTGAACAGCGCGGCATCCGTGCCCGGCTTCAATCCCAGAAACAGATCGTCGTCGCCGACGGTATCGGTGCGGCGCGGATCGATCACGACCATGCGCGCGCCGCGCTTCTGCTTGTTGACGAGCATGCGCTGGTACAGCACCGGGTGACACCACGCCGCATTGGAGCCGACCAGCACCAGCAGATCAGCGTCGTCGAGATCCTCGTAACAGCCGGGCACAGTGTCGGCGCCGAAGGCGCGGCGGTGGCCGGCGACGGACGAGGCCATGCAGAGCCGCGAATTGGTGTCGACATTGGCGCTGCCGATAAATCCCTTCATCAGCTTGTTGGCGACGTAATAGTCTTCCGTCAGCAACTGGCCGGAGAGATAGAAGGCGACGGCACCGGGGCCATCACGCGCGACGATGTGCTGGAAGCGGTGCGCGACATGGTCGAGCGCGTCGCTCCAGGCCACGCGCTCCATCTTCCCCTCGCCGCAGCGGATCATCGGATAGAGCAAGCGGTCGGCGAGGCCGAGCGTCTCGCCGAGCGCCGAGCCCTTCGAGCACAGCCGGCCGAAATTGGCGGGATGCTCGGGATCGCCCGATATCGCCGCCCCGCCCCGCCCGTCGGGCGTCGCCAGCACGCCGCAGCCGACGCCGCAATAGGCGCAGGTGGTTTTGACAGCGCGGAGATCGGGATCGACGATGGTCATGGCAGCAACCGGATCATGCAGCTTCCGAGCGCGTCGCGAGCGAACGGCCGAACATCATGTCGGCGCGAATTCTGGCCGTCGGCTGGCGCGTGCGGATCAATTCGAGATACCAGAGCGCGTCGGCGACATCGCCGATCAGCACCGCCCCAGTCAGTCGCCCGCCCGCGATCACCAGCTTCTTGTAGGTGCCGTGGTTGAGATCTGACAGCACGATGCTTTCGCTGCCGTCGCCACCCATGAAATCGCCGGCGGAAAACACGCTGACGCCGGAGACCTTCAGGTTAGTCGCTACGGTGCTGCCGGAATAGGCAGCCTCGCGACCCGCCAGATGCCGCGCCAGCACCCGCGCCTGCTCATAGGCCGGCTCGACCAGGCCATAGCAGACGCCGCGATGCTCGGCGCATTCGCCGATCGCAAATACGTCCACTGCGCCGGTCTGCAACTGGTCGTCGACCACGATACCGCGATTGACCGGGATGCCGGCTTCCTTCGCCAGCGCGGTGTTTGGACGAATGCCCGCAGCGAAGATGACGGCGTCGGCGTCGATCCGGCGTCCATCCGCCAGTTCGACGCCCTCGACGCGCGTCACACCATGGATGTGCGCGGTGTTGGCATTGAGCAGGATTTCGATCCCCTTGCGCTCGACCAGCGATTTCAAAAGTTCGGCCGCGGGCGCATCCAACTGCCGCTCCATCAGGCGATCCATCAGATGCACCAGCGTCACCGGCGCGCCGGCCTTGGCGAGGCCGTAGGCCGCTTCGAGGCCGAGCAGTCCGCCGCCAACCACGACCACGCGCTTTTTCTGCGCCGCCAGCGTCAGCAACAGGTCGACATCGCGGCTGTCGCGGAACGTATGCACGCCGGCGAGATCGGCGCCCGGCACATTGAGTCGCAGCGGCGACGAGCCGGTGGTGAGCACCAGTTTCGAAAACGGAATGCTCTCGTCGTTCTCGATCTTGAGTTCGCGGCGGCCGACATCGATCTCGGTGGCGACGCAGCCATATTTCAGGGTGACGCCGCGGTCGCGCCACCAGGACGCCGGCCGCAGCTCGATGTCCTGCGAGGTGGTCTCGCCAGCCAAGACCGACGACAGCAGCACGCGGTTATAGGCGAGCCGCGGCTCGTCGCCGATCACGGCGATCGCGTAGCGGCCCAGGGCCACCTTGGCCAATTCGTCGACCAGGCGGGCAGCGGCCATGCCGTTGCCGACGATGACAAGCGGTTCGCTCATGGCGCACCCTCACTCGGCGGCTTGGGCGCCACCGTAGGCTTCCGAGATCATGTAGCCGGACAGCGTGCCGTAGGCGGCGGTCCAGGCATCGGCGATTTCCGGAGTCCAGGCCTCGCCGAGCCCTTTTTCGAGCGTCCACAACAGCGTCCCGCCGACGATGGGATAGTGTTCGGGCTTGGCGCCATAGGAGACGTGACGCTTTGCCAATGCGCTGGCGGCCGGCAACACCGACCCGAGATCGCCGAGGCCGTTGACCACGACGGCGAGCGTTCCCATCAGCTTCTTGCGCTGTTCCGTCATGTCGGCGGGAAACATCGCCTTGACCGAGGGAGCGACTTCGAACAGGCGGTCGTAGAACAACACGGCTGCCTGTTCGGAAATCGGAGCGACCTTGGCGAAACTTTGCTGCACGAGATTGACTTGCTCAGGTGTCATTTTCTTCTCCTGCCTCTTCCAAGCCCGGCCTACGCCGGACCAAGCAAAACTCAGGCCGCTTCGACGAAGCGGTGCCGCTCGTAGAGGAACTCGAGCACGCGCTGCCGGCACTTGAGATAGCCGGGGTTGGTGGCGAGCTCGAGCCGCTTGCGTGGACGGGCCAGCGGCACCTCCAGCACCTCGCCGATCCGGGCGCTGGGACCGTTGGTCATCATCACGATGCGGTCCGACAGCAGCACGGCCTCGTCGACGTCATGCGTGATCATCAGGATGGTGTTGCCGAGCTTCTGGTGCAGCGCCATCACCGAGTCCTGCAGATGCGCACGCGTCAGCGCGTCGAGCGCGCCAAAGGGCTCGTCGAGCAAGAGCACCTTCGGCTCCATCGCGAGCGCGCGCGCAATGCCGACGCGCTGCTTCATGCCGCCGGAGATTTCCGACGGGCGCTTGTCCTTGGCATGAGCCATCTGCACCAGGTTGAGATTGTGCATCACCCAGGCGCCGCGCTCGGCGCGGGTCTTGGTCGAGGCGAACACCTTGTCGACGCCGAGCCGGACGTTCTCATAGACCGTCAGCCAGGGCAGCAGGCTGTGGTTCTGGAACACCACCGCGCGATCCGGCCCCGGCGAGTTGACCTCGCGGTTTTCCAAGAGCACGCCGCCATTGGTCGCGCCGGTGAGGCCGGCCACGATGTTAAGCAGCGTGGACTTGCCGCAGCCGGAATGGCCGATGATCGAGACGTATTCGCCCTTCTCGATGGTCAGGTTGATGTCCTTGAGCACCTCGGTCGTGGCGTTGCCGCGGGTGAAGGTCTTGTCGATGTGGTCGAGCTTCAGATAGGCCTGCATGACATTCTCCTTCAGTTCAGTGCGGTGCCGCGGGTCACGATCTTCGCCAGTCCCGCAATCAGGCGGTCGAGCACGAAGCCGATGATGCCGACATAGAACAGGGCCAGGATGATTTCGCTGATGTGCGAAGAGTTCCAGGCGTCCCAGATGAAGAAGCCGATGCCGACGCCGCCGATCAGCATTTCCGCCGCGACGATCGCAAGCCACGACAGGCCGATGCCGATGCGAAGGCCCGTGAAGATGTAGGGCGCCGCCGCCGGGATCATGATCTTGGAAAAGAACTCCAGCGGATTGAGCTGCACCACCGCCGCGACGTTGCGATAATCCTGCGGGATGTTGCGGATGCCGACCGCGGTGTTGATGATGATCGGCCACACCGAGGTGATGAAGATCACGAAGATCGCCGAGGGCTGACCGTCACGGAACGCGGCAAGCGACAGCGGCAGCCACGCCAGCGGCGGGATGGTGCGCAGCACCTGGAACAGCGGATCGAGCCCGCGCATCGCCCACACCGACTGCCCGACCAGCGTGCCGAGCGCGATGCCGACAATGGCGGCAATCGAATAACCGTAGGCAACGCGCTGGAGCGAGGCGGACAAATGCCAGAACAGGCCCTTGTCGATCCCGCCATTATCGAAGAACGGATCGAAGATCAGTTCCTTTGTGTCCTTGAAAACTTTCGATGGTGGCGGCAGGGTCGAGCCGGTGCGGCGGCAGACCAATTCCCAGAACAGCATCAAGAGCGCGAGAACGATCAGCGGCGGCACGACGCGTACCGCGGTCTCTTTCGCCATCTTGACGTATTTCTCGGCGCGCGGCGCCTGCTTCGGCGTCATCGTCACCACCGGCGCCGTAGCGGCCGGTGACGCGGTCGGAACGGCTACAGCGGTGGCTTCGGCTTTCATCGCGGGCATCGACATTGAAGTTGTATCTCCGTGTTTCCTGAGCGGGCCGCCCGCAGCTTGCGCGCGGCCCGAGCTTGATCAGACTTCAACACGCTTGATCGACAGGGACTTCAGATAGGCGGCGGGGTTTTCAGGGTCGAACACCTTGCCGTCGAAGAAGGTCTCCTTGCCACGCGAGGTCGAGGCCGGAATGTCTGTTGCGGCAACGCCCATCGTCTTGGCTGCGTCGCGCCACATGTCCTCACGGTTGACCTTGGCGATCAGTGCCTTGCTGTCGAAAGAGGCTTCGTACTTGCCCCACCGGATATCCTCCGTCATGAACCAGAGATCGTGGCTCGGGAACGGATAGGAGGCGTGGTCGCGCCAGTATTTCATGATGTGCGGCGAGTTCTCGACGACCTTGCCGGGAATGCCGTAGTCGAACTTGCCCTTGGCGCGATCGGCGATGTCCTCGACCGGGCAGTTGATCCACTGCCGCTTGGCCATGATGGTCGCGAGTTCGCCCTTGTTCTCCATCTTGTCGGCCCACTGCTGGGCCTCCATGACCGCCATCAGGATCGCCTTGGCGGCTTTCGGATTCTTGTCGACCCACGCCGCGCGCATGCCGAGCGATTTTTCCGGGTGCTTGCTCCAGATCTCGCCGGTATTGATCGCGGTATAGCCGATGCCCTGATGGACCAGTTGCCCGGGCCATGGCTCGCCGACACAGAAGGCGTCCATGGTGCCGACCTTCATGTTGGCGACCATTTGCGGCGGCGGCACCGTGATGGTTTCGACGTCCTTGTCGGGGTCGATGCCGCCGGCGGCGAGCCAGTAACGAATCCAGAGATCGTGGGTACCGCCCGGGAAGGTCATCGCAACCTTGGCCGCCTTGCCGGCCGCCTTCTTCTTCTCGAACACTGCTTTCAGCGGCGAGGCGTCGACGCCAATCTTGAGATCGGCATATTCCTTGGCGACCGAGATGCACTGCGCATCGAGATTGAGTCGCGCCAGGAGGTACATCGGCGTCGGCACATTGTTCTGCGTCACCTTGCCGGCCGAGATCAGGTAAGGCATTGGCGTCAGGATATGCGCGCCGTCGATGCCGTTGCCTTCCGAGCCGAGCACGAGGTTGTCGCGGGTCGTGCCCCATGAGGCCTGCTTGGCGACTTCGACATCAGGCATGCCGTATTTGGCGAACAACCCCTTGTCCTTGGCGACGAACAGCGGCCCGGCGTCGCTGAGCGCGATGAACCCGAGCGTCGCCTTGGTGACTTCCGGACCTGCGCCTTGCGCAAACGCGCCGGCCGGGAAATTCAGCTTGGCCGCGGCGAGCAAGGCCGCCGTGCCGCCGGTTGCCTTCAGGAGCTGGCGACGGCTGAAGCCGCGACGTGAGGGGGGATTGGTAGGCATCGTCATGGGCGTCGTTGTCCTTTTGCGTCAGTGCGTGAAACGGGGGCCGTCCGATTGGGTCACCGCGCTAGGCGCAAAAAGGCGTGTTCCAGGGAGGCCCCGGAATGGCGGCGTCACAATTCGGATGAGTGGTCTCAAGGGACGGCATCGATGGCGTCAGCACTAGCTATTCAAGCTCCGTGCCAAGCCTCGGGCAGCGCAAAAAACTTATTGATATCAGTATATTGTTAGATTCATGCCGCAAAACTAGGCGGCAATCAGGAACCAGTCACAGCTTTCCAAATTTGCGATTCGCTCAATTCTTGTGCGGCGCACAAGAATTGAGCAGGCCGTAGAGCTCTCTGCCTTAAACGTCCTCGCTGGCCTTCGCCATCATCGGCTTCGGCGCGTTTCCGACGCCCGGCTTCATCCGGAAATCGTAGGTCATCAGGTGCCATGGCTCGCTGGCCGGCTTGCCGTCTGGCATCTTCGTATCCGTGCGCTTTTCGATCCTGGCGACCAGTTCATCCTTGACGCCGAACACCACATCGGAATCGAGATATTTATCGCCGTCGATGAAGACATGCGTGATCAGCGGCTGGTAGCCGGGCGCATCGACCAGGAAATGCACATGTGCCGGCCGCATCGGGTGGCGGCCCGTCTGCACGATCATCTCGCCGACCGGGCCGTCGGTCGGGATCGGATAGCTGCACGGCAGGATGGTGCGGAAGAAGAACCTGCCATCGGCATCGGTGATGAAGCGCGCCCGCGACGACGGGCCCTGCGTCGCATAGGCCGGCTTCTGGGAATCATAGAAGCCGTCGCCATCGGCATGCCAGATGTCGACCGGCACATTCGCCAGCGGCTTGCCTTCGAGGTCGGTGACGCGGCTCTGCACGAACATCCGCTCACCCTGCAGATCGGCCGAGATATCGGTGCCATGGGGCGTCACCTTGTGCTGACCGACATAGAACGGGCCGAGCACGGTGGTCTCGGTGGCGCCCTCGCGTTCCCTGTGGTTCACGGCATCGACCAGCATCGACACGCCGAGCACGTCGGACAGCAGGATGAACTCCTGCCGGATCGGGGTGCACTTCTGCCCGGTCCGAGTCAGGAAATCGATCGCGTACTCCCATTCCTCGAAGGTGAGGCCGGTCTTGCGGACATAGTCGTGCAGCGACTTCACAAGTTCCTGCAGCAGGAATTTGGCGCGCGGATCAGGCGTATTGTCGAAGCTGCGGATCACGGCGGCGGTCAGTTCGGTTTCGCTGAATTGGCGCATTTTTGCTGTCCTGCGGAATAGACGAAGGCTGGCGCGACCCTACTCCACCGTTCCACCCCGGATAAGCACGGCCGGTTGGAACGTGAGACACTTTTCGGCTATCAAGACGTCTCGCCAGCCGGAGATCAGCGCCGATGTTAGCCCCTACCCCCGCCTCGCCCGAGCAAGCCGGAATGTCCCAGGCGGCGCTCGATCGCCTCGAGAACCACCTGAAGCAGCGCTACATCGATGCCGGCCGCTTCCCGGGCACACAGCTCCTGATCTATCGCCGCGGCAAGGTCGTGCACTCGACCTCGCAGGGCTTTGCCGATGTCGAGCGCAAGGTGCCGGTCAAGGACGACACGATCTTCCGCATCTACTCGATGACCAAGCCGCTCACGTCCGTCGCCTTCATGATGCTGGTCGAGGAAGGCCGCGTCGCGCTCGACGAGCCCGTGCACAAATACATCCCGGCCTGGAAGAACCTCGGCGTGTTCGTGGCCGGCACCCATCCGGCCTTCCTGACCCGACCGCCGTCGCGGCCGATGCTGATCGTGGACCTGCTGCGGCACACCTCGGGCCTGACCTACGGCTTCCAGCAGCGAAGCAATGTCGATGCCGCTTATCGCGAGAACAAGATCGGCGAAGTTGAGAAGGCCGGCACGCTGCAAGGCATGATCGACGACCTCGCCAAAATTCCGCTGGAGTTTTCGCCGGGCGAAGGCTGGAACTACTCCGTCGCCACCGACGTGATCGGCTATCTGATCGGCGTGATCAGCGGCAAGCCGTTCGAGCAGTTCCTCAAAGAACGGATCCTCGATCCGCTCGGCATGAACGACACCGATTTCTTCGTACCCAAAGACAAGGTGCATCGTTTCGCGGCGTGTTATTCGGCCGATCCGCAAGGCGGCTTCAACCCGCTCGCCGCCGATCGCAAGGGCACGCTGACGCTGCAGGACGATCCGGCGACGAGCTCGTTCCTGGAGCCGCCCTCCTTCATCTCCGGCGGCGGCGGGCTCTGCTCGACGACGGCCGATTATCTCACCTTCTGCCGCGCGCTGCTCAATGGCGGCGAACTCGGCGGCGTCCGCCTGCTGGGCCCGAAGACGTTGAAGCTGATGACGTCGAACCACCTGCCGGGCGGGGTCGACCTGCCGGCGATGTCGCGCTCCCTGTTCTCGGAAGCCGCCTATAACGGCATCGGCTTCGGGCTCGGCTTTGCCGTCACCATGAACCCGGTGCAAACGCTGATCCCCGGCAGCCCCGGCGAGTTCAACTGGGGCGGCGCGGCGACGACGTCGTTCTTCATCGATCCGGCGGAAGAGCTGATCACGATCTTCATGACGCAGGTGCTGCCGTCGAGCGCCTATCCCTTGCGGCGCGAACTGCGCACCATGGTGTACGCCGCCATCACCGACAGCAATCTTTGATTTCGGGAAGGCAGGGTTCCCGCGGCGCGAGAGCGCGGCGGGAGCCCGGCGCTTTTGCCGGACCAGACTTACATTCTTTATATCATTGGCGAAATTCGGCGGCTTCTCTTATGCTTGCCCCGCTTGGGCGCCGATCCGGGACTTGCGTTGCCGAAACCTTCACTGCCAGTACGTCTCGCCCTTCTGGTCGCGGGAACCACGCTGCCGCTGATCCTCTTCGCGGCCGGCATCGTTTTCAACCATTACAAGCAGGACCGCCAGAACGCGACGCAACGGGTCGTTGAAACGGTCCGCAGCATTCGCCTCGTGCTCGACTCGGAGATGCAGCGGATCACCGGCGCACTCCAGGTGCTGTCGCTGACAAACGCGCTGCGCGACGGAGATTTCGAGGGATTCCGCCGCATTTGTCAGGGCTTCCTCGACCAGTATGGCGAAGGCGGCGTCGTGCTGGTGGCCGACCGCGAAGGGCGGCAGGTGTTCTCCTCGTTGACGCCAGAGACGGCAAACCTGCCGCTCCGCAACAACCTGCCCTTGGTCCAGAAGGTGTTTGCGGAAAAGAAGCCGGTCTATTCCAACCTGTTCTTCGGGTCGGTCAAGAGACGGCTGATCGTGACGGTCGAGGTGCCCGTCATGCGGGATAACGAGGTGCTTTACGACATCTCCTTCAGTCCGCCGATCGAAATATTCCAGGCAATGATCGAGCAGCAGCAGCCGAGCAAGGACTGGACGATCTCAATCTTCGACGGCGAAGGCACCAATTTCGCACGCGTGCCGAATCCGCAGGAGACCGTCGGCAAGCGTGCATCGCCCACGCTTTATGCGGAAATGTTCAACAATCCGGACTCCACGCTGCCGACCATATCGCTCGAGGGCGTACCGCTGATCACGAGCTTTGCCCGCTCCTCGCTCACCGGCTGGACGGTTGCCGCGGGCGTGGCCGAAAGCTCGCTGGTCGCGCCGCTCTGGCGCAACCTCGCGATAACAAGTGTGATGGGCGCCGTCCTGCTGATGGTCGGCCTAGCCTTTGCGGTGCGGATGGCAACCCAGATCGCCCGCGGCGAGATGCTGCATAATCTCCTGATCGAGGAGCTCAACCATCGCGTCAAGAATACGCTCGCGGTCCTGCAGTCGATCGCCACCCAGACGTTCCGCAGCGCGAGCCGCACAGAGCGCGCGAAGTTCGAGGGAAGGCTCGGCGCGCTGGCGGAGGCGCACAATCTCTTGAGCGAGGAGAAGTGGCAGGGCGCGGAGTTGCGGGAAGTGATCGCGCGGGTGCTGCAACCCTATCTGTTGAACAATCCGGAGCGGGTGCGGATGTTCGGACCGCAAGTCCCGCTATCGCCGCGGCTCGCGGTGGTGCTGTCGATGATCGTGCACGAGATCGGAACCAATGCCGCCAAATACGGCGCGCTATCGAACGACACCGGGTCCGTCGCGGTGGATTGGGAGATCCTCGAAGAGAGCGACGGGCGCAAATTGCGGTTGATCTGGACCGAGACAGGCGGCCCACCGGTCACGACGCCGGTGCAGCGCGGTTTCGGCTCGCGGCTGATCGAGCGCAGCGCACGCGACCAGCTCGGCGGCGAAGCCACCGTCGACTTCCTGCCACGCGGCGTGGTCTACACGATCAGCTGCGCGCTCAACAGGGACGAGTAGCTATCTTCTTTGACGCGTTTTCCTCACGCGAACCGGAATCCACCCACGGATCAAGTCCGAGGGCATGCTTCGCTTGAAAACTCTGTGTTACTTGAGCATCTCCGGCACGATCAACCGCGGCAGAAACAGCGAAACCTCGGGCCAGATGATGAGCGCGGCCAGCACCAGCAGCATCGGTATCAGCATGATCACCGTGTCTTTCAGCGCATAGCGCAGCCGCACGCCGGCGATCGCGCACGCAATCATCAGGCACAGGCCATAGGGCGGCGTCACCAGCCCGAACGCCAGCGACACGATCGAGATGATCGCAAACTGAACGGGGTGCAGGTCGACCGATTTCGCCAACGGCTCGAGCACGGTGCCGACAATGACGATCGCCGGAATGGCGTCGAGGAAGCAGCCCACCACCAGAAAGCAGAAGGCGATGAAGAAGCCAGCCCCGATCGCGCCCATGCCCCAGGTCGAGACGTTGGCCAGCAGTTCCTGCGGAATCTTGTAGTAGGCCAACAGCCAGCCGAAGGCGCTCGCGGTACCGATGCAGAACAGGGCGACGCCGGCTAGACGTCCGGTGTCCAGCAACGCCTTGTAGAGTTGGCGCGCGCCAGTTTCACGGTAGAAGAACGTCGACAGCGCAACGGAATAGAGCACCGCGACGCATGCAGATTCGGTCGCGGTAAACCATCCCAGCAAAATACCGCCGACGATGATGAACGGCGTCGTCAGCGCCGGTATCGACCGCAAGATCGCCCACCACATCTCCCGCCAACTGTCCTTCGGATAGGTCGGATAGCCGCGGCGCACGGCATAGACATGCACTGTCGCCATCTGCGCGCCCGCGATCAGCAGACCGGGGATGATGCCGGCGAGATACATCGCGGCGATCGAGGTCGAGATCAGCCCGCCCCACACGATCATCAGGATCGAGGGCGGGATGATGACGGCGAGCACGGCGGAGACAGCGGTGATGGCGATCGAAAAGGAGAGATCGTAGCCCTCCTTGGTCTGCGCATCGATGAAGATCTTGGACTGGCTCGCGGCATCGGCCGTGGAAGAGCCGGAGATGCCGGCAAAGAACACCGACAGCACCACGTTGATCTGCGCCAGCGATCCCGGCCAATGCCCGACCATCGAGCGCGACAACGCGACCAGCCGATCGGTGATGCCGCCGATGCTCATCAGGTTGGCGGTCAGCAGGAAGAACGGCACGGCCAGCAGGATGAACGAATTGTAGGCGTTGAACGTCTCCTGCGCGAGCGTCATGATCGACAGGCGCGGCTCGATCATGAGGATCGGCACGCAGGCGAGGCCGAGCGCAAAGGCGACCGGCACTCGAATGATGAGCAGGCCGATGAAGACACCGAACAGGACCATAGCCGCCTGTCCGGCAGAAAGAACATTGCCGCTCATTGCTTTGCCCCAAGCAGAATCCGCGTTTCATCGAGGATCTGTTCGCCCGCAAACACGATCCACGTCACGCCCGCCACGGGCCAGGCGACATGGATCAGCCAGAGGGGGAGATCGGCCAGTTCAGAGGTTCGGTTCCAGGCGAACCGCGTGAATTCGAGCCCGGCCCACACAAACACCACTGCCATCGCCAGCACGCCGAGCCGGGCGAGAATCCGCACCGCGGCCTCGCTTCGGCGCGACAGATCCGGCCAGACGTCGACCTCGAAATGCTGCGCCTCGCGTATGCCGACCATGGCGCCGATCATGATCGTCCACACGAACAGGAAGCGCGCCATCTCCTCGGTCCAGATGTAGGACGGAATGAACGGCGTGTAGCGCGAGATGATCTGCAGCGTGACCGGAATGACCAGAATGCCGACGCAGGCGGCGAGCAGGAATTCCAGCAGCTTTGCATAGGCCGCCGTCGCTCGGCGCCACAGCGACGGGGTGGACTCAACAGGCATTTCAGTCATTTCGGCTCCGTCTTGGATACCAGCCCGCCGATCCGGGCAAGAAGCGGGGCTTGCCCGGAGGCTTTCGGCGGTCGTTTGGCTCGACGTGCAATCCCGCGCAAACGCGTTTTCGCATTGTCGCGAGAGAAAACCGGCCCCCACCGGTTCACGATTCAAGCCCTATTATGCGACGTTGATCTTCTCGTAGATGCCCTCGGCGCCGATTTCCTTGGCGTAGGTGGCCATCACGGGATCGGCGAGCTTCTTCATGGCGTCGCGCTCCTCGAAGGGAACGCGCTTGAGCTTGCCTGCCTTCTCCAAAGTGTCGAGCTTGACGACTTCCTCGCTCGACTCCAGTTGACGACCGTAATCGCCGGCTTCCTTGCCGGCCTTCATGATCGCGTCCTGCAGGTCCTTCGGCAGGGTCTTCAGCGTCTTCACCGAGAAGCAGATCGGCCGGATCGACACCGCGTGCTGCGTCAGGTTGAGATGCGGCGCGACTTCATAGAACTTCATCGCCTCGACGCCGGCCGCCTCGTTCTCGCCGGCCGAGATCACGCCGTTCTGGATGGCGTTGTAGACTTCGTTGTAGGCGATCACGGTCGGGCTCATGCCGACGGCCGCGAACGTCTTCGACCAGATCGGCGCGCCCTGCACGCGCACCTTGAGACCCCTAAGATCGGCGAGATTCTTGAGCGGCTTGTTGGCGAAGATGTTGCGCACGCCGCCGCCGGCATAGCCGATCAGAACCACCTCGGCCTTGGCCGCAACTTCATCGGCGATCGGCGCCAGAATGTTGGCCTCGACCACCTTGTTCATGTGCTCGATGCCCTTGAACACGAAGGGCGCGTCGATGAACGGCGCCGCCTTGGCGAAGGTCGACATGTGGGCCGGCGAGACGATGCCGTAATCGACCGCCTTGCCCTGCGACATGTACTCGAAATACTGCTTTTCAAGGCCGAGCGAAGAGTTGCGGTGCAGCGTGAAGTTGATCGGTTTGCCGTAATATTTCTTCACCAGCTCTTCGAAGCGGAGCAGCGCCCGGTTAAAGGCATGATCGTCGTTGAACTGGACGGCGCCATTGAGCGAGATCGGCGTCTGCGCCTTGAGGATCGATGGAAAGCCCAATGCGCCGGCAGCCGCCGTCGCACCAAGGCCCACGAGTACGGTTCTTCGCTTCATGGCGTTTCTCCCCTGTCATGCCCGTCCCTTGTAAGCGGGACTTTGGGCTTGGCCGACGATGCGGCCACTACGGCAAAGCGTATGCAAAACGGTGCGGCTGTGGAAGCCAATTTAAGTCGTACCCGGGCGCCAATCGGCCGCGGATGGCCATGCCTGTGGTTGCAATCATTTCGGCACCGGAGGCTCGCGCCGAACCGATGTTCCTGCCGCCAATAGCCGCAAGCGTTCGCCACCGCTTCGCCGCATGTGCGTGCCGAGCAAACTCGAACGCGCCGCCGGCCTCGTGCACGCAACTGACACGCCGCAAATGTTGCACCATGTCGGGTGCGGCCCGGCCCGTCGAAGACGTGCAAGACATTCCCGCTCGGACGACACTCCCCCATACCAATTTGCAGGATTCCGATAGTGCACGAGCTCGCAGGTTGCCGTAAATTCCCGATACGACTGACTCAGAAGCCGGAGCTGAACTCTGCTGCATTTTATCAGGCATCACTGTTCGCAGAAATGTCTGGCAACAAACGCCGATGAATTGCGAACGACCTGCACGAATAGTCGGCAAAACCCGTAAAAAACCGGTGGTTGAGCGCGACACAGTAAGTATGCTCGCCAAAATCTGTGTCCTTTGAACTCGCAGTGGTTGTGGTTTGTCGAATATTTTGTCAAATGTAGAGAGCGGGGTTTTGCCACTACGCCCCGGGCGCCGACAGCCTTAGGTGGTTAGAGGCGCCGGTATCAGGATGCTGTCAATGCGCGCAGGCGTTTGGCTACCATCCCGCAATAGCTCAGGAATTCCGTGGTTCCCGATTCTAACTCACGGTCCGGACTGAACTTTAACGCGGTACAAATGGACGAAACCCTGACCTACTTTTGCCAGGGTTTCCCGATTGAAGGACGGTAAAACCAGAATGAACAGATCAGCAGCGAAGAAGATGAAACAGCGCAGCGCCGGCAAACCCGATATCGAGTTGGGCAAGCGGATTCGCCTGCGGCGTGTGGAACAGAAAATCTCGCAAGCGGAGCTCGGCGACAAGCTCGGCGTCAGCTTCCAGCAGGTCCAGAAGTACGAGAAAGGCGTCAACCGTGTCGGCGCGGCTCGTCTTCAACAAATCGCTACCGCGCTCGACGTGCCGGTGACGTTCTTCTACGACGGCGACGGCAAGGCGCGTGAAGTCGAGAGCCTGCTCTTCCTGGACAGCGCCTTCAGCCTCAGGCTGCTGCGCGCCTACAGCAAGATCAAGGACCAGACTGTGCAGCGTCAGTTGGTGTCCCTGATGGAATCGATCGCCGCCAACGAGGGCTAGGCACTATCGCGCCTGGATCGCAGCACCGCGGACCCGATCAATCGACGCGAGAAATCGCCGGGTAGCCTGTTGCTGCGCTAGGCCGAATCTTAAGCTGCCCGGGACGAGACCCGTGCGACGCCAAGGGATGGGGGATGGCGGAGTCCGGATGCGCCACAGCGAACAGCCAACGACGACCCCGGTTCAACCAGCAACAACGACTGCATTACTGTCACGCCGATGCCCGCCACGCGCCAATGCGCGTGAGCCCACCCCTGCCCTGACGACCTCACCATTTGTGCCCAGTGCCCTGAGCTGACCACGCGTGCAGATGCGGCGATTGACCGCTGCGCGAAGCTTGTCCGACAATGGACCAGACTTCCCGAACTGAAAGCCGCAATCGATGCTCGACATCCCAAAACCTGCTGAAATCCCGCATGCCGACGGCAAGATCCTGCACAGCGTCAGCGATGGCGTCGGCGTCATCACCTTCAACAATCCCGACAAGCGCAACGCGATGTCGCTGGAAATGTGGGAAGGCCTGGGCCACGCGCTGACTACGCTGCGCGACGATCCCGATGTGCGCGTCGTGATCCTGACAGGCGCCGGCGACAAGGCCTTCGTCTCCGGCGCCGATATCAGCCAGTTCGAGAAGACACGCCACAATGCCGCGGCGGCGGAAGAATATTCGAAGCGGAGCGAGGCGCAGCGCGCGCTGCTCGCAAGCTACCCGAAGCCGACGATTGCCTGCATCCGCGGCTTCTGCCTCGGTGGCGGCATGCAGGTCGCGATGCTCACCGACATCCGTATCGCCTCGGACAACAGCCAGTTCGGCATTCCCGCCGCCAGGCTCGGCATCGCCTATGGCTATGACGGGCTGCGCCACCTGGTCTCGCTGGTCGGGCCGTCCTGGGCGCGGCTCATCATGTATACGGGAATGCGGATCGAGGCGGCGGAAGCCTTGCGGATCGGCCTGGTCGACCGGGTGCTGCCGGACGCGGAATTATGGGACGCCACCATGGATATCGCGCGCACCATCTCCGGCAACGCGCCGCTCGCCATCAAGGCCGCCAAGATCACGATTGCCGAGGTGCTGAAGGACGAAAGCAAGCGCGACATGGAGGCGATCAAGCAGATCGGCATGGCCTGCATGGACTCGGAAGATTTTCGCGAAGGCCGAACGGCCTTCATGGAAAAGCGCAAGCCGCAGTTCAAGGGGAAGTAGGCGCCCTGCGAAGGGTCAATTGGCGAAAGCCTACCCGCGTCATTGCGAGCCAACGGGTCGCGCGAATGCGCGCCCGATGACAGGCTTCGCGAAGCAATCCATAGCTCAGCGCGGGGATAGATGGATTGCTTCGTCGCTATGCTCCTCGCAATGACGGCACGTCGGCCTGCTAAAGTCCCGCCAGCACCGCCTTGGCGATATCCGCCGTACCGTTGCTGCCGCCGAACTCCATCGGCTTGATGCCTCCGGCATAGGCCTTGTCGACCGCGCGCTCGATGCGCTCGCCGGCCTCGGCGGCGCTCTCGAGGCCGTGCTTGTCGGCGAGCCAGTCCAGCATCATCGCAGCCGACAGGATCATCGCGGTGGGATTGGCCTTGCCCTGCCCCATGATATCGGGCGCGGTGCCGTGGCATGGCTGGAACACGGCGTAGCGGTCGCCGATATCGGCCGAGGGCGCCATGCCAAGCCCGCCGATCAGGCCGGCGGCGAGATCGGAGAGGATGTCGCCGAACATGTTCTCCGTCACCATGACGTCGAAATCCCAGGGACGCTTCACCATCATCAGCGAGCAGGCATCGACATAGACCCGGTCCGTCTTGACGGTCGGATGGCGTTTTGCGGCCTCATCGAACATCTCGCGAAAGAACGCGAAGGCCCTGAACACGTTCGCCTTGTCGACGCAGGTCAGGCCGCCATTCGCCTTGCCGCGCGCCTTGCGGCGTTCGGCGAGCTTGAACGAAAACTCGAACAGCCGCTCGGAGGTCTTGCGGGTGATGATGAGCTTTTCGCGCGCCTCGGTGTCGGTGACGACGCCCTTGCCCATCGAGGCGAACAGGCCTTCGGTCGATTCCCTGATGAGCACGAGGTCGATGCCGCGCTGGTCGGCGCCGACGATCGGGCTCGGCACGCCCGGAACGAGGCGCGCCGGGCGCACGCCGGCATAGAGATCGAAATGGAAGCGCAGTTCGATCTGCGGCGCGATCTCGGTATTGTCGGGATAACGCACCGACGGCAGGCCGCAGGCACCGAGCAGGATGGCATCCGCCTCCTCGCACAGCCGCACGGTGCTGTCGGGCATCGATTTGCCGGTCGCGAGATAATTGTTGGCGCCCGCCGGCGCATCGGTGAAGCGAAACTTCAGGTCGCTGGTCGCCTCGATCCTGCGCAGAACTTCGAGCGCTGGCGCCATCACTTCAGGGCCGATGCCATCGCCGCCGAGCACGGCGATGTGGAGGGCGTTATTTGCGGACATGGGGGTTCCTTGGGATCTAGCTCGCACGAAACTTTAGGGCTCGTCATGCCCGGGCTTGTCCCGGGCATCCACGTCTTTACCGCGGGTATCGGCAAGAAAGACGTGGATGGCCGGGACATCTGCGCGAAGACGCGCTTCGCGCTTTCGCCCGGCCATGACGGAGAAAGTCTGGATCTAAGGCGTCAGCACCGCGCGGCCAACGAGCTTGCCCTTCTGCAAATCGGACAGCGCTTCATTCGCCTTCGCGAGCGGCATCGTCGTCACCGGAATGGGCGCGATCATCTTGTTGCGCACGAGTTCGAGCAACTCTTCGGTCTCGCGCAAATTGCCGACATAGCTGCCCTGGATCGTGATCGCCTTGATCGGGATCAGCGGCAAAGCAAAGGTCGCGCCGCCGCCGAACAGGCCGACGATGACGAGCTTGCCGCCCTTGGTCAGGCAGTCGAAGCCGAGCTGCGTGGTCTGCGCATTGCCGACGAGATCGATCACGGCGCGAATGGGGCCACCGGCTTTCTTCGCCAATTGTTCCAACGCATCCGGCGCCTTGCCGTCGACGGTGGCAAGCGCGCCGGCGGCTTCCGCAGCCTCGCGCTTGCGCGCATCGATATCGACGACGATGGCGCCCTTGCCGCCCATCGCCTTCAACAGCGACAGCGCCATCAGGCCAAGCCCGCCGGCGCCGAAGATCACGATCGGCGAGTTGAAGGCGAATTCGACCTTCTTCAGCGCGCTATAGGTGGTGACGCCGGAACAGGCATAGGGCGCCGCGGTGACGGGATCGAGCCCCTTCAGGTTCAGCAGATATTTCGGGTTCGGCACCGTCATGTGATCGGCATAGCCGCCGTCGCAATAGACGCCGAGCGAGTTCGGCTTCACCACGCACATATTCTCGTCGCCGCCAACGCACGTCGGGCATTTGCCGCAGCCGAGCCAGGGATAGACCAGCGCGACGTCGCCGATCTTGAGATCGCCCTTGTCGGCGGCGGTGACGTCGGGTCCGAACGCCACCACCTCGCCGACGGTCTCGTGCCCCATCGTGCGCGGCAGCGACACGCCGCGGTCCTTCAGCGACAGTGGCTTGCGGCCATGGCCAAGATCGTAGCCGCCTTCCCAGATGTGGAGGTCGCTGTGGCAGACGCCCGCCGCCTTCACCTTAATCAGCACCTGCGTGCCGGCTGGCTGCGGCGTCTCCTGATCGACCTCTTTCAGAGGCGCGTTGAACTCGGCGACCTGAAAACTCTTCATCGCTTCTCTCCCGTCATTCTTTTTCTTGAACCCCGAACACGTCTTGGGGACGGACATTGCCATGTCCGTCCCATCGAGACAAACGCGTGCAGCGGTCTTCCGGTATTCAGATCAGCGGGTGGTGGCAGGCCACGAACTGACCCGGCGCGACGGCGCGCAGTTCCGGCATTTCGTCGCTGCATCGCTGGTCCGCGCGGGGGCAGCGGGTTCGAAACCGGCAGCCGGACGGCGGCGCGATCGGCGAAGGCGGCTCGCTGACCGGCACGGTCTCGGTTGGACGGACGTCCGGGTCGGGCACCGGGATCGCCTCGATCAGCAGCGCGGTATAGGGATGCGCTGGCCTGGCGAACAACTGTTCGGAGGGGCCGACCTCGCAGAGCCGCCCCAGATACATCACCGCGACGCGGTCGCTGACCGCCTTCACAACAGCGAGATCGTGCGCGATGAACAGCAGCGTCAAGCCGAATCGGCCTTTCATCTCTTCCAGAAGGTTCAGTATCTGCGCACGGATCGAAACGTCGAGCGCAGAGACCGGCTCGTCGCAAACGATGAATTCCGGATTGAGGACGAGCGCGCGCGCAATACAGATGCGCTGGCATTGGCCGCCGGAAAATTCATGCGGCAGCCGCCCGACAACCAGGCTGGGATCGAGCCCGACTGCGGTCAGCACCTCGTACACAAGTTGCTTGCGCTTCTCCGGGTCCGTGACGCCGGCAATCACCAGCGGCTCGGCGACGATATCGCCGATCTTGCGGCGCGGGTTGAGCGAAGCGATCGGATCCTGGAAGATCAACTGCACGCGCTGGCGCATCCGCCGCAAGGCCTCGCCGTGCATCGCCGTGAGATCCTGGCCGTCGAACGACACCCGCCCGGCGGTCGGCCGGCGCAACTGCAGAACGGCGCGCCCCAGTGTCGATTTCCCGCAGCCGGATTCGCCGACCAACCCCAGCGTCTCGCCGCGAGCGATCTGCAGGGAGACACCGGACACGGCGTGAACGATCTTGGGGCCGACCGGATATTCGACGACGAGATTGTCGACTTCGAGCAAAGCTTCGGATGAAGCGGATGGAGCGGCTTGCAGCATCATGCGTTGGCATCCGCGCGGGTTTCGATCGGATGGAAGCAGGCGAATGTGTGTGCGCTGGTCTCGGCAGCCTCGAGCGCCGGTTTCTCGGCCTGGCAGCGGGCCACCGCATAGCGGCAGCGCGGCGAGAACGAGCAGCCCCGCAGCGGCCGGGTCGGATCGGGCGGACGCCCCGATATCGCCGGCAGCGGCGTATGGGGCGCGGCGTCGAGCCGCGGGAGAGCGGCAAGCAGCGCTTCGGTATAGGGCATCCGCATTTTCTTGAACAAATCAGGCGTCGGGGCGCGCTCGACCACCCGGCCGGCATACATGACGGCGACTTCGTCGGTGCGCCCGGCAACGACGCCGAGGTCGTGGGTGATGATGATCATCGCCATGTGCCGGCGGCGCTGCTCGCGCGCCAGGAGATCGAGGATCTGCGCCTGGATCGTCACGTCGAGCGCGGTGGTCGGTTCGTCCGCGATCAGGAGTTTCGGTTCGCATGACAGCGCGATCGCGATCGCCACGCGCTGCCGCATCCCGCCGGAAAGCTGGTGCGGATACTGCGCCAGCCGCTGCTCGGGCGCGGGGATTCCGACCGCCGTCAGCAATTCGACGCTTCGTCGCGTGGCGGCAGCATCGTCGAGTTCAAGGTGCTCCTGCAGCGTTTCGATCAACTGGGTGCCGATCGTCAGCACCGGGTTGAGCGAGGTCATCGGATCCTGGAACACGACCGCCAGCGACCGGCCGCGCAATTGGCGCAGCTTCTCCGGCGGCAGCCGCAGCAAGTCCTGCCCGTCGAACATCACGCGGCCGGAGAGTTTTGCCTTCTTCGGCAGCAATTGCAGGATCGCCCGCGACAGCATGGTCTTGCCGCAGCCGGATTCGCCGACGACGCCGAGCGTGCGCCCGGCGCCAACGGTGAGATCGACATGATCAACGGCGCGTAGATTGCCGCGCGGCGTCGGCAGATCGACGGTAACATCCTCAACGGACAGCAAGGTATTTCCGGTCACAGCGCGCCCTGACGTGGATCGGTGAGCGCACGAAGCGTGTCACCGACGAGATTGAAGGCCAGTACGGTCAGGAACATGGCCGCCGCAGGCATGAAAGCGAGCCGCGGCGCCACATCGAGGCTTTCGCGCCCCTCCCCGATCATGCTGCCCCAGCTCGATATCGGCGGCGGCACGCCGAGACCGAGGAATGACAGCGAGCCCTCGACCACGATGATGACGGCAACGCCGAGCAGGAAGAAAGCCAGCAGCGGCAGCATGACATTGGGTAGCAATTCGCGCAGCAATATCCGTGCATGCGTCGCGCCCAGCGCTTGCGCGGCGATCACGAATTCGCGCCGCGCCAGCGTCAGCGTCGCCGCCCGCGCCACCCGCATGAAGGCGGGAACGCTGAGCAGGCCGAGAATCAGGGTCAGGTTGAAAATCGACTGCCCGAGATAGGCGGTCACGGCCAGCGCCAGAATCAGAGGCGGAAACGCCAGCAGCACATCCATGCTGCCGACCACCATCGATTCGAACCGGCCGCGGAAATAGCCCGCAAGCATGCCGAGCGCGCCGCCGATGACGAGCCCGATCACCGGCGCGCAAACGCCGACAACCAGCGATATCCGCGCGCCATGAATCAGGCGCGAGAGTTCGTCGCGGCCGAGCCCGTCGGTGCCGAGCCAATGCTCGGCGGAGAATGGCGCGCGCCGCTCCAGCATATCCATGTCGGTGGGGCTCTGCAGCGGCAGGACGTTGGCAAAAACCGCCACAGCGATCACGAAAATCAACCAGCCGATCGCCGCCCAGAACAGCACGCCAAGCCGTCGGCCCTTGCGCACAGGCTGGCTTACGGCCTCCTCGGCTACGTCGAGTTCAAGCGTGGCCATGGCGAATCCTGGGATCGAGAACGGCGTAGAGCATGTCGACGATGAAGTTCATGATGACGAAACCCGCACCGACCAGCAGCACCACCCCCTGCAGGATGATCAGGTCACGTGTGAGGATCGCTCCAATCAACAGCCGGCCGATGCCCGGAAGGGCGAAGATCGTTTCCACGATGACCGCGCCACCGATCAACCGGCCGATATTTATGCCCGTAATCGTGACCAGCGTGAGCGACGACGGCTTCAGCGCGTGCACGAACAGAATGCGCGAGGCCTTCAGGCCCTTGGCCTTGGCCAGCGAGATATAGTCTTCCTGCAGCGTCGCAATCATGTCGGATCGCAGCACGCGCATGATGCTGGGCCATTCGGCGAGTGCAAGCGTCAGCGCCGGCAGCACCATGAAGCGCAGATTTGCGGCAGGGTCTTCGCCGAACGGCACATAGCCGGTCGCCGGCAGCCAGCGCAGTTCGACCGCAAAAAAGTAGATCAGCAGGATCGCGGACAGGAAGGTTGGAACCGACAGCATGCCGAACGCGGTACCGGTCATGAAGCGGTCGAACGGTCCACCGCTGCGCGCGGCGCAGACGATCGCCAGGGGAACGCCGATCCCGAGCGCGCCGAGTTGCGCCAGCAGCATCAGCTCGATCGAGACCGGCAGCCGCTCGGTGACGGCCTGCAGCACCGTCTGGCCGGTGCGGAACGAACGGCCGAAATCGCCCTGCAGCACGCCGCCGAGCCAACTCAGATAGCGCCACCAGATCGGCTGATCCAACCCCATGTCACGTCGCAGCGCCGCCACGTTCTCCGGCGTAGCCTGGTCACCGAGGATGGTGTACGCCAGATCGCCCGGCAGCAGCGATGCGATCGAGAAGGTCAGCAGCGAAACCGCAATCAGCACCGGCACCAGATACAGGAGCCGGCGTGCGACGAAGAACGCCATAGGCGGCTATTCCTTCCAGGCGCGCGATACGTCGATCTTCCCGCTATACATCTTGGGCAAGCCCTTCAGCTTGGCAGTCGAGATCGCATAATAGGTGTTCTGGAACGTCCAGAACCAGATCGCCTCCTTGTTGATCAGCCGGCTGATCGCGCAATAGTCGTCAATTCGCTTATTGGTATCGGCCGTGGTGCGGGCGTGATCCAGCAGCCTGTCGAGTTCCGGATTGGAGTAGTTGGCAAGCGCCACCGGACTTCCGGTCTTGAAGTTGGAGTACATCTGTATGTCAGGATCAGCCAGATCGACAATTCGCCACGGCGTCAACTGGAACTGGCGCATGAAGGCGCGCGGCGGGATGGTGGCCTGATCGACCTGCTCGATCTCCATGTTGGCGCCGGCCCGCTTCCACAACTGCTGCAGCACCTGGCCAACCATGCGTCCGCGTGGTGTCGCCGTGACGAGCATCTTGAACTCGACAGGCTTGCCGTAGTCCTTGATCAGCGCCTTGGCCTTCTCAAGGTCTTCGGGAAGCGCACCGTCGTCCTTGCATTTGACCCAGGAGCCGTCGCCATAGGGATTGGAGGCGGGTTTAGAGAGACCATTGGTAATGGCCTGCGACATCTTCTTGCGGTCAAGCGCCATTACCAGTGCCTGGCGGACGCGAATGTCGTCGAATGGCGCAACCTTGGTGTTGAAGGCGTATACCTGCGCACCCGACCCCGCATAGGTATGCACCGTCAGCTTGGAATCTTTTTGCGCCTTCTGGATATTGTCGGCGCTATATTCGTCATCCCAGATCAGGTCGACCTCACCCGATTGCAGGCTGGCGAAGCGCGATTGCGCATCGGGCAGCGGCTTCAGCGTGATGCGATCGAAATAGATCTTGTCCTTGTCCCAGTAATCCGGATTTTTCTCCAGGATCATGCGATCCCCGGCCGTCCAGGATTTCAGGATGTAGGGACCGGTGCCGACGGGATTGCGGTTGTATTCATCGCCCTTGGTCTTCCACGCGGTCGGAGAGTGTATCGCGTTGGTCTGGCTCGCGTAGGACACCAGCGAGGGGAAGTTTACCGACGGGTCATTGAGGTTATAGACCAACGTCAGTTCATCCGGCGCCTGAACATCGTTGACGTTGGAGATATAGAAGGCGCAGCGGCACTTGTTGGCGGGATCCTTCTGCCGGTCGAAATTCGCTTTGAAAGCTTCGGCGTTGAACGGCGTGCCATCGTGGAACTTGACGCCCGGACGCAGCTTGAAGGTCCACATTTTGAAGTCCTCGGAGGGCTCCCAGGACAGTGCCAGCTTCGGCTGCGGCTTGCCGTTGTCATCGAGATAGGTGAGCGTATCGAACAGCGCCGATGAGGCGGTGAGCGCTGCGGTGTCGTAAACGCCGACCTTCAACACGTCGAAGCCGGGGATGTCGAGCTCAAGGCCGACCGTGATGCTGCCGCCCGCCTTCTGCGCGCTAGCGGGCATTGCTGACAATGCCACACCAAATCCCGCCACAAGAAATATTCGCGCGAGCGCGCTCGAACGGATCGCCGCCTTCATTGTGTTTCCTCCGATGTGTCGTCCGTCCGGTATTCCGGATCAGGTATGGCTGCCCGCAAGATTGTCCGGAAACGCAGTCGCGGGCAAGGCCGATCACACGCCGTGGATGAAAACGCCGCAGGTTAATGTTTCGCTATGCGGACCGCGCTGTCAGCCACGCGCGATCGCCTGCGCCTTGCCGGCAAAGGATGCGATCTCGTCGTCGGACAGGCCGGTCTCCTTCAAGTAAGCACGCGTGTGCTCGCCGAGCGTCGACATGCGCGACGCCGCCGACACCTTGGCGCCCGACATGCGGAACGGCAGGTTGAGTACCTTGAAGGAGCCGCCGCCATCCTCGACCTCGGCCAATGCGCCGCGATGGGCAATCTGCGGATCGCGCAGCGCTTCAGCGACGGTGCGATAGGCCGAGGACGGAACGCCGTGCGTATTGAGTGCAGCGAGGCACTGCTCAGTCGTCACGGTGCGCGACCACGCTTCGACGCCTTCCATCAGGCTCGTCCAGTTTTCTCGCCGATCGGAATATTTGGCAAAGCGCGGATCGCTCACCCACTCGGGGTGGCCGATCACCTGCATCAGGCTCTGAAAGGTTTTCTCGCTGGCGATCGCCATCATCACATAGCCGTCCGTCGTCTCGATCGGGCCGAACATCGGCCGCTGCGTCGGCTTCACCTCGAACTGCGACCACTGCAATTCGTTCAGCGTCAGGCTCAGCATGGATTCCAACATCGAGACGTCGATATGCTGGCCCTGCCCGGTCGCCGCGCGCTGGTAAAGCGCCGCCGAGATGGCGCCGAACGCGTAGACGCCGGTGAGCACGTCGGCATGATAGATGCCGCAATAGTCCGGCCGGCTGCGTCCCGGCTGATAGGCTAGATGCGCCATCTCATAGCCGGAGGCTGCGTGAATCACCGGCGCATAGGCCGGCAGCTCCGCCGACGGCCCGGTCTGGCCGTATCCCGAGATCGAGCAATAGACCAGTTTCGGGTTGAGCTCGTGCAGCGAGGCGTAGTCTAGCTTCAATCGCCGCATCACGCCTGGACGGAAATTCTCCATCAGCACGTCAGCGGTCGCGACCAGCCGGCGAACCGCCTCCACTCCCTTCGACGATTTCAGATCCAGAACAATACTGTTCTTGCCGACATTGAGCTGGCCGAAGGCCGTCGAGCAGTTATTCCGTACCGGCGGACGGGTTCGCATCGTCTCGCCTTCCTCGGTCTCGATCTTGATAACCTCGGCTCCCATATCGGCGAGCATTCGTGTACAATGCGGTCCGGCAATCGTGGTTGAGAAATCGAGGACCCGCAGGCCTGCGAAGCTGCCTGTCAAATTCCCCTGATCATTGCCGGCTATGGTCATTGCGTCGAACTCCTTCGGCCTTTTGCGGCCATTCGTTGTTGGTGGCCGTGACCCTAAATTGTGCAGCCCCGACAGGGAAGTAGTCGCAGAGGAACGACTATTCGGAGCCAGCGTTATAACGGGTAAGGAAGTTGGACCTATTCTTGCATCTGTTTCATCGCGGCTGGTACGAGGACGTTTTCCGTGAAGGTCTTGTTCGTCACCACTGAGATGGATGACTTCGTCCGGGTAGGCGGACTTGCTGCCGTTTCTGCGGCGCTACCTCGGGCGCTGCGCCGCTGGAGTGACGTCCGGGTCATGCTGCCCGGTTACCGGGACATTCTCGAACAGCTCACCCACATTGAAATTGTTGGAGAATGCGGTGCGCTGGCACAGATGCCAGCCTGCTCGCTCGGGCGGGCAGCCACCAAGGATGGTATGCCCGTCTACGTGCTGTTGTGCTCGCAATTGTACGACCGGCCTGGCAACCCCTATGGCGACGAATCGGGACATGACTGGCCGGACAACGACATCAGGTTCGGCCGGTTTGCCTCTGCCGCGGCCGAACTTGCCGCGGGCAACGTGGACAAGAATTGGGCAGCAGACCTGATCCACGCCAACGATTGGCAGGCCGCCCTGGCGCCAGCCTATCTGGCATGGAGGGGCACGAAGATTCCCTCGATCCTGACCATCCACAACCTCGCCTATCAGGGCCTGTTCCCGCCGGACGCGCTGCGCCGGATCGGGGCTCCCGAAAGTTCCTTCCACATCGATGGGCTCGAATTTTACGACCACGTGTCGTTCCTCAAGGGCGGCCTGGTCTACGCCTCGCATCTGACCACCGTCAGCGCGACCTACGCCAAGGAGATCACGACGCGCGAACTCGGCTGCGGGCTGGAAGGCCTGCTGCAGCAGCGCTCGAACGCCGCGCAACTGACCGGCATCCTGAACGGCATCGACGAAAGTTGGGATCCCAGCGCCTGTGCGCATCTGGCGCAGACCTTTGCCCCCGGCGACTGGAAAGGCAAACAGGCCAATGCCGATTACGTCCGCAAGCAGTTTGGCCTCGCGGTGTCGCGCGGCCCGCTGTTCGGCCTGGTCGCGCGTCTGGTTCACCAGAAGGGCGTCGACCTCGTGTTGTCCGCCGCCGACGAAATCATCGAGGCCGGTGGGCAGATCGTGGTAACCGGCAGCGGCGAGGCCCAGATCGAACAGGCGCTCGTCAATGCGCATCGCCGCAGGCCGGATGCAATCGGCGTCGTCATCGGCTTCAACGACGCCCAGGCGCGGCGAATCTTTGCCGGCAGCGATTTCACGCTGATGCCGTCGCGGTTCGAGCCGTGCGGGCTGAGCCAGATGTATGCGCAGCGGTTCGGATCGCTGCCGATCGGCCACCAGACCGGCGGGCTGGCGGAAACCATCCAGGACGGCGAAACCGGTTTCCTGTTTCCGCAACCGTCCGCAGAATCCTTCCTCGGCGGCGTCAGGCGCGCCTTCGACGCCTTCCGCGCCAAGGACAAGCTCGACGCGATGCGGCGAAGTGCGATGGCGCGTTCCTTTAGCTGGGACCTGTCGGCCGCGTGCTATAGCGCGCTTTATCGCAAGACGATCGCGCCCTCCATCATCGCATAAGTCTGCTATTCCGCCGCTTCCAGCAGGGCTTCCATCTGCTCATGGAGGACGACGCCGGAGAGCGGATCGAATTTGCCGACCCAGGGCTTCTTTTCGAGCACCGAGCTGGTGTGGCGGTAGCCGGCGTCCCAGCGTTGCATGATGCCGGATGGACTGAAATCGATGTCCTTGGTGTGGTCCTCGCGGCTGAGCTGCGGGGCGAGCAGCCGCACCACATGCATCCGGGTCGGGCAGCCGTAACCCACTAGCTCCCTCACCGCCTCGTTATTGCGCTCAGCCTCCGGCAGGCGCGCCGCGAGCTGGTTGATGACATGGCGCAGCCGATGCGCCTGCTGCTGGCGGGCGATGTGGCTGGCGATCCGGCTCGAATATTGCACGTCCTTGTGACGGTTCAGCACCTCCGCCATCGTGGTCGGCTCGGCGCCGGACGGATTCCACAGATGAACGGCGAAGATCAGCGAGTTCTTGCGCGGATTGTCGTCGAACACGGCTTCCGTCGGCGTGTTCGATAGGATCCCACCATCCCAATAGAGCTCGCCCTCGATGCGCACCGCCGGGAACGCCGGCGGCAGCGCGCCAGAGGCCATGATGTGCTTGACGCCAAGTTCGCAATCCCGGCTGTCGAAATAGCGCATCTGGCTGGTGCGGACATGGGCTGCGCCAACGGTCAGGCGGGGCGTACATTGATTGACCAGATCGAAATCGACCAGCTCGCTCAAGGTCCGCTCCAGCGGCGCGATCGAATAATAGCCGGCATTGTCGGCGCCGAGCGGATAGCTGTCGCCGGCATGGGCCAGCGGGTTGGGCCGGAAGAAACCGGGAATGCCGTTGGTCACGGTCGACCAGTAAGACAGCTTTTCGTTGAAGCCCGGAAAGGTATCGCGAAAGCTCCAGACCGGGCTCTGCTCCATCTTCTTCCAGAATTTGCGGAGACGCGACAGCCGGTCCTGTGGCGAATTGCCGGCGATCAGGCTGGCGTTGATGGCACCGATCGAGGTGCCGATGATCCAGTCCGGCTCGATCCCGGCCTCGTGCAACGCCTGATAGACGCCGGCCTGGTAGGAGCCGAGCGCACCGCCGCCCTGCAGCACCAGCACCACCTGTCCGGGCCCGGGCGTGTCCGGCGAATTGGCCTTCGCCGAGGAATGAATGCCCTGAACGTCCTTCATGTCACGCTCCCTGAATGCTGGTTGATTTAGTGCGCGGTCCATCCGCCATCGACCGGCAACGCAGCACCGGTAATCGACGCTCCCGCATCGCTGGCAAGAAACACCGTGAGCGCGCCGAGCTCTTCGACCGTGGCAAAACGCTTGTTCGGCTGCTGCGCCAGCAACACGTCGCGGATGACCTGCTCGCGGGAAATGCCATGCGCCTTGGCCTGGCCGTCGATCTGTGCCTCGACCAGCGGCGTGTAGACGTAGCCTGGACAGATCGCGTTGCAGGTGATGCCGTCTTCCGCCGTCTCCAGCGCCGCGACTTTGGTCAGGCCGACAATGCCGTGTTTGGCGGCAATATAGGCCGCCTTGAAAGGCGACGCGACCAGCCCGTGCGCGGAGGCGATGTTAATGATCCGCCCGAACCTGTTCTGACGCATCGCGGGCAGCGCGAGCCGCGTGGTGTGAAACGCCGACGACAGATTGATCGACAGGATCGCGTCCCATTTCTCGACCGGAAACTGATCGAGCGGCGCGACATGCTGGATGCCGGCATTGTTGACCAGAATATCGAGCCGTCCGTGGCTGGCGACGGTGGCTGCAATCATCTCGGCGATCGCCTCCGGGCTCGTCATATCGGCCGCAGAATAGCTGACCTTGACGTCGAAATCGGCTTCGATCCGATCCCGCGCTTTTGCAATCTCGGTCGCAACGCCGAAACCGTTCAGCACCACCGCCGAGCCGGCTTCCGCCAATGCGCGGGCAATCCCGAGCCCGATGCCGCTGGTCGATCCCGTGATAAGCGAGACCTTGCCGGAAAGCGGGCGCCGGGCCGCAGTATTCTGGGTTTTGAGCTGGATATTCATGGGCCTCCCTTCGTGTGGCTGATCAGCCTCTCGACGAGACCGCTCAGCTTCAGCCTGCACGGCGGGCGGGGTCTAAGAAAATGCCGTTTGGCTTCCAAAACCATACGTCGGCGCTATGGCGGTTTGGGTAGTCATCGGGGGGCGCGATCGGGTAGCTTTGCCGCACGACAGACCGGGGCACGGCCATGGAGATGCATCAGGTTCGCTACTTCCTCGCGGTTGCGCGCGTGCTCAACTTCACGCGCGCCGCCGACGATTGCAACGTCACGCAACCATCGCTGACGCGGGCCATCAAGCAACTGGAAGCCGAACTTGGCGGCGATCTGTTTCGCCGCGAGCGGCCCGCCGCGCAACTCACCGAACTCGGCCAGCGCATGCATCCGCTGCTCAAGCAATGCTATGAGGCCGCGACCGGCGCCCGCGAGCTTGCCTCTTCCTTCAAGAGCGGCGAAGTCGGCGCGCTCAGGATCGCGCTCACCCATTCCGTCGACCTGTCGCTGTTGATCCCGCACCTCGACCAGATCAAGCGGATGTTCAACCGCCTGGAGTTCCGCTTTCTGCGCGGCAATGCCCACGAAGTGGCGGAGTTTCTCAAGAAGGGCGAAGCCGAGCTAGGCATTGCCGCCGAAATCAGCGAAGAGTGGGACCGGCTCGACGCCTGGCCGCTGTTCACAGAAAACTTTCAGTTCGTCGTCAACAAGAACCACCCACTGGCAACGCGCGAGAAAATCGATTTTGGCGATCTGCGCGCCGAGCAATTGCTGTCGCGAAATTACTGCGAGCATGCAACGCGGGTGAACGCTTCGCTTCGCGAGCACGGTCTCGACGTCGATCGCAGCCATGAGATCGCGTCAGAACGCGATTTGATCGAGCTGCTGGAGGCCGATATCGGCATTGCCGTGGTGCCTGACACGGCCTCTATCCCACCGACGCTGAAGCGCGCTGCCGTCGAAGGGCTGGATGCGCGCCGGACCGTGAACCTCTACGGCGTTGCGGGGCGTGAACGGACCGCCGTGGCATCCGCCGTGATGCGCATGCTGCGCGGTGCCGACTGGCAGCAATTTATGCGCAAGGGCGGAACTGCATAGGTCCTGCTCCTTGCCCTGATGAGGTCAGATCAAGCTTTCGGCTGATGCTTCGGAACTGCCTCCCATTCCGGGAATTTCCATGGTTGACGCAAGGCCCCCGGCCAACAAGGGAGATCAGCCATGCCGCAGATCCACACCGACAAACAGCCCGTTACCCAGATCACGATCATCGAGTCAGAGCCCGAGAAGCAGGCCGAGGCGCTATCGGTCATGACCGAGCGCGCCCGCTTCATGGCGCGCCAGCCGGGTTTTGTTTCCATCAGTCTGCATCGCAGCCTCGATGGCCGCCGCATCGTCAACTACGTGCAATGGCAAAATCGCGATCTGCTGCGATCGGCCCATCAATCGCCGGAGTTTCGCAAGCGATGGGGTCACTTCGACGAAATCACCAGCGACATCGATCCGCATCTGTACGAAGTTACCGAAGTCATGGAGGAGGAACGGTAGGCAGCGCCTTCCGCCATGCGCATTCCGAAGGCGCCAAGGAGCTACCGCTCTTCACTCGCACTCTTTAGCGCGGCGAGCAGGTCGTCGATCTCCATGCGCTTGCGAAAATCGGGATCGACGAAGCGCGCCTTCACCAGCCCGTCGCGACCGACCACGAAGGTCGCCGGGATCGGCAGCACCCAGCCGTCATTGCCGTGAAAGCTCGCCATGTCCTGGTATGACAGCAGCCGCTGGATTTCGGCGCCGAGCCAGATCGCAAGGTTGAGCGACAGCGCGTAGCCATTGTCGAGGTCGGTCAGCACAGGGAACGGCGCGTTGGCCTCGGATTTGAATCTTTCAGCATAGGCCTGCGTCTCCGGCATGATCGCAACGGCTTGCGCACCCAACGCCGTGATCCGGACGTGGGCCTGGATCACAGCCCGGACATTTAGCCGGCAATAAGGGCACCAGTGACCGCGATAGAACATCACCGCGACCGGTCCTCGATCGATTAATGACTTCAGGCTGACCAGGTTGCCGGTCTCGTCCGGCAGCAGGAAGGGCGGCATCGCCTCGCCTACCCGCGGCGCATTTTCGCCGCCGCCGTTCTCATTGAGCCGCGCCACCAGCCGGTCGACCGCTTCGCCATAGGCCGGAAATATCTCCCGCCCCGCCGCCGCGTAGGCCTCGAGCTGTTCGCGCAACGAGCCTTCCATGTCGCGGCATTGCTGGAACGCCTGCTTGAGACGTTCGGCGTTGGCGGGCGTCAGCATTGTCGTCATGGCTTGCTCCAGCATTCCCCATATTATTTTCTGGTCCGGGCCGCCCCGCAAGGGCGGCCCAAACTTTCATTGTGCCTTGATCAGGGCAGATAGAAATTGCCGGTGGGGTCGAGCATGCCCGAGGTCGAGTAGAGCTGGCCCTTGTCCATGAAGAACACGGTATTGTTCGGGACCTTCTTGGCGTTCTTCATCATCGCGTCGTGATTCTTGGGGCTCGCGGCCATGGCCATCGCCGACATCTTGCCGGGGCCGGCATACATGTAGGCCATGCCCGGGTTGAATTCCCATGGAACTTGCGAGAAGGCCGTGGTGGCGACGGCGGCAAACGCAGCGGCGGCAATCAGGGTTTTGGAAAAGGTTTTCATCGGGATTCCTCTGGATGGTGACGCCCGCCAATCGGGCGCTGTCCCATCAGAGGGCGGCCTGATCCGAATGAGAAATGCCGTTGCACAATCGGTTCGATAGCCGCGGCGCATTGAGGAACCTGCAAGCCGACTGCAATCGATCTCCGCCGCACATAGCGCGACGCTATGGAGTCGAGAGCCAACCGGCATTTCCTCCTGGTCGCGAATTCAATGATTTTCGCGGGCGTAGCCGGCCGGATCTTTCGGGCCGAGGCAAAACCTCAAGAGGAGACCACGACATGTCCAAATCAAATCTCGCCTCACGCGCGATGCGGCGAGGCCTCGCGCTTACCGCACTCATCGCGGGCTCGTTTGCAGCGACCTCCACTGCCGTGGCCGGTGAATGCCCGGCCGGGAAGATGCAAGCGAACGTCCGCCCGATGGTCGACTACAAGCCGGTCGGCGTCACTGACGTCACGCTTGGCTCGATCAACCTCGAGAAGCAGCCCGCCAACATCAGGGATCGTGAGCTGCGCTTCCGCAAGCTGACGATCGAGCCCGGCGGCATCGTCCCCTGGCACAGCCATGACGATCGTCCCGCGCTGATCTACGTCCAGCAGGGCGAGATCGTTGAATACGCCAGCAACTGTTCGGAGCCGATCGTGCACAAGGCCGGCGAGATCAGGCCGGAAGTCGCCGGCACCTCGCACTGGTGGAAGAACCTCGGCAAGGAAACCGTCATCCTCTATGTCGGCGACGTCCGTAAGGATCCGCACGATCACAACATGTAAGGAGCTGTAACGAGCGCCACCCGACGCCTCGTTGCCGGATGTGACGGCTTGGAATCCCCGTGTCGCCCCGCACGCCCCGGCCGTCACATCCTTCCTTTTTCCGAGATGACAGTGAGAAGCGCCATGACCGGCATTTCCGCGCCGATGGAAACCGAAGCGGTGGAAGTGCATGGTCACTCGCCGGGCCCGGTGCTGCGATCCTTCATCATTGGCCTCACGGCGTTCCTGACCGTGGTCGATCTGTTCGCGACGCAGGCCATCCTTCCCTCGCTGACGCGGCACTACAACGTGTCGCCCGCCGAGATGGGCGTCGCGGTCAACGCCAGCACGCTGGGCATGGCGATCGCCAGCCTCGTTGTCGGCTTCCTGAGTCCGCATATCGACCGTCGGCGCGGCATTCTCATGAGCCTGATCCTGCTGGCGATTCCGACCACCTTGCTGGCGATCGCGCCCGACCTCACGACATTCACCGTACTTCGGATCGCGCAGGGCCTCTGCATGGCCTCGGCGTTTGCGCTGACTCTGGCCTATCTCGGCGAGCAATGCAGCGCGATGGATGCGGGTAGCGCCTTCGCGGCGTACATCACCGGCAACGTCGCAAGCAATCTGATCGGACGCCTGGTGTCGGCGGCAGTGGTCGACACGCTCGGGCTGGCCTCAAATTTCTATTTCTTCGCGCTGCTCAACCTCGCCGGCGCCGTGCTGGTGTATTTCACCATCCAGCGCGTCGAGCCGATGCAGGCGGTATCCGCGGCGCCGTCGCCGTTCGCGGCGACGCTCGCGCATTGGCGCAATCCGGCGCTCCGCGCGGCCTTTGCGATCGGCTTCTGTATTCTGTTCGTTTTCATCGGCACTTTCACCTACGTCAATTTCGTATTGGTTCGCGCGCCGCTGTCGCTGGGGCGGATGGATCTCGGCTTTGTCTATTTCGTGTTTGCGCCCTCCGTGTTCACGACACTGTTCGCCGGCAAGGCGGTAGCCTGCTTGGGCACGCGCCCGGCGATCTGGGCCGCGCTTGCGGTCGCCGCGCTGGGATTGCCCATGATGCTGTCTTCGCATCTATTGGCGGTGCTCGCGGGAATGGTGCTGGTCGGCGTCGGTACGTTCTTCGCACAGGCCTGCGCCACCGGCTTTGTCGGGCAGGCCGCCAGCGACAACCGCGGCATTGCCAGCGGAACCTACCTCGCCAGCTATTTCTTCGGCGGTCTCGTCGGAAGCGCCGCACTGGGCCAATTGTTCGACCGCTCTGGATGGACCGCCTGCGTCGCCGGAATCGGCGCGTCGCTGGTCATCGCCGCACTGTTGACCGGGCGGCTTACCCGGTTCGCCGGGTCTCCGGCATGAACAGCCAGATCACGGTCAGGCCGAGGGCTGCAATTCCGGCCAAGCCCGTAAAGGCGATGCTGCTGCCAAAGGTGTCGCTGATATAGCCCGCCAGCACCGTACTGAGCGATGCACCGATGCCGGTCGCAGTGCCGACGACGCCCTGCGCCAGATTGAAGTGGCCGCTGCCATAGGCGACATCGGCCACAATCAGCGGCACCATCACGGCGAGTACGGCCGCGGTGATGCCGTCGAACACCTGCACGAGAACCAGAAGATAGGGATCGCGCACGACTGCGAACAGCAATCCGCGGATCGCCAGCGCGCCGAACGCCATGAGCAGCAGCGGCCGCCTCCCCCAGGCCTGCGCCTTGCGCCCGACCGAGGGTGAAGTCAGCGCGACGATCGCTTGAGGTACGATGATGCAGGCCGCAATCAGCACCGGCGCCCATTGAGCCGATCGCGTCGTGACCACGCCGGCCATGAGCGGCAGCATGGCGGCGTTGGCAAGTTGAAACAGTAATACTCCGCCGGCGAAGATCAGCAGCGGGCGCTGCCGGAGGAGATGCAGCACACTGGTCGCCTCCTTGTCGGTGGCCGTGGTAGCCCTGTCCTCGCTCAAGGCGCCGTGTGCCTGCGCCACGTTGATTTCCTGGCCACGAATCCGGGTAAGCGCCAGCAAGGTGGGGATTGTGAGTAGGAAGGTGACGAAGAACACCGACTGGCTCGACAACAGATAGCCGCATGCGCCCATCAGCGCCGCCGCCGAACCGTTGCCGAGGGACGCGAAACGGGCGTTGCGCCCGAGCCGCTCCCCGATCGCGAGTGGCCCCACCAGACCGAGACTGATGGCCGCGATTGCCGGACCCAGCACGCAGCTCGCCAGCGCATGCAGCACCGCCGCCGCGGTCACGACCGGAAAAATTGGCCATAGCGCATAGGCCAGCGCGGCGCAGCCGATGGTGGCGACCGCGAGCCCCGCCACCAGCCGCTCGGAACGGGCTGCATCGACCACGGCCCCGCCCGGCATCTGCCCGAGCAGGCCGATGATCCCGCCGATCGACAGCACGAAGCCGATCTCGACCTGCGTCCATTTCTGCGTGGTCAGATAGACCGCAATGAACGGACCGAACCCGGTCTGCACGTCGGCGAGGAAGAAGATGAACCAGTCGAGGCCACGCTGGCTCTCAATCGACGGTTTGGGCCGCTCGCTGGGAGCGGGCGGCTGCGGCACGATATTGCTCTCGCCGGCGGATCGCCTCTGGCGATCGTCGTTCATCAGATCGAGCGACTGGGACGGGAGCGCGACCAGATCGTTTTCTCCCTTACTTGTCGAAATCCCACGGCTGTAGGCGGCCAGCCGCACCGAGCACGATTACCGGCGCGTCCTGCTTGTATTCCGGCGCCGCCGTCACCTGTTCTTTCGTCAGCTCCAGGGTGATGCTGTCGCTCTTATTGGCGACTCGACCAAAATGCAGCGCACTCCAGTCCACGACTATCTTTCGGCTGCCGACACCGAGAAATCCGCCGAAATCGATGACCGCGGCGCGTACAGCGCCCTCGCGGTCCACAATCACGTCGACGATGCGTCCCATATTCTCGTTGGCTGCACTGCGGACCTCGCGACCCAGAATGCCGAGCGCGTCACGGGCCCCGATCACCGTGACCGAAGGTGGAGGCGCCGGTTCCTTTTTCGTGGCATCTTTCGCGGCATCGGCCGGCGCGGCGCGGCTTCCCTGCGTTCCGCCGTCTTCCGCTGCCGATACCGGAAGGCTCATCGCTAACCCGGCGATCAAAGATAGGACAAGAATACCGGCGCGCATATGGTCTCCTGATCTTGGCGGACGCTTCGGTTACCCGAATCCGCCATCGCTAATGCGTCAATACGATCGACACCTGAATCTGGCCGCGGGTGCGCAATACTTCGAGCGAGACCTCATCGTCGTGGCGGCGCACCCTCAAGTCGACGCTGGACGGCCCGAGTTGCAGATCGCGCAACACCACCTCGTTGAGGAATTCCGGCAGCTTTGGGTCGCGAAGGCGGATCTCGCCGCGCGCGGCATCGAATTCGAGGCCGAGCGCCGCTTCCAATAGCGTGAAGGGCGTCGCGCTGGCCCAGGCCTGCGGCGCGCAGGCGACGGGATAGAGCACCGGACCTCGGCGCTTTTCGCGGCGGAATCCGCAAAACAATTCCGGCAGCCGCCGCAAGTCCATGTAGCTCGCGGCATCGAACAGGCCCTTGAACAGATGCGCGACCGAATGCTTCAGGCCGTAACGCGCGAAGCCGAGCGCGATCAGCGCATTGTCGTGCGGCCAGATCGAGCCGTCGTGATAGGACATCGGATTGTAGCGAACCTCGCCGTAGGCCACGGTGCGGATGCCCCATCCCGAAAAGAATTTCTGGCTCATCAGATCGGCCGCGACGCGACGGGCGCGATCGGTTCGGACGATGCCGGTGAAGAGAAGCTGGCCGGCATTGGAAGTTCGCACCTTGCACGGCCGTTTGGCGCCGTCGAGCGCCAGCGCGTAGGTGCCGAGCTCCTCGCACCAGAACGCCTCTTCGAAGCGCTCGGCCAGCAACAGCGCAGCGGATTCCAGTTCCGCCGCGCGATCGATCTTTCCGAGCCGGCGGGCGCAACGTGCCGCCAGCCGCTTGGCGGCGAAGACATATCCCTGAACTTCCGCCAGCGCGAGATAGCCCTCGGCGAGCTGTCCATCGGCGTGGAAGATCGCATCGAACGAATCCTTCCAGCCCTGGTTGGCAAGCCCCTGCTCGGTGGCGCGCTGGTACTCGACGAAACCGTCGCGATCGGGATCTCCGGGGCCGTCGATCCATCGCAAGCCCGCTTCGATGGCGGGCCACAACTCGACCAGCGTGTCGTCATCGCTGGTACGCTCGACATAGAGGCCGGCCAGCAGCACGAACAGCGGCGTCGAATCGACGCTGCCGTAATATTGCGCGAACGGCACTTCGCGCAGCGCCGCCATCTCGCCGCCGCGCATCTCGTGCAGGATCTTGCCGGGCTCGGCATCGGCGAGCGGATCGACCGTCTTGGCCTGAAAATGGGCGAGCCGCCGCAGCACTCCCTTGGCGATGCGCGGATCGACCCACAACATCTGCAGCGCGGTGATCAGCCCGTCGCGGCCGAACGTGGTCGAATACCAGGGAATGCCCGCATAGGGATATCTGCCCTGCGGCGTGTCCGTCATCAGCATGTTGAGATCGGCCATCGCCTGGCACAGCACCTCGTTGAAGATATTGTTCGAGGTCTCGATGCTGGCTGCGCCGGCCGTCGACCGCCGCATCTCGCGGCGATGCGCCAGGAGGCCGCGAAAGAACGGTACCGGCTTCTGCATGATCGGCTTGTTGCAGGACACCGCGACGAACAGGGCGATCACTTGCCCGGGTTCGAGTTCGAAATGATAGGTCGCTGAATTGACGGCGAGCCGGGTCGGCCGCGGCTCGAAATGCAAGGCGGTAATGCGGGCCTGGCCGTCAAGCCCAGCATACTCCAGCACCACGTCGGCGGGCCCGAGCAGCCGGCTGGAACCTATTCCCCGACGCGGTCGGCGCTCGCCGCGCACCTCGAACAGATCGGCGAAATCATTGTCGAACAGCAGCGTCAGGTCGAAACTTGCCGGCCGCTCGCCGTGATTTTGCAGGGCGATGCGCTGGTAAGCGGTGCCGCGCCACAGGAAGATCGAGCGCACGATGTGCAGCGTGTCCTTTGGCAGCGTCAGCCTACCGTTGCGGTACACGTCGGAATTGGTGAGGTCGACGGTCAACGCCGAATTATCGTCACGCAGATTGGAGCCCAGCAGTAGCGGCTGGACGTCGTCGAGCACCATCTCCAGCCGGGCGAGATAACGTGTATCGGCATTGAACAGGCCGTCGGGCCCGCCGGCAGAGGCGCCGATGTCGCCATGGCTGTCGAGTACGATAAAGGTGTCGTCGTGCTTGAGCGAGCGGCGCTGCCGCGTCGCCGGTCCCGTCATCGGAATATAGAACGGCGATTCCGCGACGTGTTCGGCAGCCTCAATGGTGATGAATTGAGTGACTTCGGCTGTCATATTGACCTCAGGCGATTTCCTTGCGTTGCGAGGGACGCATCGGGACGCAAACGCTACTGCCGCAGATCAGGCCGCGTGGCTGGCGAGACGGCCCATTTCGCGCGCGACCAGTTCGCGGTAAGGGCCCCTTCCCTGTACCAGAATATCCGGCGGTCCGTCTTCGATGATCCGCCCGTTCTGCAATACCACCACGCGGTCGAAATTGCGCAAGGTGGCGAGACGATGGGCGATGGCAATCACGGTGCGTCCGCGCATCAGCCGCGACAGTGCCTCGCGGATCGCCTCCTCCGATTCGCTATCGAGTGCAGCAGTCGCTTCATCCAGCAGCAGGATCGGCGAGTCCTTCAGGAAGGCGCGCGCGATGGCGATGCGTTGCCGCTGTCCGCCGGAGACCTTGATACCACGATCGCCGACGATGGTCGCCATCCCTTCCGGGAGATTTTCGATGAAATCGCACCGCGCTGCGATCGCCGCGCGCAGCACCTCGTCGTCGGTCGCGTTCGGCCGTCCGTAGCGGATGTTTTCCATGATCGAGCGGTGAAATAGCGAGATGTCCTGCGGCACCACCGAGATCGCTTCGCGCAGGCTTTGCTGCGTCACCCGCGCAATATCCTGGCCATCGATCGTGATGCTGCCATGCTCGACGTCGTAGAAGCGCTGCAGCAGTGTGAACAGGCTGGATTTTCCGCCGCCGGAATGACCGACCAGACCGACCCGCTGTCCCGGCTGAATGCGCAAGTTGAACTTTTCGAACACTTGAACACCGCCAGGATAATGGAATGCGACGTTATTGAATCCGACGGCGGCGCCGCTGCGGATCAGTGGCTCGGCCTCGGGATGATCCTTCAATTCGTGCGGCAGCAACAGGGTGGCGATCGCCTCGGTCAGGCGGGCGACATGCTGGGTCACGTCGACCAGTGCTACTGCAAGGTCGCGCGTCGCGCTCAGGATCGAAAGTCCGAGCGTACAGACCAGCACGACATCGCCGGTGGTCGCCGCGCCGCGCTGCCAAAGCGCGATGGCCCATGCCAGCAACGCGATCGTCAGCACGATTGTCACGACGGCGTGTAGCAGCCGCAGCTTCTCGAGATAGCGCAGGCTGCGGCCACGGGCGTCGAGTTCCCGCTCGACGGTGGCATCGAAGCGGTCGTGTTCGTAGCTGAGGCCGCAGAACGCGCGAACCAGCGGCAGATTGCTGATGACGTCGACCATCTCGCCGTCGACCGCAGCGGCCTTGTCGGCAAAATCGTCATGCAGCGGCTTACCCGCCGCGGCGAGGCGGAACATCGCCATCAGCATGATGGCGGCGATGACGATCAACCCGGCGGACATCGCCAGGCTGACGGTCCCGATCAGGAGAATTGCCGAAATGGTCGCGATGCACGGCGGTAATACGTTCCAGACGAACATGTTCTCGACCGTGAAAACCGCATTTGAGGTCGCGGTGATGCGGCTGGTCAGCATGCCCGGCAGCCGGTCGGAGAAATAGCTGGGCGCATGACCGGTCAGATGCCGGAACATGTCACGGCGGAGATCGCCGGTGACGCCCACGAAAGTGAAGCTCGCCGTCCAGCTTGCGACACGCCACAACAGATTGTCCGCCGCGATCAGCGACATGAGAAAAGCGAATGCCAGCCATACGCTTCCTGCACGTTCCGATCCGGCCGTCAGGCTGTCGACCAGATGCTTCACGCCGTATTGCGTGCCCACGGAGCAGGCAACCGCCGCCACAACAGCAGTCAGAATGACGGCATGGGCCGCGCGGCGCTGCCGGAGATAGCGCAACACAAACGGAAACGGCCGGCGCGCATACCCTGAAAGATTGTCCATGTCGTCTGCAAACCTGTTGAGAGTGAACGGGAATCCCTAACGCGCGTCGCGCACGAGGTCGTGAACGATACTGCGGCGGTTTTGCGGGCACGCGGCCATCAGCGCGCAACAATTCTGCAGCATCAAAGTCGCCGTAAATCTGTTGTTGTCAGATGGCATCAGCAAGACAGTCGTGTGGAAGAACCAAGATGCGCCGATGAGTGGAACTTCGCAGATGCAAGAACGTTCCACCTATCGGCACACCGGTGTCGACTTGCGGGCTGAGGGCTTCATTCAACTATCATTCCAAACAGGAGACGAAAGATGCGCATCGCGCAGGTCGCCCCGCTGACGGAGGCTGTTCCCCCCAAACTGTACGGCGGCACCGAGCGGGTGGTGCACTGGCTGACTGAAGAACTGGTAGCGTTAGGGCATGAAGTCACGTTGTTCGCCAGCGGCGATTCCCGCACCTCGGCGAAACTCGACGCAGCCTGGCCGAAGGCCTTGCGCCTCGACGGCTCGGTGCGCGACCCCAACGCGCTGCATATGGTGATGCTGGAGCGCGTGCGGCAGAAATGCGACGATGAAGAGTTCGATTTTCTGCACTTTCATCTCGATTACTATCCATTCTCGCTGTTCTACCGGCAGCCGACGCCGTTTTTGACGACGCTGCACGGCCGGCTCGACCTGCCGGAGCATCAGCCGGTGTTCACGACCTTCTCCAAGATCCCGGTGATATCGATTTCCAACTCACAGCGGCGGCCGGTGCCGCAGGCCAATTGGGTGCGCACCATTCACCATGGACTGCCGGAGGATCTGCTGACGCCGCAGCAGGTGAGGCCATCCTATCTCGCCGTGCTCGGGCGCATCGCGCCGGAAAAGGGCGTTGATCGTGCCATCCGGATCGCGACGCGATGCGGTATTCCGCTCAAGATCGCAGCCAAGGTCGACCGCGCCGACCAGGAATATTACGATGAGTTGATCTCCCCGCTGATCAAGGCCAATCCGCTGGTCGAATTTATCGGCGAGATCAGCGACCGTGAGAAACCCGATTTCCTCAGCGGCGCGATCGGCCTCCTTGTCCCGATCGACTGGCCGGAGCCGTTCGGCCTGGTGATGATCGAAGCCATGGCCTGCGGCACGCCGGTCCTTGCCTATAACCGCGGCTCGGTGCCGGAGATCATCGACCCAGGCCTCACCGGCTTCGTCGTGGAAGACGAAACCAGCGCGGTCGCTGTGGTCGACCGTCTCGCTGCGCTGGACCGGGCCGCCATCCGCAAACAGTTCGAAGCACGGTTTACCGCGCGCCGCATGGCGCTGGATTATCTCGCCGCCTATCGCGGCCTGGTGGAAGAAGCGGAG